>JBKJTS010000027.1:0-41673 GCA_046590885.1 Gammaproteobacteria bacterium
TCTATTTTATTGTAGACTTCAATTCGGGGTATTTCATCGGCACCAATTTCTTTTAGTACTTCGTCTACTTGTTGTATGCATCCATGACGATTTTCAGTGCTCGCATCAATCACGTGCAAGACCAAGGCCGCTTCACAGGTTTCTTCAAGCGTGGAACGGAATGCGGCGACAAGATCATGCGGTAAATGGCGAATGAACCCTACGGTATCAACCAGTACGACAGCCTTGGCGCCCGGTAATTCTAACCGACGCAGGGTGGGATCAAGGGTCGCGAACAACTGATCAGCCGCGTACACTGTAGCCCCTGTCAGACGATTAAACAAGGTGGATTTACCAGCATTGGTATAACCCACCAATGAGACAGTGTGTACAGCCGCCTTGCGACGTGCCTTGCGGCGTTCATCGCGCTGACCACCGACCTTGTGTAAACGCTTGTTAAGCTGTTTGATGCGCGCACCAATCAGGCGACGATCAGTTTCCAGCTGAGTTTCGCCTGGGCCGCGCAGCCCGATACCGCCACGCTGTCGCTCGAGATGCGTCCAGCCACGCACCAAACGTGTGGAAAGATGCTGCAATTGAGCCAACTCAACCTGCAATTTACCCTCAAACGACCGCGCGCGCTGCGCGAAAATATCAAGAATCAAGCCTACACGATCCAGCACGCGGCATTGTAATAATTGTTCGAGATTACGTTCTTGGCCCGGCGATAATTCATGGTTGAACAACACCACATCGGCTTTCATGCTCTCGACACAAGCGCGTATTTCTTCAGCTTTACCACTGCCCACGAAATAACGTGCGTCAGGGGTTTTGCGTGCAGCGGCTATAACCGCCACGGCCTCCGCCCCCGCTGATGATGCCAGCTCGCGAAACTCATCCAGTTCTTCACACATTCCTGCCGCTTGAAAATTCACGCTGACAAGTATTGCACGCTCTCTGTAACGAGGGTATTCAATTAACTTTACCAATGGGGGTTATTCATCTTCGCTTTCATGGCTCGGGGCATGGTTAGTGGCATGACTAAGAGCATTAGCATCGGCTGAGGCATCATTACTGCCGGGCAACTTGATATTTCGAGCCGGTACGATCGTCGAAATGGCGTGCTTATATACCATCTGGCTGATAGTATTTTTTAATAGCACAGCAAACTGATCAAACGATTCAATTTGACCTTGGAGTTTGATGCCATTAACCAGATAAATGGACACAGGTACGCGCTCCTTGCGCAGGGCATTTAAAAAAGGGTCTTGTATACTTTGCCCTTTAGTCATATTTGTATCTCCTTTGTTTTTGGTTATGTTATCCATATCAACCTTTTGCTGGCTCAACTGACTTACATTTGTTACGCTATTTACACGTAATCCAAGATGCCTGAATACATATTAGGCCACGACCCATAAAAATCCCACAACTTCCAATATTTTATTTTACAGTAAACTGATGAAGGCTCAGACTATTCTATAATATAATCATATCACAGTTGTTGTATAACTCTATGTTAGATAAGGGTAGTACCCAAATGTTTCAAGACCTTATCAAAAATATTTTCAGAAATATCAAACTTTATCGTGTCGTGGGCAGAACGTAACCAAGTCAATTGTCGCTTAGCAAACTGCCGAGTGACAAAAATACCGCGTTCCTTCAGCTGATCATAACTCATTTCCCCTTCCAGATAATTCCACACTTGCCGGTAACCTACGGCACGCAATGCGGGCAGATCCATATGTAAGTCACCACGGCGGCGCAAGGTCTCTACCTCACCAATCAACCCGTGAGTGAGCATGGCTTTAAATCGCACTTCGATACGGCGATGCAACTCAGCCCGGTCATTAGGGAAGATCACAATCTTTATGGCGCAGTAGGGAAATACAATTCGCGGCATAGCCCGCAAGGTGCTGGGCTCCATAATCAGCTCATCGCTGGTTTGAGATGCGATGAGATCACTTAAAGATACGCCGCTAACGTCATATACCTCAAGTGCACGTTGAATGCGCTGGGTGTCATGGGGATGGATGCGAGCTGCGGCACGCGGATCTATTAGCGCCAATCTGGCATGCAGGCTGGCCAAGCCATTGCGCTGCAACTCGTCTTGAAGCCTTGAACGCACGGTTTCATCTGCGGCAGGTAAGTCAGATAAACCGTATTGCAAGGCCCGGAAATACAACATGGTGCCACCGACCAGCAAAGGAATACGACCGGACTGGGTGATCTGCGCCATTTCGCGTAAGGCGTCATGCCGGAACTGGGCGGCTGAATAAATCTCGGCAGGGTCAAGAATATCAATGAGGCGATGTGGCGCCGCCGCCAGTTGAGCGGGGCTGGGTTTGGCGGTGCCAATGTCCATGCCACGGTATATCATGGCTGAGTCGACGCTGATGATGTCGCACGGAAAATGCCGAACCAGCTCCAGCGCCAGATCAGTCTTACCCGCCGCCGTCGGCCCCATCAGGAAAATAGCGGGAGGAAGGGAATTCATGGAAATAGTCTATTACAGGGGTACAGGCTGCACGCGGTATGGCGGAGAGGGTGGGATTCGAACCCACGGAAGGTCTCCCTTCAACGGTTTTCAAGACCGTCGCTTTAGACCGCTCAGCCACCTCTCCAGAAACAATCAATCCAGGTTATCCATCGCAGGATACCCTAAAAGCATCCTGAAATTCCACCAGAATTTGCTGGACTTCCTGTCATAAGATCAGAAAATGCTGTGTTTTCCGTATAGCAATCGTCGCACATAGCCGATAAAATGGGGAACAATAAGTGGTTCAGACACTCTAAGTTTTTGGATACGATCAAAATTGGCTTCATACCCATCTAGGAGATAGCGCAAAAATGAACACCTATCAGCAACCGACTGTCCAGGCGATTGGCTCTACAATCGCCACTAACAAGTTGATTAAAAACACCTATATGCTACTGTCCATGACGCTGCTGTTCAGCGCGGCGATGGCGGGCGTGTCGATTGCCCTGAACCTGGCCCACCCCGGCATTATCATCACACTGGTGGGTTACCTAGGATTGCTGTTCTTAACTTATAAGCTGAAAAACAGTGCTTGGGGTCTGCTATCAGTTTTTGCCCTGACCGGTTTCATGGGTATTACCCTCGGCCCCATTATCAGCCATTACCTGAGCCTGCCCAACGGTGGTCAGGTGGTCATGAGCGCCATGGGCGCCACTGGCGCGCTGTTTCTGGGTCTGTCGGCCTACGCCCTGACAACCCGCAAAGATTTCAGTTTTATGGGGGGCTTCCTGTTTGTAGGCGTGATGGTGGCGTTTCTGGCCGGATTGGGCGCCATATTCTTTGAGATGCCGATGCTGGCACTGGCGGTGTCGGGAATGTTTGTGCTGCTGGCTTCGGGTTTGATACTGTTTGAAACTAGCCAGCTCATTCACGGCGGGGAAACAAATTACATTATCGCAACGGTTTCGCTGTTTGTCAGCATCTACAATTTGTTTGCCAGCTTGCTGCATATCTTTGGCGCGACCAGCGGCGACGATTAAGCTTTCAATAGCGAGCAAATCTCATCCGCGATCTGTAATAACAGCCCCACCTCATTGAGACGGGGCTGTTTTTTTATGCACAATTTCGCCGTTTATAAAATTTTATGAACAGCTCCTTAGCCAGGCCAACGCACCCAGACCTGCTGCCCGGCCACTGGAAAAGCACGCAGTAAGCAGATAACCGCCAGTGGGCGCTTCCCAATCCAGCATTTCCCCTGCACAGAACACACCCGGCAGAACATTCAGCATCAGGTGTTTATTCAATGCTTCGAAACGAATGCCCCCGGCGCTGCTGATCGCTTCGTCGAGGGGACGTGGCGAAAGTAGCCGCAGTGGCAGCGCTTTAATGGCTGCACCGAGCCGAGTCGGTTCGGTGCAATCCTGCGGCGATAAACATTCATGGATTAATCCAGCCTTAACACCATGAATACCCACACGGCTTTTGAGGTGCGTTGCGAATGAGCGGGAACCGCGTGGGCGGGACACAGCGTCGATGACACGCTGTATTGTCCAGTCGGGCAATAGATCAAGATGAATGAGCGCCGCACCGGTAGCAGTAATTTGGTCGCGTAAACTAGCCGACAACGTATATATCACACCGCCCTCAACACCGCTTGCCGTCACTACGAATTCGCCTTGCTTGCGGTACGCAGTATTACCAGATCCACCACTCGAACTGGCAAAAGCCACGGCCACCGGCTTTACATAATGCCCTGCGAACCGCGTACGAAAGTGTTCGCTCCAGTCCACGTTAAAGCCACAGTTGGACGGTTCCAGCGCGGCAACCGATACTCCATGGTGGTCCAGTATTGGCACCCACGCGCCATCGGATCCAAGCCGTGCCCAACTGCCCCCGCCCAATGCTAGCACCACCGCCTCAGCGTGCACCACTTGTTCACCTGATGGGGTGACAAAACGTAGCGCGCCAACGCCCAATGCACTACATATATCACCTCCACTCACGCGATCCCACCCATACCAGCGATGCCGCACATGAAAACGCACTCCCGCCGCACGCAAGCGCTGCAACCATGCACGTAACAGCGGTGCCGCTTTCATTTCGACAGGAAAAACACGCCCGGAGGTGCCAACAAAAGTATCAATATCCAGACCATGAATCCAGTTACGCAATGCATCTGCCCCGAATGTATCCAGCAACGCCCCAATCTGCACACGCCGCGCGCCGTAGCGCGATAGAAAGGCTTCGCTGGGTTCAGCATGAGTGATATTCAAGCCGCCTTTACCTGCCAGCAAAAATTTGCGTCCAACAGAAGGCATCGCGTCATACACATCAACCCGCATCCCCCCGCCACTTAAAATCTCGGCAGCCATTAACCCCGCTGGTCCGCCACCAATCACGGCGACCGAGTGTACATGTGGCTTATTCAATGCCGTAAGCCCCTTAATTAACCTAAAAATGGCGATGGCCCCTTACGCGGACACACGCTTTGGCAGCCAAAAATTATGCCTTGGTCACACATCATACCCCATGGATGGATCAGGCCATTTAACTTCTGGCATCTTTTGTCGCTAAAATACTAATTCTAAGATAAAATTTAACGCATTTTTGTATGGTCTTTGCGGTTAAATCTTGCTCAATACTAATAAACTTGGGACACGTGTTTTTGCGAGCGCAGTGAGGAATCCTGGAAGATCTCTCACATTCGTTTGGGACAAGGATTTCCCCGTCGTTGCAGGATCAGTGGGTCGAAATGGCAGTATGAAAAAGTTGATGTGAATAACATTACACCCAAAACTAAACCGAACAGGATTGGCACCTTACTCACTTTCCGTTTCCATAAGAACGGAGAGTGGGGGGAATGCACAATGCCAGTAAACGATTTTTTTTATTTAAAGTGACATGACGTGAGCGGAATTTGTGGTTGGATAAATAACACTGAAACCCCGGCCGCGCCTGCGCTCCTTGCGGCGATGGTGCAGGGGTTAGCGAGCTATGTCCCTGATCACGCATCGCTCTGTGTCAACGGTGGATCAGCACTTAGCGCCGGGTCCCCGCACGGCAACGCCAGCATCTATAAAAGCATTGAAAATGGCCTGCTTATCGCATTCGAAGGGCATCCCTATTGGCACTCCGACGTCTTAACTAAACTCGCCGAAGCCCAAGGCGCAGCTGCCGCCGTTGCTAATTCCTACCAGCGTAACGGCATTAAGGCACTGCAAGAAATACACGGCCCGTTTGCTCTGGCCATCATTGACCAGAAAAAACATCAAGCACTCCTGGCCGTAGATCGGTTGGGCATCCGCCCCCTCTGTTATGCCCAGACAGCCAATCACTCCCTGGGCCAACTGGTATTCGGCTCGACCACAGACAGCGTCATCGCTCACCCCGCCGTTAACGCAGTGATTGACCCACAGGCAATTTTTAATTATCTGTTCTGTCATATGGTGCCGAGTCCCGGCAGCATCTATGCAGGCGTACGAAAACTCTTGCCCGGCCAATATATTTTATTTCAGGAAAATCGCGTTACCGAAGCATTTTACTGGACGCTTGAATATCAGGAAAAAAACCAGGACACTCTCACGGCTCGGTCATCACGCCTCAAAGACTTATTAAATAATGCCGTGCAACGCACCATCAGCAACCACAAAACCGGTGCGTTCCTAAGTGGTGGCACAGACAGTTCGACAATCACCGGCGTTCTGACCAAGGTGTGCGGCACATCTGCCAATACCTACTCAATAGGCTTTGAGGCTGATGGCTTTGATGAAATGGAATACGCACGCATCACCGCCAAGCACTTTGACAGCCACATTCATGAATATTATGTTACTCCCCAGGATGTGGTCGATGCTATTCCTCTGGTAGCACAGGCCTATGACGAACCGTTTGGCAATGCATCCGCCGTACCCACTTACTATTGCGCCAAACTGGCCCACCAGGATGGAATACGTATGCTGCTGGCAGGTGATGGCGGCGATGAAATTTTTGGTGGCAATGCACGTTACGCTAAACAAAAGATCTTTGATTTTTACTCTTGCATCCCCCGCGCGCTGCGCCAGGTACTGATTGAACCTGTAGCATTTTCTCTGCCAGAAATGGGACCGTTGCAGAAACTGCAAAGTTATATTCGCCAGGCACAAGTGCCCTTACCCGATCGCCTGGAATCCTATAACTTTCTGCATCGCACCCCACTGGGAGACGTATTTGAAACCGATTTTCTTAAGCGCATCAACCCCACAAACCCAATTGAACAAATGCGCGAAGTATATCAACGTGCACACGCCAGCTCATCTATCAATCGCATGATGTATCTTGATTTGAAACAAACCCTCGCCGACAACGACCTGCGCAAAGTCAACCGCATGTGCGCACTTGCTGGCATGGATGTGCGCTACCCATTGCTGGATGAAGATATCGTGGCATTCGCAGCCACAATTCCGCCAAAATTACAGGTAAAAGGAGTCAACCTACGTTACTTCTTCAAAGAAGCGTTACGTGATTTCCTACCCGCAGAAACCCTCACCAAAAGCAAACACGGCTTTGGCCTGCCATTTGGGCTATGGATGAACACCCACGCTCCGTTGCGTGAACTGGCGTATGACAGTTTGCACTCATTCCGACAACGCGGCTTCATCAAGTCTGGGTATCTTGATCAGTTGCTCGTACAACACCGTGCCGGACATGCGTCGTATTATGGCGTGATGATATGGGTTATCATGATGTTGGAGCAGTGGCTCCAGGCACATAAGGGCGCAATAGTGCGAGTGACATAAAGGGGGCGGCCTCGGCACCCTAAAAATAGCGGTATTTTGTCGATCAAGCTAATGGCAAAAAAATTAAAATTAAAACTCAGCGAAGAAGACTGCGAACTATTTCGCCGTGAGGTGGGCAATGTGCGCCTACTACACCATGATAAAATCACACTGCGACGCCTGCCCGCCAAACCCGTCAAATCAATTTCTCATCAACCCTGGCTTGAGCACCGCCCCCCGGCGCGCGATACATTATCTGATGACATCGACGTGGGCATGCTTGAAACCAGTGATGAAATGCTGTTTGTACGCACGGGCATTCAGCATGGCTTGCTGCGCAAATTGCGTCGCGGTCAATTCAGCACCAGCGGTCAACTCGACTTACATGGCCTGACCATACCCGAAGCGCGTCAAGCTCTGACAGGCTTTTTACACACCAGCCAGGTACGCGGAGCGCAATGCGTGATCATTATTCACGGCAAAGGCTATGGCTCACAGCATAAGCAACCCATCCTGAAAAACAAGGTCAATAGCTGGTTGCAACAACACACTGAAATATTAGCTTTTTGTTCGGCTCAACCGGCAGATGGGGGAACGGGTGCGGTATATGTGCTGCTCCGCCGAGGAACGTAAAATTTTCAAGAATATGCTTAATGTGTACTGTCAATCACAAACACTCTTGCTTTAAAAAACAGTTTCGTTATCGTATCGTAATAATTGGTGACTGATTTCTCCTGCATTTTTTCTTATACCTGCCACCTGATCAAAACGTTTTTTCATGCCGGAAAGGCAGCAACTTCATTAACAATCTAAACATGTGGCAGGTGATCTCACAATTGATGGCTGGCAGAGTTAGCGTTAGCGTTAGCGCAGAAAAATACCGGCTATCTTCTTATAGATACCCCTAAAAATATCGCGCCAGTTCAATCTGAATATAATTGTCGTTGCGGATACTGTACAGCACGTCAATAGGTTTCAGGCCATTGTATGCTCTTGCTTCTATATTTAATTTCGATTTATCACCCAATCGACGGCTACCTTCTACATTGATAAAATGAGCATCGGATGCTGTGTCAAAAATAACACCCATTAATAACTCGGTGCTTTGAACATCATTTGCTGCCAGACGTATGCCAAGCATGATGTCGTTCTGAAATGGTGTGGTGGCTTGTTTCCCACGATTATCATACAGATGTTCCGCCAGCATACTTAAATCCATGCCTGAATCAAATATACCGGAGAATGTATATTCAAACCCTGCAGTTGTAGCAAAAAAATCAGCTGGCTTTTTATCAATCAGGTGTCCAGTGCGGTTAATGGCTTCGAGTTTCCACAGCCAACTTCCTTTTGCGACTAACACATCGAGGCCGGTCTGGTTGATTAACCCATAATAAGGGATTAATCTCGGTTGCCCGGTGCCATCAATGCCAAATTGAAATAATGGCTCACGATTAGTCCCAGAGAAATGGGATAGGCCAATATCCCAATCACCCAAGGTATGTGACCAGCGAGCAGCCAAATCAATATGTCGCAACTTGCTACTGGACTCATATAGCGCTTCACCTGATTCGATACGTATCGGTAAACGTAAACGACCATGGGGTCCAGGAAAAGTGCGTTCCCGAAAACCGGGCAATACAAACAAATCGAGAGTACCCCAATCGCGCATCACAGCCAGATTCAGCATGGGTTGTCCAAGCTTCTCCTCCCCATCAGGATTTTCAACCAGATCAGTTTGATTGATAATGTCCACCAGGTGCTGGGATTCTGTTACGCCCCAAAATACTTTACGAATACCCGCCCGCCATTCGTATCCTTTCCCGACTTTCAACCAGGTCATCTCTCGAATATCAAAGTGGGTTCGCTCATTGTCGGTGGCGTCATAACGATAAAAAGCTACGAAGGTAAAGCTTTGTTTGCCATTATTCCATTTCTGGTAATACTCTGGTTGTATGCTTAATGAAAGTTGAGAACTTTCCTGCCCGGGAAATAAGGCATCGTTTAAAAAAAACCGGCTTTCTACTGCAACATTCCCAGTCCACTTGCCTTCTTGAGCTACGGCCCGTGCCCTTTCTCGTTCGCGAGTATCGGAGGGTAAGAAACGATCTCGGCCGCGCAGATCGGGTAAAGGTATCGGGGCACGCTCTAATGCACCAGGCAATGAGAGTGGCCTTCGATTCTCTGACTCAAAGGCAGCAAACGCCGGTTGAGTCATCGTAGCCACTAAGAGAGTTACAAATAATAAATGTTTAGATTTCATTAACATCACGTTATGGCCTTTATCGGGCGCGCTTAAGACTGGCCTGCGTAAAATCGTCCTCGGTCAAGCCGGTACGAAACTTATAATTATTCCATTTTAACAGAGTACTCTTATCTGTTTGGTGATTAAGCATAAACATTTCATCAGGCCGCCAGTGTTTTTTCAAGTATTGCTTATATCCTTTAAATGTCAATGTTTTCAACAGACTATCCTTGCGATCATAAAATTCTATTTTTAATGGGCGATATTCAGCCTTGTCAATCCAGGTTATTTGTCGTTTATATCCCGAGTATTTATTTACCGGATACCGTTCGACTACAAAACATGGCTGCCCCTCATATACTTCATCACGCAAATATTTATAGGTGTATTTTTCAACCTCCTGAGAAGCAAAATCTTCATAAGAAAATTCGCTTCCCATAAAGGATCCCGACTTATTGTCAGAGGCAATACGCTTGACACGCTTGAGTGCCGGCAGATACATCCATTGGTCATCATCATCCACTTTGTGTGAAAAAGTTAACATAGTTGTTCCCTGGACATCTACAGGGGCATCGAAAATCATCAAGCTCTTGTCGCCATCTCCCTTAACTTCCAGGGTTAAAATACGAATGGTACGTTGACTTTCCTCCCCTTGCTTGTTTTTGAGAATCATATTCATATCTGCAGTAACGTCAACAAACCCTAGATCCCGGCGCTCGGTCTCCACTGCAATGGATCGTCCCTTTTCCTCAGCGGATTCGGCATGCCCACTAAGGGGCATCAGGCATAGTGCGATCAATAACCAGATTTTTCTTATCACGTCCTCTTTCCTCCAGCTTTATTAATAAAGGAGCCAACAATAAATATTCAGCCACCGCAGCAAAAGCAATAGTAATCGCTGCTAGCAATCCCATGCCAGAATTAATCTCAAATGAAGATAATGTTAAAACCAGAAACCCTGACACTAGAATAAGTGATGTGACCCACACCGCCATCCCTACGGTAGAAAACGCATACCGAACTGCATCTTCTGCACTTAGTTTCATTTCACGTTTGGCTTGAAGATATTTACTCAAAAAATGGATGGTATCATCCACTACAATACCAAACGTCAAGGTTGTTATTACAGATAATGATAATCCTACCTGACCTACCAGCAGTCCCCATAAGCCAAAAGCCATGCCAATAGGAACCAGGTTAGGAATTAAGCTAATCAAGCCTGCACCCACACTGCGAATCGCGATCATAATAACCAGTGATGTCAACACTAAACTGAGCAGGTTACCATTAATCATACTACGAATATTACGATCCCCGATATGAGCAAACATGACTGACGTACCGGAACCATGACTTGCCATAGCTACCGGTGCATTATCCGCCAACCATTTTTGAGCACTTTCTTCCAGGGTGAGAATTTCCCGGGTGGTCACGTGCCCTAATGTAACTACCATGCGCGTTGAAGATTTATCAACATTAATCTGATCATTTAAATCCAGACCAAAAGGTAATGACATTTCATACAGCAAGAGATATTGTGCACTTAATTCACGTGATTCAGGAATGCGGTACTCTGCAGGATCATCACCATGCATATTTTTATTGAGGCGCTTCATGATATCTGTGAGTACATTTACATGGACTACTTGGGGTTGCTGGCGGTACCACTGGGCAAATTCCTCAAGTTTTTTCAGATAGTGAGGATTATTGACTCCACCACTTTCTTCCGCACTTAAAGAGTATTGTATCTGGTTTACACCTGTAAGGTTCTCAACCATAAAATCAGTATCAATACGAAAATCAACAGTTTTATCGAAATATTTTACAAAATCATCGTTTAGTTCATTTCGGGGAATAAATGCCACGAGAAAAATCGTGATAATTGTCATGACCCATAAAATGGGGGTACGTCGGCGAATCACAAATTCACCAAATCGTTCCATCATGGCTCCGTCATGCACCTTGCCGGGCTTGACATGTATTGGCACTATCGCCATTAGCGCGGGCAGAAACAGGATGGATAACGCCCAAGCGGCGGCAACACCGATTGCCAGTACATTGCCCAAATCCCTGAAAAGTGGCACCTCACTAAAATTCAGGGTAAGAAATCCAATGATAGTAGTGATACTGGTAAGAAATATCGCCGAGAGATTGACCCGTAGTGCCTCAATAATTGCATCATTTTTACTAAGCCCGGCGCGCATGCCATGCAACATAGTCAAAAGCACGTGAATACTGTCTGCAACTGCCACTGTTAATATTACAGTTGGGGCAGTTGCAGTGGGAGCGGAAAGGGGGATGCCCACCCAGCCCATCATGCCGAGCGCCGCAATCACAGAAAAAACGATCACCAATAAGGTAACAATGGTGCTTGAAAATGAACGTAGAGTGAGTGCCGTCACCAGCAGAATAATGCCATACATAACAGGCATCAGGGTTTTCAAATCCTTTACGGATGATTCCTGAAAGGCATTATTAAAAGGCAGCATGCCAGTTAGATAGATATCTACATTTGGATTGCGAATTTTGGTCTGCTCGGCTAATTGACGAGCGTAGGCCATCACTTCAGTGGTCTCCGTCAACTTTTTTTCCGGCAAAATAATAGTTACATTCACCCCGGTAACATGTGCCCGTGGAGAAATGATGCGATTTAGTAATAGGGGATCAGTCAGAGCAACTTGTTTAATTTCAGCCAGCCTCTCATCGGACAAAGAGGCAGCATTTTCAACAAGATTTTTTACAACGAGATCATCACCTTCCGCATGGGTATATTGAAAATTGGTAATCGAATCGACCCGTTTTGAAAACGGCATTTTCCAGCTCTGCTCAGTTAACCACTCCAGGGTAGCCAGGGTTTCACGGGTGAATACCTTGCCATCTTTCGGGGCAACAACAAACATGACATTATCATTTTTACTGTAGGTATTCTGTAACTGGTCGAAAGCTGTTAGCTGCGGATTATCCTTGCTGAAATAAGCGCGGTAACTTCCTGATAACTCTATATACTGAGCGCCACTACCTATTGCGCCAATAATCAGCAACGTAGCAATTACAATTAGCCAGCGCCAACGAATCACCCAACGAGAAAAAGTCAGCGCCATATTATCGATTTCCTATTAAGCTGCAACACGCAACGTCGCAAGATAATGCGTCAAGCCTTCTCCGCACTCGAACAATAAATTAATATCATTAGCATTTCTTGCCATGCCAACACACCCTTCGATGCCTGCGACAATGAATGTTGCAGCCGTATGTGGATTGATTTCAGAACGCACTGAATGATTGTGTTGGCCTTTCATCAAGGCCTGACTAATCGCCCCACGCCAGTCAATATAAATATTATTTATACGTTGCCGGAACCCTTCATCCACAAGTGACATTTCCTGGGCTAAATTATTGAGCAGACAACCACTTTGCATACACTGCTGCCCCATATTCTGCGCGACTTGCTGCAGAATACCCAGCAAGCTATCAATCGGATTTTCATGTACGGCTAACGGGTTTATCCAGTAATTGACTATTTCTTCACGAATAACGTCATCAATAACAGCATACCCCAGCGCCAGTTTATTTGGAAAATGATGGTACAACGCACCTTTGGTGAGGCCAGTGTGAGATAAAATATCGGTTAGGCTGGCGGCCTGAAATCCATTACGTTGAATTTCAAGGTAAGCCGCCTCAAGCAGGGTTTTGCGGGTTAGATCAGGATTCCTAGATCTCATACCAACCAGTATGTATGTTTCTTGATGTTATTGTCAATATTAGCCTTTCAAACGCAAAACGTTGGATTACTGTCACAATCAAGTGCGATTAGTCCCTATGTATGGGAAAATGCGGTTTTATTTGAAGATTAATAGGCCTCATGACAATATCGCCCTCCAGTTTCATAACATTAGAAATACCTTCCCCTAACCTGAGTCCTTTTAACCCGGTTTTACCTCCCAAACCGGGTGAACGGGTATTTTGGGGGAATCTGCACGGCAGCAGCATGGGCTTGGTGATAAGTACCGCTGCCCAAACACACACAGGGCCGCTCTTGGTCATAGCCGCTGACGTGTCCAGCGCCCAGCGCCTGGAATATGAGTTGCGTTTTTACGCATGCGTGCCAGATAGCGCCAGTCTTATCCATGACTTACCGATACTCACCTTCCCAGACTGGGAAACATTGCCTTACGACAATTTTTCTCCGCATCAGGACATCATTTCGCAACGCCTCGCGACTTTATATCAATTGCCGATGTTACAACGCGGCATTGTGATTGTGCCGATTTCAACCTTAATGCACCGCTTGCCTCCGCGCAGCTATCTGGAGGGCAACAGCTTACTGCTGGACAAAGGACAGCACCTTGATATTAACCAATTGCGCAAACGCCTCGAATCCGCTGGCTACCAGTGCGTGGCACAAGTAATGGAACATGGTGAATTTGCAGTGCGTGGCAGCTTGCTGGATCTGTATCCTATGGGCAGTAACCTGCCCTATCGCATCGATCTGCTGGATAATGAAATTGACAGTATCCGCACGTTTGATCCAGAAACCCAGCGTTCCGTAGAGAACATCGAACGCATTCGGCTTATGCCAGCACGTGAGTTTCCTCTCGATAAAGATGCGATTACCCGATTCCGCCAGGCCTACCGCACCTGCTTCGAGGGTGATCCACAAAAAAACATGATCTATCGCGATGTCAGTAATGGCATTACCCCAGCGGGCATCGAATATTACCTGCCATTATTTTTTAACGACACACAGACGTTATATGATTATTTACCGTCTACATGCCTGGTGATAATTGCAGAGGGTGCAGAACAAGCCGCCGCCGATTTCTGGCATGAAATCACTGCACGCCATGAGCAGCGCCGCCATGATATTGAGCGGCCACTGTTGCATCCCACAAAAATTTTCCTTCAGGCCAATGAAGTTTTTGCGTCTATAAATCAGAATTTTCCGCGAGTAGCCTTACAACGTGGACGCAAAGGGGAGCTCGGCGTTGAACGTGCGGGGGTTTACAACTATGGCACACACCCCACCCCCACACTCACCCTTGTGCCACGCGCCGCTCATCCTACCGCGCCATTGATTGAATTTTTAAATCACTTCCAGAAACAATTTCAAGGCCGCATCCTGTTCGCAGCTGAAACAGCGGGACGTCGTGAAAGTATCATTGGGATGCTCAAGGGATGCGATTTTTACCCCACCATCTTTAATAATTGGCAGGCATTTTTGAACAGCAGTGGCACATTAGGCGTCACGGTGATGCCACTCGAACATGGCCTGCTAATTGATGAACCCCATATTGCAGTGATCGCTGAATCGCAAATTTTCGGCGATCAAGTTATGCAGCGTCGGCGACGTAAGGCGCGCGGGGGCCGCGATGCAGATACACTGGTACACAACCTCGCCGAATTGCATATTGGTGCGCCGGTGGTACATGAAGAACACGGCGTAGGTCGTTATCTTGGCCTACAAACCCTGAATTTGGGTGTGTTGAACAGCACCGACCCTAATATACAAAGGGGCGAAACTGAGTTCCTCACACTGGAATATGCCGGTGGCGACAAGCTCTATGTACCCGTATCATCATTGCATCTGATCAGCCGCTACACGGGTGCCGCGCCAGAAAACGCGCCGCTGCATCGTTTGGGTAGTGAACAATGGCAGCGCGCACGGCGCAAAGCCGCCGAACGGGTGTGCGATGTGGCCGCTGAATTACTGGATATATACGCACGCCGCGCGGCACGCACAGGACATGCTTTTGCAGCACCCGACGAACAATATAGGGCCTTTGCCGCGGGCTTTCCTTTTGAAGAAACTCCAGACCAACAAAGCGCCATTCATGATGTATTGAAAGACATGGTATCTGGTAAACCCATGGATCGCCTGGTGTGTGGTGATGTCGGGTTTGGCAAAACTGAAGTAGCAATGCGCGCAGTATTCATTGCGGTGCAGGGTGGCAAGCAGGTGGCGGTGTTAGTGCCCACTACCCTGCTTGCACAACAACACTACCAGAATTTCAAAGATCGTTTTGCCGACTGGCCAGTGCACATTGAAATGCTGTCACGCTTTCGTTCCAAAAAAGAACAGGATGTTGCCATGCTCGGTATCAACAATGGCACAGTAGATATTGTAATTGGCACGCACAAACTTCTACAAGGGGATATCACATTCAAGAATCTTGGGCTGGTGGTGATTGATGAAGAGCATCGCTTCGGGGTACGTCAAAAAGAACGCTTCAAAGCATTACGGGCTGAAGTAGACGTGCTGACGCTCACCGCAACCCCTATTCCGCGCACTCTTAATATGGCCATTGCAGGGCTACGTGATTTATCAATTATTGCCACACCTCCCTCGCGTCGACTTGCGGTAAAGACATTTGTTAGAGAATGGGACAAGGGATTAATTCAGGAAGCCTGCTTGCGGGAGATTAAACGCGGTGGCCAAGTGTATTTTCTGCATAATGACGTTGATACCATTGAAAGAATGGCGCAGCAGATTGAAGAGCTGGTGCCCGAAGCCCGCGTGCGTGTCGCCCATGGGCAAATGCGCGAGCGTGACCTGGAACATGTCATGTTTGATTTTTATCATCAACGGTTTAATGTGCTGGTATGTACCACTATTATTGAAACCGGCATTGACGTGCCAAGTGCTAATACCATAATCATGAACCGGGCGGACAAATTTGGTTTGGCACAATTGCATCAATTACGTGGCCGTGTGGGGCGATCACATCACCGCGCCTATGCGTATCTTATTATTCCGCAGCACAGTCTTATCACTGCTGATGCTGCGAAACGTCTTGACGCTATTGAGGCACTGGAAGAATTAGGCGCAGGTTTTACACTTGCTACGCACGATCTGGAAATTCGTGGTGCGGGTGAGTTACTAGGGGATGAACAAAGTGGCCAGATGCATGAAATCGGTTTCACGCTCTACACTGAATTGCTGGAACGCGCGGTTAAGGCATTAAAATCCGGTAAGCAACCGAATCTCGAACAACCTCTGGATAACAATGCAGAGATTGATTTGCATATTCCAGCTTTGATACCGGCCGATTATCTACCCGACGTACATACCCGCCTGGTGATGTATAAACGGATTGCCAATGCCGCCAATGAAGAAGAGCTGCGCGAACTGCAAGTGGAAATGATAGATCGCTTTGGGCTGCTATCTGAACCCATAAAGAGTTTGTTTCAAATTACCGCACTAAAACTCAAGGCACGTCCGTTGGGAATCCGCAAAATTGAAGCAGGCCCTGCGGGTGGGCGCATTATATTTGGCAAAGAACCTAATGTAGATCCACGCATCATTATTCAGCTTATCCAGACCCAGACACGCATCTACAAACTGGATGGTCAGGATAAGTTGCGCTTCACGATGCCGATGCCGGACAATACAACGCGTGTAGATACCGTAGAGAAAATACTTAACAAGCTAACTGCAAAATATATATAGACAGATTGCAGGGCGATTTATCAAACGCGCCGTCTGGCCACAGATACCCCCCGCCAAATCTAAACCCAGCAATGCAAACTAATATAGATTAAAGAAAAAATTTAACTCTCATAATATGCTCTCTCTGTCTTTACCACAAATGATCTAGAAATGCTTGTTACATTATCTGTAGCGCTCGCCCAATTCTTCCACCTTACCATCAAAAGATGGATTGAGTTTCCTCTCGCCGATTATCTACAGCAGAATACTATGGATAATTTAAAGTTAAAACAGGATGAGAAACGCGAGGAAATGAAGGACATTAAAAATGCATAAATTGCGCCAAATCAAGCTACCCTGATTGGAGTTACCATCCACGCCGCTATCCAGCGTAGGGGAATGGGCAAGCAAATGATAACCTCCAGCGCCTCACTGGGGAGTGGAATCAAGCTTTACGGCAGAGCTCTGGCAAGGCGAAACCCGATGTAGTTGCTGCGACTTACTGCGGCAGAACCGATGCGATTTGCCACGCGTACGTTTTTGGCATCACCCTTCCAGGAGCCGCCCCGCAGTACCCGCCCGGTGCTAGAGCAGGTGGCCTCTGCCCAGGCGCTGCCGTTAGTGGGGGCGCCTACATAATCGTCATGATAGCAGTCTTCTACCCACTCCCATACGTTGCCGCTCAGATCATACACACCAAAATTATTGGCCTGCTTCTTACCTACAGGCTGCTGATGATTACCGCTATTACCTTTGAACCAAGCCACCGCGTTGACGCTACGGCTGCCGCAATAGGTGTGGCTCTCCCCCGCACGGCAAGAATATTCCCACTCCGCCTCGGAAGCCAGTCGATAAGTACCACGGTCTGTGGCAGGTTTATGTTTGTTGAGCCATACGACAAAGTTCTTTGCTTCGTTCCATGAAACATGAACCACAGGCGCATCGTTGCTGTAAGGGTTATATTTCATGAAGTCATCAGTCACCAGATCGGTCTCAGTGCCGTCTGTGGCAATGATGTAGCGCTTGAACTGGCCGAGGGTAACTTCGGTAGCGCCTAGCTGAAAGCGCGGGACATTGACACGATGCTGCGGTACTTCATTTATCAGTGCGTCTATATCAGGGGCCGAGCAATTTGCTGTGAGAGGGGCTTTCCCAAGGGCAGCACGCTTTTTATTGTCTTCGACTATCGCAACTGCCACTTGGCATGAACCCATTTCAAAACTACCTGCTGGAATATCGACAAATTTCACGCCGATAAAGTTACTGAACTCACCTGCCTGCGCCAACCCTGCGCCAAGACTCAAGCCGAAGGACAGCACA
This sequence comes from Gammaproteobacteria bacterium, assembly GCA_046590885.1. Taxonomy (GTDB): domain Bacteria; phylum Pseudomonadota; class Gammaproteobacteria; family Ga007554. Next base: position 18,201 of record JBKJTS010000027.1, read on the forward strand.
ACGATCAAAAAGCTGGTGGGCCAGGATAATTGGGGAAACAAGGGGGAATGACGTGCTTGCAGCATGAGTAATTCACTGACCTTAATAAGAGTTGAAGAAAATAATCTGGTTATTTTATCGAGGCAATACGCGCACAATGCGGAAACCATTGCCATAATACCAATTTCCCGGGGAAGCGCCCAAACGAGCCGTCGCACGTGCGAATTCTGCAGTAAATTTCCAGGAACCGCCGCGCAATACCCGTGCCGTGGTGGTATCACGGCGCCAAGAGGACCCACTAAGCGACCGAGTATCCGCATCGTATTTCTGTTGTTCCTCCAACTCCCGTTGGGCTTCCTCGCCGCCCTGATTCTGACGTGACTTGGATGCCATATTAATGCGCATCACACGGGCAACGCCCGGCCGCGCTTGCTTATCGCCGCTACTTTCAGCAGCGTCACTAAAAGTTTGGGTGGTGCCATCCATCCAGGCACTTCCGTCAGTAGGCGCCCCATGATAACTGTCATGATAAACATCTTCGACCCATTGCCACACATTACCGCTCATACCGTAAAGTCCCCACGCATTTGGGGCCTTGCGCCCAACGGGTTGCTGATGCCCATTGTTATTACCATCGTACCACGCTACTGCGTCAGGGTTATTGCTTCCGCAATAAGTGTGACTACCCCCAGCATGGCAGGCATATTCCCATTCGGCTTCGGAAGGCAGGCGGTAGCTGCCACGGTCACTCACCGGCTTGTTCTTGTTGAGCCATTCGACAAATTCTTTTGCTTCTTGCCAGGATACCTGAACCACGGGTGCATCATCACCAAATGCGTTATATTTCCTGAAATCGTCATTGATAAGATTCCATCCGGATGAGCCTCGCGTAGCCCCGGACGCGGCAGCATAACGCTTGTACTGCCCAAGCGTAATTAAGGTTTTCCCCATTTGAAAAGCGGACACATGCACAGTATGCTGCGGGGTTTCGTTGTCATTTACCTTAACATTACTCTCCGAACAGGTAGTTGCATGCAACGGTTGGCCAAGAAAGGCCCGCTTTTTATTTTCTTTATGAATGTCGGGGGTCACTTTACATGAGCCCATCTGGAAGCTACCAGCAGGGATGTCGATAAGCGTGATGCCCATAAAATTGATGAATTCACCTCCCTGCGCCCATACTTGCACAGGGCCGGTAAACAAGCCCAACAAGAGGGATGCAACGCAAGGAATAACTCGCAAGAAGAGGCGACACATTGAACGATGCAGTGTTGGGAACATAACCAGCTCCTTATGAAATAAATATTTAAGCTCTTTCATAACATGGCAGACTCAAGGCTAAGAAAACCAGCGCAGAAAAGCCGCAGAGGTCAATGCGGTAGCTCCCAGACCTGTTAAAACATGCCATGCACGATGGCGACCTTTCTCGCTCCATTTTGCTGCGCTACGCAAATAAAGCGCCGCGAGCACAAATCCGATAGCAGCACAAACTACCTTGATAACCAGTGCACTAATAGCAACCGCATGCAAATCAGGAAATTCATCGTAAAAATAGAAACTAATAGCTCCAAAAATTACCCCGCTGCCACCCTGTGCTCCCCAGGCGATTAATACCAGCCAAGCCATGCAGTTTTGCAGTTGAAGCTGATCCGGTTTAGCTTTCAAGGCAAAAAAAGCACCTCCTACCACTGCAACTGCGCCGAAATTATGAATGACCTGGGTTACCGCATAAGACAGGTTTTCTAATTGCATTAACTAGATCGCGGTTACTTTGAGGCAGGTATCCTGTCCGATCGAGGCATGACCTTTATTCACCACTTTTATACATAACGCATGCGTACCTGGAGGTAACGGATCAAGCGCAAACGTGCTCTTTAATTTTCGCAAAATCCCTGCTTCTTTGCCATTGACATATATGTGCGAATGATCACCACCGGCATTAGGTACAATTGCATAAACAACATTGAGTGGCGCACCCGCCTTTATTTTGCTTCCGTTAGTTGGTGAGGTGATTTTCACATTGGCATCGGCCAGCACGCTGGAACCCCACAGCGCGATGCCCAGAGTAAGCAGGGTACAGGATGTGCGAACAAACTTACTCATAATGAATTATCTCCATAATTTTAAGTATAAATAATTAGAAATCTGCGGTAAAACCCTATTCAGGACACTAGCATAGTGACCCTATATTCGCAAGTGGACAGGCGCGGGATGGTGGCCGGGATACAGAGTGAGAACACCCAAAGAAGATCAGCAAAACGAAACGAGCAGGACAAATTTAATATGCCTTAAAGAACCGGTTATTTAACATAATATATTGATATATAATCAAATATATTAATTATCCACGCCCACCGCCTCGCTCACACAGTCAAACCCATCGCGACGCAGGAGCTCGAGTAGCTGGGTTTTGATAGATCGGGCAATAGCCGGGCCATGGTAAATAAACGCGGTATAAACTTGCACTAAACTCGCTCCCGCACGCAGTTTTTCATACGCATCTTGCCCGTTGCTGATGCCCCCCACACCAATGATGGGAACGTGCTTGCCGACGACACGATACAATGTCCGGATCACCTGTGTACTGCGGTCACGCAAGGGCATGCCGCTTAAACCACCGGTTTCATTGACACTCGAAATTAGGCCATCGCGGCGTAAGGTGGTATTGGTGGCAATCACCCCATCTATACCAGCACCTGAAACAAGCGCCAATGCCCCAATCGTTTCAAGGTCTTCGTCTGCAAGGTCAGGGGCTATTTTGAGCAGACACGGGATGGGCGCGCGTTGGTGGTGTGCGGCCAGGCGCTGATTAGCGGCTTGAATCTGCGCCATTAGCGCCCCCAGCGTGTCGGCACCTTGTAGCAGACGCAGGCCCGGTGTATTGGGTGAGCTGACATTAATCACGCAGTAATCACCATAAGGAAACAGCTTTTCAAATGCGGCGATATAGTCGTCTGCCGCCTCTTCTAATGGTGTGTCTTTGTTTTTACCCAGGTTGATGCCGAGCGGTATGGCCGGTTTATTCAAACGTAACAGACGTGCAGCAACCGCATCTGCGCCCTCATTGGGAAAACCCATGCGATTAATAATGGCCTGATCGTCTGACAACCGAAAAATTCGAGGACGCGGGTTACCCTCTTGTGGACGGGGCGTGACAGTGCCGATTTCTATGAAACCAAAACCCAACGCCGCCAACGCCGGGATAGTGCGGGCATTTTTGTCAAACCCCGCTGCAATGCCCAGTGGATTAGGGAAATGCAACCCCCACAAGGTTTGTGCAAGGCGCGAATCCTCCCCGCCATAAATTGAGGCCGCCGCCCTGCAGCTGATGCGGCACTGGCCCGTTTTTTCCAGTGCGCTGATGGCGAGGTCATGTGCTTGTTCAGGATCAAGACGAAAAATGGCAGGTTTCAGGAAGTTATAGAACATTATCTGAGCCTGTTAGAAACAATTTCAGTACGTACACGTACGATTTTTATGGCTATTGCGTGGCGCCCATTTCCACGGCGCGACGGTGACTGGCCGCAGCATCCCATGTAGGGTTTTCATCAAGCCAACCCTGGGTATGCTTTGCCACTAATGCAGCCAATGCCTGGATATGATCAGGCCGGTCGTTGAGTGCGGGAATGTAGCTGTAACGCTCTCCCCCCGCCGCAAGAAACACGCCGCGATTAAGTATCACCATTTCTTCGAGGGTTTCCAGACAGTCTGCGGAAAAACCGGGGCAGATGATATCGACGCTCTTTACGCCGGACCTGCTCAGCGCTTCGAGGGTTTTATCCGTATATGGCTTCAACCATTCTTCACGGCCAAAGCGTGATTGAAATGCCACTTGCCAGCGCTCTTGCGGCAACTCCAATTGTTGCGCAATCAAACGTGCCGTGACATGGCATTCACAGTGATACGGATCACCTGCCAGTAAACAACGCTTGGGGATACCATGAAACGAGAACAACAACTTTTCAGCCTGACCGTGCTGCGCCCAATGCTCGCGCACGCTGGCGGCGAGCGCTTTGATATAGGCAGGATCGTCATGATAATGCGTAATCATGCGCAGTTCCGGTATCCAGCGCCAGGTCTTGAAGGCAGCGGCCACCGCATCAAATGTCGATGCTGCCGTAGCGGCGGCATATTGTGGGTAAAGCGGAAACACCAGAATGCGCTGCACATTAGCCTGGCGCAATTCGCTCAGTGCATCCGCTATCGAGGGAGTGCCGTAACGCATACCGAGCGCTACCTTCACCGAGCTGCCCAGTTGCTGGGCCAGCAAACTTTGCAGTGTAGCGGCTTGCTGTCGCGAAATCACCAGTAAAGGCGAGCCTTCGGTAGTCCAGATGCTTTGGTAGGCATGCGCGGAGCGTGTGGGGCGCGTACGCAGAATTACGCCGTGCAAAATCAACCACCACACTGGCCGGGGGATTTCAACAATGCGAGGATCCCACAAAAATTCGCCAAGATAACGGCGTAATGCCGCTGGGGTAGGTGCGTCAGGTGTGCCAAGATTGGTAATTAAAATACCGATAGTAGGTGATGTGCCATGCACATAATCTTTTCCACTTTGATCCATGCTCATTATTAACAACCCTTTGAACTTTGTTAGACTGTTCTTATATTTCTTTATGTACTTCGGCCATATCGACCGCCTTAATTTTTTCAATGACGTCATGCAATCCGGCGGCAGGCAAGGCTCCAGCCTCCATAAAAATAACTACACTTTCGCGCACTGCCATTAAGGTGGGAATGGAACGAATCTGAAAGTGTTCTGCGAGTTCCTGTTCAACTTCCGTATTAACTTTGCCAAAGGCAATGTCGGGGTATTGGGCTGCTACTTGCTCGTAAATGGGAGCAAAAGAACGGCAAGGGCCACACCATGGCGCCCAGAAATCTACCATAACGATGTTATGGGCAGCGATAATGTCGGCAAAGCTTTCTTTCGTAAGATCAACGATGGCCATAAAAACATCCTTGGTTGGTAGAAATGGCGAAGATACCATTAATCATTGAAAGCTATCCAGTATTTTTGCAAGTCGCTCGGTTGTTTTAACAAAAAATACATTACATATCAAATAATTATTTTTCCCTGCAAGATTGATCTGTCCATTAGAGCGCTTTAAGCTGTGGGCGCTTACGTATTAATACCCAATACAACACTGGCATCACCATTAGCACCAACGGTAGTTGCACGATCAACCCAGAGATAATTGCCACCGCCAGCGGTTGTTGCATGGTGGAGCCTTGCCCTAATGCGAACGCCAGCGGTAATAAGGTCAAGATGGCGGCTAGAGTTGTCATCGCGATCGGACGCATGCGGTTTTTACCGGCGTCGATGAGCGCATTGGCAAGTGGCATTTTTTCTGCCAAGTCCCAGTATTCGGAAAAGTAAAAAATCGCCACTTCAGTCACGATGCCGATGATCATCGTCATCCCCATCATCGCTGAAATATCGAGCTCTATGTCAGTCAGCCACAAACCTGTAAAGACGGCCGATACAGCCAGTAGGGGCATCGCCAGTATTGCCAGAGCCATGCGGAAACTTTCATACATAAACAATAGCAATAAAAATACCAGCCCTAACGCTGCGATAAACACAGTTATCAAGCCCTGAAAAGCGATTTGCTGTTGCGCATACATACCGCCCAGTTCAAAGTAAATGCCATTGGGAAGCAGCTGCGGCGTAGCCATAACGAGCTTCACGTCCGTGATGACTGCACCCATGGAACGTCCGCTGATGCGACCCGTCACCGCCACCATGCGTTTCAGATTTTCGCGGTGGATTTGCGGCTGCCCGCTAATCGCTACAATTTCGGCTACGCGCTTTAATGGAAACATATGCCCGTCCGGCGCACTAATCAGTAATTTACCCACATCAGGCGTAATCGCCCGCTGATCCTGCGGTATCCATACACGCACCCCGACCAGTTTTGGACCATTTTGCATTTGCGTAGTGACAATCCCGGTCAAATAACCACTCACGATCTGCGTGATGCTGTCGGGGTTCATGCCTTCCAGCGCTGCTTTGACACGATCAACGTGAATTTCCAGGGCATCCCCTGCCGGATTGATGCCATCACGCGTATCCACTACTCCCGCAACACGATTGATTGCAGCTTGAACCTTTTTCGCTGTGACTTGCAATTCATCCTGATTATCGCCGAATAACTTGATTTCTATCGGTTGCGGCACGGCCGTTAAATCACCTATAAGATCCTCCATCAACTGCATCAGCTCTATTTCCAAGCCCGGCACGGTTTGCTCGATCTGGCTGCGGATATCGTTCATCACCGTTTCTATCGGCGGACGCGCTCCTGATTTCAGCCGGATGAAGAAATCGCCCTCATTGGCCTCGGCCATGCCACCGCCCAACTGCGTTCCAGTGCGGCGTGAATAGGTATCGACATGGGGATTGGCTTTGATAATCACCTCTATTTGCTGCAATAATCTATCAGTCTCCGTCAGTGACGTGCCTGGCTCTGAACGATAATCGAGGATAAAACCACCCTCATCCGTTACAGGCATAAATCCCGAACCCACTTGATTAAAGCCAATATACCCTGCCCCCAGTAACGGCACGATGAATAGCAATAGCAATATCGGATGCTTCATAAAATGTTGCATTAACACATCATAACGCGCGTGCAACCAGTGTGTGAACCTGCCGCCTTCTACCTGGCTGGCGTCTTTTTCTGTCAAAAAATAATCTGCAAGCAGCGGCACTGCCAACCACGTCACCACAAAAGAAATAATCAAACCTGCTGCCATGGTGAGCGACAATGCCTTAAAAAAAGTACCCGTCACCCCCGTCAAAAATGCCAATGGCAAAAAAATAATAATGGTAGAGGCCGACGAGCCGGCTAAAGGACGCAGGAATTCCGCGGCAGCCGCCATCACCCGACCATGATGTTCTCCACCTGCACTGCGTAAACGTCTTACGATATGTTCTATCATCACAATGGCGTCGTCGATAATCAGCCCGACGGCTGCCGCCATGCCGCCTAATGTCATGATATTGAAACTCATCTCCAGTACGTAGAGCAAAACCACGGTCGCCGCCAGAACTGTCGGCACAACCACTGCTGCTATCAACGTAATCTTTATATTGCGCAAAAACAGCAGCAACACCAGCAAGGCCAAACCCGTGCCCAAGATAATCGCATCGCGCACACTGGCCGCCGAATCCACCACCAATACGTTTTGATCATACCAATTCGCTAATTTTACGTCGGCGGGTAACTGGGGTTGATACGCAGCCAGTTTTGCCGCTACATCGGATGCGATCCGCACGCTATTGCTGCCGGGTTGTTGGTAGATATTAAACAGCACTGCAGGACGGCCATCGGCATTGACACGCGTCCATTGCGGCACGACACTATCGCTGACGTCTGCCACATCCTCCAGGTGCAAAATCGCACCGCCGCTGGTTTTAATCACCGTATCATTAATTTGTTGCAGGGATTTAAGGCGCGTATCGGCGATGGCCAGATAAAGCTTGTAATGATCTTCCAGTCGTCCCACCGCAGTCACTACATTCGCCGCGCTCAAGGATTGCGCCACATCCGTCAACGTCAGACCATAGGCATTGAGACGCGCGGGGTCAACGGTGACACGATATTCCTGCTGAGCGCCGCCGATCACTTCTATACGCGCCACGCCGTTAATACTCGACAACAATGGGCGCAATTGATAATGTGCCAGATCATATAATGCGGTTTGCGATTGTGTCTCCGAGGTCAAACTATATGCCAGAATCGGAAACACCGTCGGGTCCATGCGTCGGGTAGTCATCTGTGTGCCCGCAAGCAAGCTTGGTAAAATCTGGTTAATCGCCTGATTAATCTGCGACGTCGCCAATTCCATGTCAACACCCCAGTCGAAGCTCACTGACACATCTGCCACACCACGACTGGTGGTTGAGCGCACATTACGCACGCCCGGCACGCGCCGCACCGCTTCTTCCACGGGCTGCGTCACTGCTAGCATCATCACGTCAGCAGGTCTATCGCCCGCCTCCAGAGACACCATTACACGCGGAAAGTCCACATTCGGAAACAACGTCACTGGCAATTTGAATGCTGCAGCCATACCCGCCACTGCCAACAGTCCCAAGAGGAATAAAATGGAACGCCGGTGCGATTGCATCCATGTGGTAAAATTCATCGTCCCTTCACACGCACTAACATGCCGTCCTGCAACTCATAATTACCCAAGCTCACAATGGGTGCGCCATTCAGGAGTGCGCCTGTTACCGCCACCCAATTACCCTGCTCCAGACCCGTTTGCACATTAATACGTTTGGCGTGGCTCTGTTGCACCTGAAACACATATGACCCTTGCACATCACGTAACACCGCAGAACGTGGCACGACCCACGCAGCCTGTTGTCCCACCCGGATTGCCGCCCGCACCCGCGTCCCCACCATCAGTCCACCCGTTGGCAGTTCAACCTCCACGTCGACCAATTGCGTGAGCGGGTTGATCATGCCGAATACCTCCACTACTCGGCCTGTGATGCTATGGACACTATCAAACACCGATACAACATGCACCTGCATAGTTGTCCGCACTTTACCAACATCTTCTGGCTCTATGCCCAGAATGACACGCTGGCTACCGGGTCTGGCTAACTGCACGACGGCCGCGCCTGCGGCGAGACGATCTCCAGGCATGACCAACACCGCCGCCACCCATCCATCAAACGGCGCAATCACTTGTTCCAACACCTTGCCCGAACCTATTTCCTGTTGCGCATTTAATGCTACTTGGGCATCAGCCACAGCTTTATCCGACGCACCTAATTGCGATTGCGTTGCCAGTTGCTGACTGAGCAGCTGTGCCACACGCCCACGCTCGGCTTGAGCAAAGCGCAAAGCTATCGCCGCTTGCCGATATGCCAAAGCAGCATCCGTCCCGGTAACAAATGCCATAAGCGCTGCACCTTTACGCACGCGCTGTCCCGTATTGACATACATCCTCTGCACTTGTCCGGCACGTGGCAAACTTACGCTTTGCAGATTGCGTGCGTCATTCGATACCACGCCATAACCTGACACCGTATCGGTCAACATCTGCTGTTTTAACATCACGGTTTGCACCGCAACACTCACGTCATCCTCCGCCCAGCCCGGTGCCGCTAAAATCAATGTCAACCATAAAGGGATGTACTGAAACTTCATTTACTGTTCCTTAATTCAGGTAAATCAGGACCTAGCAGGGTTTCCAGAGCAATACGCTGCTCCATCAATGCCTCGGCCAGATTAATCACTTCCGTTTGCTTATCAAGAAAACCTGCTTGTAAACGCATATAATCGGGTGCGGCGAGATTTCCTGCCTGATACGCAGCCGCGGCACGTTGCATGAGCTGCTGCAAAACCACTACACCTTGCCGGGTGCGCTGCAATTGCGTTTCTAATAATGGTAGATTTTCAAAAGCCAGCGCGATTTCATTATATGCACTGTTAAGCCTGTCTTGATATTCATTGAACAGCTTGTTGCGTGTCGCCTGCTCTATGGCGATATTGCCGCGATTGCGGTTGAATATCGGCAAGCTCAAACTCAAGCCAAACCCTAGTGTGTACAGGCCTGCCGTATCACGTGCTCGCGTCAGCCCCACATTCAGCGCAGGAAATTGCGCCCATATTGTGCCCCGGTATTTTTCTTCCTGTGATAGATACCCTGCTTGCAAAGAAACTAAATCAGGCCGCCTGGCCAACCGTTCTCCTATATCAGCCGCAAGGGCTGATATATCTATGGACGCAGGATGTACCTCGCCTACCAACGGCACGTGGGCCGTCGCTCTCAAGCCCAGAAGGCCATTCAAGCTAGCTCGATTCTGCACGACATTTCGTTCCAGCTCATTGATTTGTCGCTCCACGTTCTGCACCACAACAAAATCTGCACTGGCAAAATCCAACGTCACATTACCCGCCTCAATCGCACGTTGACTGGCCTGATAACGCTGCATCAATAAATTACGCGTTTCCTGCAACTTCAGCATTAATGCGTCTTGTGCCGTGAGTCGTGTAAACAGTAACTTTACCTGACTGACTATCTGCCACTCTTGCCACAGCACTTCCATATTGACGCGCTCGACATCACTATACGCCGCATTTTTACGCGAAGACCGTAATAACAAGGCATTAATGTCATAGCTAAGATTAGAATTAAACGCACTCGTCGTCCCCGTGCCGCCATTGGTTGGGTGATCTGACGTTATTCCCAGTTGCGGATCGGGCAATAATCCCGCCGCGAACGCCTGTGCCCGCACCACACCCATACTATCCCGCGCTTGCCGTAACTGCGGGTTATTCGCCACTGCCAACATCGCCACCTCATCGCTATCCAAGCCATCAGCAGGATCAAACACATGGCTCCGCAACAACCGAGACTGCCATGGCGTTAATTGAATATTCACCATTGCAATCGACTGTTGATTGTCCACCTTGTTCGACAATGGGTGCGGCGTATAGGTGGTACACGCCGACAACATTACCAAACTCACATACCCGATGATTCTATATACACGCATTACTGCTACCATTTCATCCAAACTATGCACAGTATAAATCCCTACCCTTAAAAAAGACTTAAGGAAACACTTATTAAAACAATATATTTGACGCCCCAATCTCTACAACAGACTTTTTTCCAGCGGGGGAAGGTTTATTCGGGACTAAATTCAGAAGTTAACACGCCCCTTCGGTTCGTAATTCTGTATTTTAAGATGATCGAAACCAGGCTCACCATCGTGGATCGGCCCCAGTAGGGTGTTAATGGAAAATCTGGATTTCATGTTAAATAGAGGGTTTGCATGACTAGCAATCCAGTGCACTAATATGCCACTGGATTGCTGTCCATACACGACAAGGCAGTGATGCTATGCAGAGTTTTCTGTGGCCAAAGACATCAGCATGTCATTCAACCGCTGCACAAAAGCGGTCGGGTCATCCAGCTGTCCTCCCTCATTCAGCAATGCCTGATCAAACAGAAGATAGGTCCAGTCGGCGATACGTTGCGCATCCGTTTCCTTATTCAGCCGCATTACCAGTGGATGCTGTGGATTGATTTCGAGAATCGGCGCGGTGGATGGCACGGCGTGCCCGGCTGCTTTAAGCATCTTCTGAAAATTCACTGCCATGTCATGCTCTTCTACCACCAGGCATGAAGGTGAACGCGTCAAGCGCTGACTGATGCGCACTTCTTTAACCTTGTCACCCAGTGTTTCCTGCATTTTGGTGGTGAGATCTTTCAATTCACCCGCCACTTTTTCTAACTCGTCTTTTTGCGCCTGGTCTTCCATCTCGCCCAGATCAAGATCACCTTTGGCGATGGATTGCAGCGGCTTACCTGCAAAGTCGTTGAGGTGTGATGTCAGCCATTCATCGACACGATCTGACAATAACAATACCTCAATGCCTTTTTTGCGGAAGATTTCCAGATGCGGGCTGTTTTTAGCAGCGGCAAAGCTATCTGCGGTAACGTAATAGATTTTATCCTGCCCGGTTTTCATGCGCTCTACATAATCTCCCAGCGCAACCTCTTGAGCTTCGCTGTCGGTGTAGGTTGAGGCAAACCGTAGCAGCTTGGCGATGCGCTCACGGTTAGCGAAATCTTCAACCGGGCCTTCTTTGATAACGCGACCGAACTCTTTCCAGAAAATGGCGTATTTTTCCGGCTCGTTCTTCGCCAGATCTTCCAGCACGCCCAGCACTTTTTTCACTGAAGCGGCACGGATGGCGTCAATGCTCTTATTGCGTTGCAGAATTTCACGCGAGACGTTAAGTGGCAGATCATCAGAATCAACCACGCCGCGTACAAAACGCAGATAGTTGGGCATCAATTGTTCGGCATCTTCCATAATAAACACACGCCGTACATACAATTTAATACCACGGCGAGCGTCACGATCCCACAAGTCAAATGGTGCACGCTTGGGCACATAAAATAGAGTGGTATATGATTGATTGCCCTCTACACGACTGTGGACATGTGCCAGTGGTTCTTCAAAATCGTGCGAAACGTGCTTATAAAAATCTGCGTACTCTTGTTCGGTAATGTCTTTTTTCGGCCGTGCCCACAAGGCAGAAGCACGGTTCACGGTTTCGTCTTCATCCGCCGCAGACGGATGTGCAAGTGCGGCGGGAGGCAGGACGCCGGGAGCCGCTTTACCGGACGCTTTCATGATGATGGGCAACGAGATATGATCGGAATATTTACTGATGATATTACGCAAGCGATAGTTATCTAAAAACTCATCTTCCTCCGGTCGCAAGTGCAATGTCACTTCAGTGCCACGCATCGGTTTGTCCGTCATTTCCAGCGTATAGGTGCCTTCCCCGTTTGACTCCCAGCGCACGGCCTGGCCACTGTCCTGTCCGGCGCGGCGCGTAGTTAGTGTTACTTTGTCTGCAACTATGAACGCGGAATAAAACCCTACACCAAATTGACCGATCAGCCGCGTGTCTTTGGCCTGATCTCCCGTCAGTGAATCAAAAAACTGGCGCGTACCAGATTTGGCGATCGTACCAATGTGATCTATAACCTCTTCTCGGCTCATGCCGATGCCATTGTCCGAAACAGTGACTGTACGCTGATCTTTATCAAACGAGATGTGGATTTTTAAATCGCTACTACCCTCATACAGGGCATTATTGGTGAGTGCCTCGAAGCGCAACTTATCAGCCGCATCCGAGGCATTGGAAATCAGTTCGCGCAGGAAAATCTCTTTATTGCTGTACATCGAATGGATCATCAGCTTCAACAATTGCTGGATTTCGGCTTGAAATCCTAATGTTTCTTTGGGTGTTTCTATGCTCATGGGTGAATCAACTCCTTGGGTTAAATTTTACTCAAAATCCGCTGGTTTACTATATGGGGATGGAAACTCTGCAAATCAAGCCCTCGATTTCCATGCGTATCTATGCTTGAATGGGAACACACATGATACAAAGGATGTAAAAGATGACCGTACGCACCGTACCCACCAAACCCTTCGATAACCAGAAACCTGGCACCTCAGGTCTGCGTAAAAAAGTCAGTGTTTTTCAACAGCCCCATTACCTGGAAAACTTTGTTCAATCCATTTTCAACGCATTGGAAAACTGCAAAGGTAAGACGCTAGTGTTGGGCGGCGATGGCCGTTTTTACAATCGGCAGGCCATTCAGATCATTCTCAAAATGGCCGCTGCCGCAGGCTTTGGCAAGGTGCTGGTGGGACACAATGGCATCCTTTCCACGCCTGCCGCGTCCTGTGTGATCCGAAAATTTTCGGCCTTTGGCGGTATTCTTCTTTCGGCCAGCCATAATCCCGCAGGCGCCGATGGCGACTTCGGTATCAAATATAATACTACCAACGGCGGCCCGGCAGCGGAAAAAATCACCGATGCCATTTACGCCTGCACCCGTTACCTGGAACGCTATTACATTCTGGATGCTGACGACGTACCGCTGGACACGCTTGAGCACACCCAGCTTGGCGAAATGCGCGTAGAGGTGATTAATTCTGTTTATGATTATGCCGAAATGATGGAGTCGTTATTTGACTTCCCGGCGATTCGCCAGCTTTTTACTGGCAACACTGGCGGCAACACCTTCAGCCTGCGCTTTGATGCCATGCACGCCGTTACCGGCCCCTATGCCCACGAAATTCTGGAAAAACGCCTGGGCGCGCCCGTGGGCACGGTAATGAATGGCGTTCCACTTGAAGATTTTGGTGGTGGCCATCCCGACCCCAACCTCACGTACGCCCACCAGTTGGTTGAGACTCTGTTCAGCGCACAGGCTCCGGATTTTGGTGCCGCCTCGGATGGCGATGGTGACCGCAACATGATTCTCGGCAAACGCTTTTTCGTCACTCCCAGTGACAGTCTGGCGGTGATCGCCGCAAATGCCCGCCTTGTCCCCGGTTATCATCGCGGACTCGCAGGCGTAGCGCGATCCATGCCGACCAGCATGGCAGTAGACCGTGTGGCGCAGGCATTGAATATTGCCTGTTACGAAACCCCCACTGGCTGGAAATTTTTCGGCAACCTGATGGATGCCGGCCGAGTAACACTGTGCGGCGAAGAAAGTTTTGGCACCGGCTCGAGCCACATACGCGAAAAAGACGGTCTATGGGCAGTATTATTCTGGTTAAATATTCTGGCAGTGCGTCAGCAATCCGTAGAAGATATTCTGCGTGAACACTGGGCCAGGTATGGGCGAAATTTCTATACCCGTCATGACTACGAAAATGTAGATAGCACTATCGCCAATGACATCATGACGCAATTGCACACTCACATGCCGACACTGGCAGGTAAAGTATTTGGCGCACGCCGTGTCGCTTACAGCGACGACTTCAGCTACATCGACCCGATTGATGGGAGCGCCAGCACCGGCCAGGGCATACGTATTGGTTTTGAAGATGGCGCACGCATCGTATTCCGGCTTTCCGGCACGGGTACTGAAGGCGCCACACTGCGCATTTATGTGGAAGCCTACGAAGCTGATATTGAAAAACACGCACAGGACACGCAGCATGCGCTGGCCGATTTAATTGGCATTGCCCATCAGCTTTCCAGCATTCGTGAAAAAACCGGGCGGACGGAACCGACCGTAATTACCTAATTTAGGCGCAGAATAGTTTCACATATTCAGGATTATGATATAAATATGGCTGTGGGGAAACGATGTTCCATACCATGATTGCAGCCATTACGCAAATACATTTGGTATTGATGACAAGCATAAAGTCATGTTCACGCTTGGCATGTTAATGGATGAAAATACGGGGGAAATTTTTTTCTGATTGTTTCCCATCTGGGCAATAAGGGCACGGCTTATTAGGCAGAATTTTCGCTACCCCTGAGCTTCGTGAAATATCTCTGGCAACAGCATAAGGTTTGGCATTATCATGGTGGTACTGTTGTCGGGCACCTGCGATATTTGCCAAGGCCTTAACGCCTATCTGAAAGACGCACATTAATCCACCCGCACCGCGAGAACTTCTTCTATTGAAGTCTTCCTTTGCCAAGCTAGTCTCATTGCCTGCTCGGTAATGCGTGTCATGCCTTGCTCAATGGCTTTTTGGGTGACTTCAGACGCAGGCTTACCGTGGGTGATCATTATTGCAATTTCCGGCGTCACCAGCAATAACTCGCACACTGTGGTACGACCATGATAACCAATCTGGTTGCAAGCCTGACAACCTTTACCACGATAGAATATATCAGAAACGGCGAGATTAAATAAACGGCGCACTGACGGGCTGACTTCTTCTTCACGCAGGCACTTCGGACAATTCAGGCGCACCAGACGTTGTGAAATCACCCCCAGCAACGTAGAGCCTAGTAAATAAGGTTCTATGCCCATTTCAGTCAGTCGCGTAATTGTGCCAGCGGCCGTATTGGTGTGCAAGGTACTAAATACCAAGTGTCCAGTTAATGCCGCTTTATTGGCAATACGGGCCGTTTCTTCATCGCGGATTTCACCCACCATGATTACATCTGGGTCATGGCGTAAGAAATTCCTTAATACCGCAGCAAACGTATAACCACGATCAGAAGCGACTTGCACTTGCTCAATACCCTCCATTTCATATTCCACAGGGTCTTCCACGGTGAGGATATGAGGATCTCTTTTTTTAACTTCATTTAGCAAAGCATACAGGGTGGTTGATTTTCCTGATCCTGTCGGCCCTGTTACCAAAAATAAACCATGTGGCTTGGATACAAGATCTTTAATAATAGCGACGTCTTTCTCCGGTATTCCCAGTTTCTCCAGTGACTTTAGGCCTGTCTCTTTATCAAGAATACGAATAACGACACTTTCACCGCATACAGTTGGAATTACAGATATGCGTAAATCAATACTTTTTCCTGCGCGCACCATACGTGCGTGTCCGTCTTGCGGTAAACGGCGCTCAGAAATATCCATTTCTCCGGTGATTTTAATACGACTTACGAGAGGAGCTAATAAGGATTTACTAATCGTCTTTGAATAATGCATTTTTCCATCAATACGATAATACACATTCACACGATCTGTCTCAGGGCGGATATTAATATCCGACGCACCGCGCACTATGCCTTGGAATACAATGGCATTAAGAAGGCGGACAATGGGTTTTTTATATGCCTCCTGCTCAATAACATGTGTGGCCACATTCGCTTTCGCATTTATACGAATAGGATCCATTTGCATATCTTCAAGTGCTTCAGTTTCATCAAAGATACCGTAATGCTTATGCACCGCCATGCTGATATCCTGGGATGATGCTTTCACCGCCTCGATATTCATCTTGGTATTAAAACGTAATACGTCTATCACTTTCTGATCCAGAGGATCTTCCAAAGCCACAATTAACTTGCCTCGGATCTCGGCTAAGGGGAAAACGTTAAACTGCAGGGCGAGGTCGGCGGATAATTTGCTTACGATATACGTTGGGGCATGAAAGTCCTGTAATTTTACAAAGGGAATACCAAGTTTTCTGGCCATGGCAATATCAACTTGTGCCAGTGTTATTACTCCTTTATCAATCAATATTTGTCCCAAGTGTTTTTCCGGCAAGGTGCGCTGCATGGCTAATGCATCATTCAACTGTCCCAAGCTAATCAGCTCATATTCAAGCAAAATCTGTCCCAAGTGCTGGTCAGGCAACTGTTTGTGTACATGCAAAACTGCTTGAATATCCTGAGCATTTTTAACTGTTACACGGAGCATTTACATTACCTTACGTTGGGTTCATTACTTGGCATTTTGACGTGCTGCTCTCATTTTGTAAGTTGTTTTCAGTCAATAGTTTGACATTATGCCGTAGAATTTTTAATACAACCTTGATTAAATTGCTAATACACGCCTACAGCGCGTTTGAAAAATGCCGCCTAATCCACTATGTCGGCATTTTTCGTGAGAAAATGAGTTGGCACAGTTATGGCATATATCTCTGTTGCCAGGAGGTAATCCATGAGAACCGTACAGCTGACTGCAACACGCAATTTTACTTATCCGGATTTGACGCATGTCACCCCGGTATGGCCCACTGAGGCCATTGCCATTGCGACCAAGCAATCGATTTCAGATGAAAGTTTGCGTATCACGCGAGTTCTGCAAACCACGCTTGACACGGAAGAGCTTCTTGAGACATTTTTTAAAGAAATCAAGAAGTTTGTCTCATACACCGGGCTTTCCTACAGCAATATTCCGCAAGTAATCGAATATACGGTCGGCAAAGTTGCGCCCCACGCCTGCTCTTATCACTTGGTGATTGCAGGGGAGTCTCTTGGCGAGCTGAGTTTCACACGCCGCAAGAAATTTACCGACCAGGAAACCATGATCATTGAATACTTGATGTGCAGCCTGGTATACCCGCTGCGCAATGCTTTAATGTATAAACATGCCTTGCAAATGGCCTTGAAAGACCCCCTCACCGGTGTGAATAACCGCGTTGCAATGGATTCCACCTTGCAGCGCGAAGTGGAGCTGGCAAACCGCTATGGTACGCCGTTATCGCTGATTGCACTGGATGTGGATTATTTTAAGCGTATTAATGATAGTTACGGCCATACTACTGGTGATTGTGTCTTAAAAGCAGTAGCCGCCGCCGCCGTTTCCAGCATACGTAGCACAGATATTATCTTCCGCTTTGGTGGGGAAGAATTTATTATTCTGTTAAGTAACACGGCTGAAGAAGGTGCCTTGTGTCTTGCGGAACGTATTCGTCAACGCATACAAGCGGCAAAATATATCTGCAATGAGGCAATGATTGCCGCTACCGCCAGTCTGGGTGTCGCCTGCCTGGAAAAAGGCGAAAATGTTCACTCGCTGTTTTCACGGGCAGATCAAGCACTTTATCGCGCAAAGTCTGAAGGACGTAATTGCGTGAAACTGGCCTGACTTATTGCTGTAGCGCTACCGCTCACCTTGCATTATAATTCTAATGGGACTGTGCCCGCCACTCTACTTACCACTCCACAGTTAAAAGAACCCTGCAAGACAAAAACTCCATTCGCAATACAGCGACAGAATTCGAGCAGTGCTTGTCACCGCTGGGTTTGGAGCACATCTGACCGGCGAGTATCTGTAGCGCGGAGCACCGTCAAGATCGGCGCGGGCAAGTCCAGACCACTGCGACCCCAAACTGGGTCTTAACGTACTTTAAATTCCAAATTCTGAGGCAACCCCTCCATGGCCGCAGCCAAATCCCAGGAAGAATAATGGAAACAAAATCACCATTACCGCCATTCACCTTTGAAACAGCAAAACAAAAAATTCAGGCCGCCGAGGATGTCTGGAACACTTGTGACCCTGAAAGAGTCTCGCTTGCCTATACGCCCGACTCAGAATGGCAGAATCGTTCTGAGTTTTTATCCGGGCGTGATGCCATTAAAAATTTTCTGAAAATCAAATGGGCTAGAGAGCTTGATTATCGGCTCAAAAAAGAGCTCTGGTGCTTTATGGAAAATCGCATTGCGGTGCGCTTTGAATATGAATGGCATGATGATGCAGGTCAATGGTTCCGTTCTTATGGCAATGAAAATTGGGAGTTTTCTGAAAATGGACTGATGCGATACCGCTTTGCCAGCATCAACGATATTTCTATTAAAACTACAGAACGTAAATTTTTGTGGGATAAAAAGGTTTAGTTACGTTTCCAGGTGTGATAACGCTCCATCCACTTAAGTATACTCTGCGGCGCATGTGCGCGCTTCCATTCGCCTGCCGCATATTTATTAGCTTCAGCAAGGGTAGGATAGGTATGAATGGTGCTGAGAATTTTATTCAATCCTAATCCATGGCGCATTGCCAGCACAAATTCCGCCAGTAAATCGCCTGCGTGCTCGCCAACGATAGTCACACCGAGAATCCGATCTTTACCCGGAACAGTAAGCACTTTGACAAAACCATGCGCAACACTGTCAGTAATAGCACGATCAAGATCATTCAATTCATAGCGAGTGATCTCGTAAGGAATGTCTTTGGCTTTAGCTTCCTGTTCGTTCAGACCCACGCGCGCTACTTCAGGGTCAATGAAAGTAGCCCAGGGCACCACGGAATAATCTACCTTGAATTTTTTAAATTCCCCAAACAGCGCATTTACTGCGGCGTACCATGCCTGGTGAGCGGCAATATGCGTCAGCTGATAAGGCCCCGCCACATCACCGGCGGCGAAAATATTTGGGTAAAGGGTTTCCAGAAATTCATTGGTGATGACAGTGCGCTGCGTCTGAATGCCTAATTCCTCCAGACCATAGCCGCTAAGCCGGGCTGCTCGGCCAACGGCGCACAGCAATACATCAAACTCAATACGCTTCTCTATGCCGTTATGTTCAATCACAATAACTTTTTTGTTCTTAATCTTTTCGCAGCGCAAAGCGTTATGGCTGATCAGCACTGTTACACCATCGGCTTCAAGTGCTGTGCGCGCCAAAGCTGATACTTCTTCATCTTCACGGATCATGATGCGCGCACCTGACTCCACCAGTACTACCTGTGAGCCAAGTCGAGCGAAACTTTGTGCCAACTCGCAACCAATTGGCCCACCACCCAGCACCAGCAAACGCTGCGGAGCAGCATCCAATTTTGAAAATTCCTCCCATAACGTATCGCTGGTAACATAACCCACTTCTTCTATGCCCAGCAAAGGAGGAATCAATGGCTGTGCACCGGCGGCAATAACGATACTACGCGTGGTTAAACGGAATGTGCCACCCTCATTCAGCGCAATCTCTACCGTCCAGGGATCAATGATTTTTGCATAACCCTGCAAAACCTCAACTCCCAAGTTTTTATAACGCTCGACACTATCGTGCGGCTCCACAGCGCGAATAACTTCATGTATGCGCGCCATCACTGCTTTGAAACTGACACGGGGTGATATACGTTCCAATCCATAACGATCAGCAGTCGCCATATGGTGCGCAAGCTTGGCACTTTTAATAAGCGCCTTACTTGGTACACAGCCGTAGTTAAGGCAATCGCCACCCATCTTATGCGCTTCAATTAGCGTGACTTTAGCTTTAACAGCCGCAGCGATGTAGGACGTGACTAAGCCAGCAGCACCACCGCCAATCACAATCAGATTCCGATCAAAAGACTGGGGGCGTTTCCAGTGATTTTCCTGGTGATACACGCGGCGCTTTTTTATCCATTGAAGTGCCCGTTTAGCAATCAGGGGGAAAACCCCTAACAAAGTGAAAGACAACAGCAATCCCGGTGAAGCGATACCTGACAGACTGTTAATTTTGGCGAGCTGTGTACCTGCATTGACATACACTAGGGTGCCCGCCAACATACCAACTTGACTCACCCAATAGAAAGTAATAGTGCGGATGGATGTCAAACCCATCAAAAAATTTATCAGAAAGAACGGAAATATCGGCACCAGGCGCAGCGTAAAAAGATAAAGCGCGCCCTCTCGCGCCATGCCATCGTTGATGGCACTGAGTCTATCGCCGAAACGGCGCTGCACGCTTTCACGCAGCACATGACGCGATGCGAGAAACGCGGCGGTAGCGCCAATACTCGACGCGAAAGATATCAAAATCATCCCCGTCCACAACCCGAACAATGCGCCACCTGCCAAGGTCATGATCGTGGCACCTGGCAACGACAATGCCGTAACAACGATATACATCACAAAAAATCCCGCTGCAACCAGCCACGGCGATTGCGCTTGCAGGGACGCAAACTTGCCGTGGCTGGCTTTGAGTGCATCCAGTGTCAGGTAATCACCCAGATCGAAGCTAAAGAACAGCACGATGGCGATGACAAACAGCGCGAGAATGATAATTATTTTCATGTGTTCACTTTACAGATAATAATATGTAGAAGATGTCTTGTGGCTGTACGGCGATAGCAACGCTGGATGCGGGAAAGAAAATCTGGCAGGAATAGAAACTCGTTAAACCTGATCTGACAGTCACTTCTAAAAATCGGTAATTGTCAGATCAAGTCTGAATTTCTACAAATAATATGCCAAGGCTCTTCTTTTAAAGATTCATGCCCATTCGTCCCCTTTAGCAAACCAACTTTCAAAAACTCTGAATTTACCCTAAATATCCCTTATATACCAATAAAATTAATATGTTAAAAATTATAGGCATCAACCAAAATCTAATCTTTCTATTTCCGTCATCAACTCCCCAGGGAATATCACCCAATGCTAAAATACGTTACAGTATTCATTCGCAAATTACTTCAAAAGGATCATGACCTGCATGAGCATTGAGCACTTGTACGGAGTTCCGCACCTGACCACCGTCCTGACAGGGCCGTTATTAAAGCTTGAGCGCCATTTACTGGATCATCAGGCGACTATTGAGTGGTGGTTACGCGGTCAATGGCTGGATACCCCACCTCCTTTCTATGCTTCCGTAGATTTACGCAACGCCGGATTTAAGTTGGCGCCCGTAGACACCAATCTATTTCCCGCCGGTTTCAACAATTTGAATCCAGCGTTTATGCCACTGAGTATTCAGGCCATGCAGTCCGCTGTGGAACGTATTTGCCCGCGCGCCGCAAAAGTATTGGTGATTCCTGAAAGCCATACACGCAATTTATTTTACCTGGAAAACCTGGCCACGTTGGTTACCATGCTTAACAAAGGAGGATTTGAAGTACGCCTGGGCTCGTTAATTGATAACCTGACCGACCCACTTACCATTGATTTGCCCTCAGGCCGAAATATCCGGCTAGAACCACTACTGCGGGTCGGTAATCGCGTGGGGGTTAAAGATTTTTTTCCCTGCATGATATTGCTGAATAATGACTTTTCTACAGGGCGCCCCTCATTGCTGGAAGGGTTGGAGCAACCTGTCATCCCGCCCTTGGATCTGGGCTGGTTTAACCGGTTGAAGTCAGACCATTTCACTCACTATCGACGCGTCGCACAGGAATTCTCCGAGATTATCGACATTGATCCGTGGCTGATTGATCCGCTATTTCGCCAATGCGGTGAAATTAATTTTTTGAAACGTGAAGGTGAAGAATGTTTGGCGACCAATGTAGATGGTTTGCTGAGTTCAATTCAACGCAAATACGATGAATATGAACTCGATAAAAAGCCCTTTGTGATTGTTAAAGCCGATGCCGGTACCTATGGCATGGGGATTATGACCGTACACTCTGCCGCAGAGATTTATGAACTCAACCGCAAGCAACGCACCCATATGTCCGCCACCAAAGGGGGACAGGACGTAACCCAGGTGATCATTCAGGAAGGTGTGTACACTTTTGAAACCTGGGGCGATACACAAAAGGTGGCGGAACCAGTAGTGTATATGGTTGATCGTTTTGTCGTGGGTGGTTTTTATCGCGTACATACCACACGTGGCGCGAATGAAAACCTCAATGCTCCTGGCATGCAATTTGAGCCGCTGGCCTTTGCTGAACCATGTAATAACCCCGATCCCAACAAAGACCCAGACGCTCATCCTAACCGCTTTTATGCATATGGCGTTATCGCGCGCCTGGCTATGCTCGCCGCCGCCCGTGAAATTGCTGGCACAAAAACATGAGGGGGTCCTTGCACATACCACTTGAGCATCCTGCCCCGCGCACGGTAAATCTGGGCGTAGTCATGGATCCCATTGCCTCTATTAATCCCAAAAAAGATAGCACATTAGCAATGTTACTTGAAGCTCAGTCGCGCGATTGGGTGCTTTATTATATGGAGCAAGGTGATATATTTCTACGTGATGGCAAGGCTTACGCGAAAATGCAGCAGATCACCGTCAGCAATGATCTGTATAAATGGTTTGAATTAGGACAGTCGCACCTCAAACCATTGGGTGAACTTGATGTAATCCTGATGCGTAAAGATCCACCCTTTGACATGGAATATATCTACACCACGTATATTCTCGAGCATGCGGAAGACGATGGCGTATTAGTGGTAAATAAACCGCAAAGCCTGCGTGATGTTAATGAAAAGGCGTATACCACCTGGTTTCCAGAATGTTGCACTGCGACGTTAATCGGCCGTAATGCTGATAAATTGCGTGAATTTCTGTATGAACATGGCGATATTATTTTAAAGCCATTGGATGCTATGGGCGGTGCCTCAGTGTTTCGCATACGCGAAAATGATCCAAACATAAATGTAATCATCGAGACCATGACCCAAAGTGAAACACGCTTTGTGATGGCACAACGCTTTATACCTGAAATCAGCGAAGGTGATAAGCGCATTTTGCTGATTGATGGTCGCCCTATCCCGTTCGCACTGGCACGCATTGCCGCACCTGGAGAAACACGCGCCAATCTAGCCGCGGGCGGCCACGGTGAAGGCGTCCCCTTGAGTGAACGTGATTTATGGATATGCGAACAGGTGGGGCCGACATTACGCGCCAAAGGTTTGATGTTTGTCGGCCTGGACGTGATTGGTGATTATCTTACCGAAATCAACGTGACCAGTCCCACCTGCATACGCGAACTTGACGCCATTTATGATTTAAATATTAGTGGTTGGCTGATGGATTGTATTGAAACAAAATTAGGCGAAACTCTATAAGATCCCGCT
>JBKJTS010000133.1:0-5981 GCA_046590885.1 Gammaproteobacteria bacterium
CCCGAACCAATATTGGCGCCTTGGTCAAATCCACCGCTTTTCTCGAACCCTGCGCAGCCGATGGAGATGGTGTCCATATTCAACGTCACTTGTGTTTCAGACTACAAGAGTCGCCCGCAACTAAGTGTTAGATTGCCGTCACTGCTGTTGATGGTCTGCGCGAGGACATTTCCTGCGAACGTAGGGCCATTGAGGGTTGCGCCCGTACCAACATTCCAATACACCCCGACATTTGCACCGTTACCTACATTTTGCACAGTGACGTTCGAGGTTGGTGAGGTGATGAGCGTGCTTGGGAACTGAAAAACCCACACTGCGGAGTTGCTGCCCTGGCCGTCGAGAATGAGTGCTCCTGACAAATTAGTATTCGCTGCAGGCACTGTATACGTGCCCGGAAGAATCAAGCCAGTGAGGTCTGAACCAATGGTGAGGCCAGGTCCAAAAGCAGCCAGGGAAAGGATCGCGGCATCTAGTTGAAGCTGAGCATTCTGTGCGAGAGCAGTATTTGACTGTATTGATCCGAACGTGAAAACGTATCCTCCACCGACCGAGCCATTTGGGGCGGAACCCAGATTTCCGCCAATGGTACTCACGGGGACGTTCGTTACCCCCGTAGCGCCTAGAACCGCGAAGCTTGCTAAGTCCGCCCCCAGTATGGGTGCCGCGGATGCTGGAGAGGTGCCGTAAAGCGTTCCGATGACTGCCAGGGACAGAATTGACAGATACGTTGGTTTTTTCATTACATATACTCCTAACATCGATATTCGTTATAGATCATTGAATGGGCAATGGGGGAGCCGGGTAAGCTAAACTTCAGTAACACTGCTTTACCCAACCGTTATAAAAATATTAATGTGGCTACAGGCGTGGACCTTAAGTGAGACGCGTCTATACCATCACGATGAACATTAGAAAGTGAATGAATTCAGCTATCCCAAAGAATCAAGCCACGCATTACGGATAATGCATTTATTTGTCCTAAATCTAGGGCCAAGGACTTGTGTCGCCTGTGGGAATATATGCACAAATCAGGCCATGCTTATTAAGTTATTGAAAACATGTATTATATTAAATAAATACCCAAACCCCTTGTAAGGTTTTCCGACATGGCAAATTTCCCTCACACTTAGAAAAATAAATATAATTATTTAATAATCATTGACTTAAATATAAACATACTCAGTGTAAAGTTTTTTTCTAAAAATACAGCAGGCCATCCTCTTGAAATGTGTAAAATTTTCCGACATTTATCACGATTTTCAGTAAATAATTGATTATTAAATGAAAGATTTGAATCTGAATCTGAATATGGCTGGAAAACATAAAAAGCCCGCCTAATGTTCAGTTATAACCAAGATTATGGAAATTATTCAAATAATCCAAGGATTTTCCATTTTCATGTGATTTGGTGAAACTCTGCGTTTTATCAAGCCTTTGTTTTAAGATAATTTTCTCCAGCCCAATATAGCCCTGGAATACGAGGATTTTTCTTGCAAGTCAGTTAAGTCCAGCTACTCTATTTTTAAATTATTGGGGTTGGTCAAATAAATCTATGGATAGCTATAGCTTATTGATTTTCTCGCACAGATTCAGCCTATTGGTGGTACGAGACAGGTTACAGGGTTCGTTTTCATGATTATCACTTGACAGTATCTTGTGGGGTACCATAGACTCGAAATCCAGCCTGTTTTTTGCGGGGCAACATAATTATTACAAGATGATACCCGTTCGGTGCCGAACCGGAGTGTCCATAACAATGATGTAACTGAGGGAGGGGGTTGAGAAGTGCTAGAAAACTATTTACCTGTCCTGGTATTCCTTGCGTTGGGCGCCTTTTTTGGCATCGCGCCCGTGCTTGCTGGCTTTTTAATCGCGCCGCATCGGCCGGATAGCGCAAAAAACTCCCCTTATGAGTGCGGCTTTGAAGCATTTGAAGATTCCCGCATGAAATTTGACGTGCGTTACTATCTCGTCGCCATTCTGTTTATCATATTTGATCTTGAAATTGCCTTTCTGTTTCCGTGGGGAACAGTACTGACGGAAATTGGCGTGTTTGGTTATTTGGCGATGGTGATGTTTCTGACCATCCTCGTGATTGGCTTTATCTATGAGTGGAAGAAAGGGGCGCTGGAGTGGGAATAGAGGGCATCCTTGAAAAGAGCGTAGTTACGACCACCGCCGACGCACTTATCAATTGGGCGCGCACCGGCTCATTGTGGCCCATGACGTTTGGTTTGGCCTGCTGCGCGGTAGAGATGATGCATGCCGGGGCGGCACGTTATGATCTGGATCGTTTCGGTGTGGTGTTTCGTCCCAGCCCGCGCCAGTCTGACGTAATGGTGGTGGCGGGCACACTGGTGAACAAAATGGCGCCGGCTCTGCGCAAGGTATATGACCAGATGAGCGAGCCACGCTGGGTGATTTCAATGGGTTCCTGTGCCAACGGGGGCGGTTATTACCATTATTCATATGCCGTGGTACGCGGTTGCGATCGTATTGTGCCGGTGGATATTTATGTCCCTGGTTGTCCGCCGACCGCCGAAGCGTTGCTGTATGGGATTATCCAGTTGCAAAATAAAATTAAACGCACTAACACTATTGCACGTTAAGTTTTCGGTGCACTCCCAATATATTCCAATCAATTATGGCTGAGTTATTGATTCATGTCTGATGTAAAACAGGATTTAGCCAGTTTACTGCAAGCGCGCTTTGGTAGCAGTCTCATCGACTGCCGTACAGCGGTGGGCGAGGTGACCGTGCAGCTGCCTGGCGAGAAATTGCTTGAGGTGTGTACGGCGCTACGTGATGAGCCAGAATTTTCATTCGAGCAGTTGATTGACTTGTGCGGAGTGGATTATCTTGAGTATGGCGAGACACCCTGGCAAGGACCCCGTTTTGCCGTGGTGTACCATTTGTTATCCATAAAAAATAACCAGCGCCTGCGTCTCAAAGTGTTTTTGCCGCGCAGGGATGCGCAAGTGCCGGGGGCGCAGGACGCGCAGGAACGGCCCCAGTTGGACTTCAGTGAAGATATGCCGCGTGTGGATTCTGTAGTTGATATCTGGAATGTGGCCAACTGGTATGAGCGTGAGGCATTTGATCTGTTTGGAATCCTGTTTGATGGTCACCCTGATTTGCGGCGTCTGCTCACTGATTACGGATTTATTGGCCATCCATTCCGCAAGGATTTTCCGCTGATTGGTAACGTTGAAATGCGTTACGACCCGCATAAAAAGCGTGTGGTGTACGAGCCAGTAAGCATTACGCCGCGCATCCTTGTGCCACGTGTGATTCGTCATGACAACCGTTATGAAGAGAGTCTGGGTGACAAAGGGGGCAATAAAAGTAGCGAAAAAGGGGTAAAAAGTGGCTGAGATCCGCAATTACACCATGAACTTTGGGCCGCAGCACCCGTCCGCGCATGGCGTATTACGCCTGGTGCTGGAAATGGACGGTGAGGTGATCCAGCGCGCCGATCCACATATTGGTCTGTTGCATCGTGGCACGGAAAAACTGGCTGAAAGCAAACCGTACATTCAAAGCATTCCCTACATGGATCGTCTTGATTACGTGTCTATGATGTGTAACGAGCATGGCTACGTGCTTGCCATGGAAAAATTGCTGGGCATCGAGCCGCCGCTGCGTGCGCAATATATCCGCGTCATGTTTGATGAGATCACGCGGGTGTTGAATCACCTGCTGTGGCTGGGCGCACACGCCCTGGATATTGGCGCCATGACCGTGTTCCTGTATTGTTTCCGTGAGCGCGAAGATTTGCTGGATTGTTATGAAGCGGTGTCGGGCGCGCGCATGCACGCTGCCTATTATCGTCCCGGCGGTGTGTACCGTGATCTGCCGGGCAGCATGCCCGGCTATAAGGCATCCAAGTGGCATAACCAGAAGCAGGTGGACGAACTCAATACTAATCGGCAGGGTTCATTGCTCGATTTTATTGAAGATTTCACGCGGCGCTTTCCCGGTTATGTCGACGAATACGAAACCCTCCTCACTGATAACCGTATCTGGAAGCAGCGCACTGTCGGCATTGGTGTGGTAACCCCGGAGCGCGCGTTACAAATGGGTTTCACCGGGCCGATGTTGCGCGGTTCAGGCATAGAGTGGGATCTGCGCAAGAAGCAGCCCTATGAAGTTTATGATCGTTTGCAGTTTGATATTCCGGTGGGCGTGCAGGGTGATTGCTACGATCGTTATCTGGTGCGCATTGAAGAAATGCGCCAGTCAAACCGGCTTATTATTCAGTGTGTGGACTGGTTGCGCAAGAATCCTGGTCCGGTTATGGTCGATAATCATAAAATTGCATCGCCGCCTCGCGTGGAAATGAAGGGTGATATGGAGGCGTTGATCCATCACTTCAAATTGTTTACCGAAGGCTTTTGTTTGCCGGAAGGCGAAGCGTATGCGGCGATTGAACATCCCAAGGGTGAATTTGGTGTTTATCTGGTTTCGGATGGTGCTAACAAACCTTACCGCATGAAAATTCGTGCCCCGGGATATTCGCATATCGCAGGATTGGACGAAATGGTGCGCGGCCACATGATTGCAGACGTGGTCGCAATTATCGGTACCCAGGATATCGTGTTTGGTGAGGTTGATCGCTAATGTTGCAAGGTGATACAGCTACGATGAAGGATCGTGCACTTTCTCCGGAAGTGTATACCGCTATTGATCGCTGGGTGGCTAACTTCCCTCCTGAGCGTAAGCAGTCGGCAGTCATTCCGGCGCTGCATATTGTGCAGGATGCTAACGGTGGCTGGCTCAGTAAAGAGTTAATGGATGAAGTGGCCGCCTATCTGGAAATGGAGCCTATTTCTGTTTATGAAGTGGCAACCTTTTATACTATGTATTCGCTCAAGCCGATTGGGCGCCACAAGATCAGTGTGTGCACTAATGTTTCGTGCATGCTTAGAGGATCGGACGAGATTGTTGCCCATCTTGAAGCCAAGCTGGGGATACGGTTGGGACAAACCACATCAGATGGAAAATTTACACTCAAGGAAGTGGAGTGCCTGGCAGCGTGTGGTGGTGCGCCGATGTTTCAGATTGGCAAGCATTATCATGAAAATCTGACACCCGAAAAAATTGATGAAATCCTTGCGAATCTTAGCTAATTTTTAAGTGACGGACATGGCTAACGAAATCTGTTTTAATACGATGCACCTTGAAAAGCCCTGGACGCTGGAGTCATATCTCAGCGTGGGGGGCTATCAAGCCTGGAAAAAAATCCTTGCGGAAAGAACTCCCCCGGAAGAAATCATTGCTGAACTGAAAACCTCGGCTTTGCGGGGTCGCGGGGGCGCAGGTTTTCCCACAGGTCTGAAGTGGAGTTTCATGCCGCGGAATGTACCCGGCCAGAAATACATTGTGTGCAATTCTGATGAAGGCGAGCCCGGCACATTTAAGGATCGCGATATTCTGCGCTACAACCCCCATGCGTTGATTGAGGGCATGGCGATTGCGGCCTATACCATCGGCGCGACGGTGGGCTATAACTACATGCGCGGTGAATTCTGGGAACCGTATGAGCGTTTCGAGGGTGCGTTGGAAGAAGCGCGTCGTGTCGGGTTCCTAGGCCAGAACATTATGGGTTCAGGTTTTGATTTTGAATTGCATTCTCATCTGGGCGCAGGTGCGTATATTTGCGGTGAAGAAACCGCGTTGCTTGAATCGCTGGAAGGCAAGAAAGGCCAGCCACGTTTCAAACCGCCATTTCCTGCCAGTTATGGGCTATATGGCCGTCCCACTACCATTA
The DNA here is from genome assembly GCA_046590885.1 of Gammaproteobacteria bacterium. Taxonomy (GTDB): domain Bacteria; phylum Pseudomonadota; class Gammaproteobacteria; family Ga007554. Next base: position 5,771 of record JBKJTS010000133.1, read on the forward strand.
ACAACACCGAAACCCTGGCGTCAGTGCCGTTGATTCTGAAAAATGGTGGGCGCTGGTTTCTGGAGCTGGGTAAGCCAAATAATGGTGGTACTAAAATATTTTCTATATCGGGCCATGTCAATAGGCCAGGTAATTATGAAGTGGCGTTGGGCACACCGTTCTCCAAATTGCTGGAGATGGCGGGAGGCGTGAGCGGTGGGCGCAAGCTCAA
>JBKJTS010000233.1:0-5022 GCA_046590885.1 Gammaproteobacteria bacterium
GCAGATGTCACCGCCCGATTAACATTGAGCCGACCGCCAGTTACGGTAAGCCCGGTTAGGGAAGGTACTTTATCCCCTGTTTGCATTAATCGGTTTTTGATGTCTACTGGTGTAAAATTCGGGAACTGGGCCAACAATAATGCGGCTGCCCCTGCTACATGGGGTGTAGCCATGGATGTGCCACTCATGAACCGGTAACCCGAAGAAGCGCACAAGGCACACGTATCCGTGGGCACGGTGGACAGGATCGACACACCCGGCGCGCCCAGATCAACATTTACCGCACCATAATTTGAAAATGAAGCCTTATTATCATTGTGGTCGGTCGCCGCCACACACAACACATTAGGCTGGGGAGAATTGCAAGGGTAACTGGTCGTCGTGTCATTATTAGCATTGGCATTCCCCGCCGCTACCACAAAGAGCATGCCACGTTGATTTGCCGTAGCAATGGCATTTTCGATAGTTTGGGAAAATGCGCCACCACCCCAACTGTTGTTTGAGATTTTCGCACCCATCGCCGATGCATACAGAATCGCCCGTGCTACGGTTGACGAACTGCCACCGCCGCTAGCGGTCAGAAATTTGAGGGGCATAATTTTTACTTGCCAGGCCACACCTGTGACACCGGTGGCATTGTTGCCCACAGCACCGACAGTACCTGCAGTGTGTGTGCCATGACCTTGGTCATCCATAGGATTATTGTCATTGTTCGCAAAGTCCCAGCCACGCACATCATCCACATAACCGTTTCCATCATCGTCAATTCCATTACCTGCGATCTCGCGTGAGTTAACCCACATATTCGGTGCCAGATCCGCATGATTGTATGCAACACCAGTATCTATAATGGCGACGGTTACAGCAGTACTACCCGTTTTTTTGTCCCATGCCTCAGGCCCGTCAACATCGGCATCGGCCGTGCCGCCAGTCTGACCGATATTATGTAATCCCCACATTTCTGCAAAGCGGGGATCGTTAGGAATAATCTGCGTAGTATAAATATAGTTGGGCTCTACATATTCCACATCCGCACGTTTTGCATAGTCCCGTATGAGCGCCTGGGTAGATTGCTTTCGGTTGCCACGCACTCGATGAACTTTCACAAAAGGTATTTCTTCAATTGTTTGCGCGCCAATCGCGGCATTTGCAGCTGCAACATCTCTGGCCTGATCATTAGCCCGCTCTGGCAAGCTGCGAAATTTAACCAGTACTTCACCTGCAACGTGCCGCGCATGAATTTTAAATTGTGGTAGAAGGTCAGACTCTGCAGCGTATACACCCGTCGAAAAAAAACCCAGTCCGGCAACTAGAACAACCAGAATTCGTGGAGTAAAAATTGCGTATTCTGAAAATTGTTTGTTGATAGCTTGCATAAAATCTCCTCGGAATTTTTTGTCAATCACTGCCATGTATCCTACCATGCTCTAATTTCAATTCAAGTATAGCGTCTCCTATTGGAGACATATCAGTTATTGCTACTGCGCGCGGTAAACCATCCCGCCAACAAAATCAGTAAGCCGCCTATCCACTCACGTGGCAATACAACTTCATTCGTCAGCATTTGGGCTGATAGGGCGCCTGCAACTACCTCGAATAACAGAATCACTGCTGAGCGATGGACCGGTGTATGAGTAACGCCGTATTGCACCGCCCAGGTCATCACCATAATGCCAATCGCGCCTAATGCAAGCACCGCTACGCCTAATGCAGGCGTCACCCCAGGCACCGGTAAATTATAGAGGAGTATACCGATGCCCGATAACACCACGACTCCCAGCCAGGTGACGCTTGTTTTCACCGATACCGGCACCTGCTGGGCTTTGCGTACCAGCACATTAGACAACGCAAACGCCATGCCCGATGAAATCGCCAGCCAATCGGCACGACTTTGTGGGGCGGGAATGCCCAGTGCGGGATCCCACAGAGTAATAAATGCACCCACCATTGCCAACCCCAACGCCGCCAATTCAAAATGGGACGGGCGTTCCTTGAGCAATATTGCACCTAACATTACCGTCCATAACGGGGAGAGATAAAACAGCAATAAGACCCGCACCACCGTACCTTCCAGCAAGGCCAGTATAAAAGCAATGTTGCACCAACCGTTGGCCAAGGCAATGCCCAGCATCAACCAGCGATACTCCAGTAATATGGCACGACGCATCCACAATACTGGCAGGCCTGCCAACAATGCCGAGCTATAAATCAAAAAGGTCGCCCACAAGCCAGTCAGTCCCTGGTCGTCTAGCAGGCGCAACGGATACCAGAAAATCCCCCACAGTGTGGCAGCGACAAACAGACCAATTACGGGCAGATTAGCGGACAGGAAGGAAGGAGTTGTATTGGAAGGCATGACTAAATAGCTTATAATAGACCACACAAGTAATCATTCACCGTACCCCTAAAGTGTTTTTAACATTAAAGAGCGTCTCCGTGAATCCCCATCTTTCCCGGCTCCAGCCTTATCCTTTCGAAAAACTGGCCGGTCTCAAGGCAGGCGCGACTCCGCCCGCACACTTATCACACATTGGCCTGTCAATAGGCGAACCCCGACATGCCACGCCCAGTTTCATTACCGAGGCGCTGATTACGCATCTGCATGGCCTGTCTAGTTACCCCGTCACCCGGGGCAGCAGCGCATTGCGTCAAACTATCACCGGGTGGTTAACGCGGCGTTTTAATCTCGTACCCGGCAGCCTCGACCCCGAGCGCCAGGTGCTACCCGTCAATGGTACGCGCGAAGCCCTGTTCGCTTTTGGACAATGTATTGTTGATACCAGTGTTAACCCACGCCCTGGTACAGAACGCCCAGTAGTACTGATGCCCAATCCGTTTTACCAGATTTATGAAGGCGCGGCGCTCATCGCCGGAGCTGAGCCGTGGTTTCTCAATACCACCGCCGAACATGGGTTTATACCGGAGTTTGACGCCGTGCCCAGTGATGTATGGGCACGCTGCCAGTTACTATATATCTGCTCACCGGGTAACCCCACTGGTGCCGTCATGAACATCACCATACTGCAAAAGCTCATTCAGCTTGCCGATCAATACGACTTCATCATTGCCTCTGACGAATGCTATTCAGAGATTTATCTCGACGAAAATGCACCCCCTCCCGGCCTGCTCGAAGCCGCCGCACGTCTCGGCCGCCACGACTATCGGCGCTGTATTGTATTCCATAGTTTATCAAAACGCTCGAATGTTCCTGGCCTGCGTTCGGGTTTTGTGGCGGGCGACGCACAAATAATGGAAAAATTTCACCTCTATCGCACCTACCACGGCAGCGCCATGCCACCACCCACACAGGCGGCCAGCACTGTAGCATGGAATGACGAACACCATGTACAGCACAATCGCGCGCTGTACCACCAAAAATTCGACGCCGTGCTCGACATCTTGCAACCGATGATGGACGTGCAACGCCCCGCTGCCAGTTTTTATCTGTGGCCACGCACACCTATTAGCGACACCGAATTCACACGGCAACTCTATGCTCAATACAATCTCACCGTATTGCCCGGCAGTTTCCTGTCACGTTCCGCACATGGCATCAATCCGGGAGAAAACTACCTGCGCATAGCCCTCGTCGAACCACTGCAAATATGTGTGGAAGCTGCTTATCGTATTAAAGAATGTATCGAGCAGCAGTGATAAGTAAACTCCCTCTTTTAGATAAACAACACAACTAACAACCTGGAGCCCCATGAACGATATCAAAAAAATTATCGAAGAAGCCTTTGAACACCGCGCCGACATCACCCCGCGCAATGTCGACACGCTGGTTAAAGAAGCCATTATCGAAGCGGTCAACCTGCTCGACAGCGGCAAAGCACGCGTCGCCGAAAAGAAAGACGGCCAGTGGATCGTCAATCAATGGCTAAAAAAAGCCGTGCTGCTGTCCTTCCGCATTGAAGACAACAGCTTCATGAAAGGTGGCTTCACCAACTATTACGACAAAGTGCAACCCAAGTTCGCCGACTACAGCGCACGCGATTTTCGCGCCAGCGGTGTGCGTGTAGTACCGCCCGCCTCCGCACGCAAAGGCGCTTATATTGCACCGGGCGTCGTGCTCATGCCCTCTTACGTCAACATCGGCGCCTATGTTGACAGCGGCACCATGGTGGATACCTGGGCCACCGTCGGCTCCTGCGCACAGATCGGCAAAAACGTACACCTCTCCGGTGGTGTCGGCATCGGCGGCGTGCTTGAGCCCGTACAGGCCGCTCCCACGATCATCGAAGACAACTGCTTCATCGGCGCCCGCTCCGAAGTCGTCGAAGGTGTCGTCGTCGAAGAAGGCGCAGTCATCTCCATGGGTGTCTACATCGGTGCCAGCACCCGCATCTACAACCGCATGACCGGCGAAATCCTTTATGGCCGCGTCCCCGCCGGCTCCGTAGTCGTCTCCGGCAATCTGCCCTCCACCGACGGCAAATACAGCCTTTATTGCGCCGTCATCGTCAAACAAGTGGACGAAAAGACCCGTGGCAAGGTGGGGATTAATGAATTGTTAAGGGATATTTGAAATGGTTTGAGGTGGAGCGACTCAGGCAGCCCGGTGACCGGAATGCCCCGGCAAATGTAGTGTGTGTGGTGGACACTACGTACTGTCCCCGTATTGAGCCAAATAACCCATAAAGGTATTCGATATGTGTCTGCGCCACATTACAGGTCAATCAAGTGCCTCATAATGTCAGCCTGATAACAACCGTCGCCGCTGCGCTGGGATTGGCGACGATTCTGGGTTTTATTACCTCGCGCTTGAGAATGCCGCCGTTAGTCGGCTATCTCCTGGCGGGGATCGTGATCGGTCCAGCTACGCCAGGCTTTGTCGCGGATGTCGAACTTACCAGCCAACTCGCCGAAATAGGGGTGATGCTGCTGATGTTCGGCGTCGGGCTGCATTTCTCGCTGGACGACTTGCTTGCTGTCCGGCACATCGCAGTCCCGGGAGCCATAGTACAAATCGCCGTGGCCACAGTGTTGGGGATGGCGGCCGCTACTTTCTGGGGATGGGAT
>JBKJTS010000226.1:0-3880 GCA_046590885.1 Gammaproteobacteria bacterium
GGGGTTGCTCCCCCGCGTGCGATGATGTCGCGAACCTTCGCCTTGACTGCCGTGCAAGCTTTCTTCTTCGGAGTCATCAAGATGAAATGTCCGTCTCCGCGTTGCTTGCGTACACGGCGCAGGTCAAACCCCAGGAACCCGAAAGCTTCCCCGTTCAGCGTGTTCACCATCTTTGTTTTCTCCAGGTTCAACTCGGCACCCAAAGGTGCGATCTGTTCCCGAAGCCGTTGCAGAGCCCGTTCGGCCCAGCCCCGTTTGGTATGGTGTCCGCTAACGGTGATGACAATATCATCGGCGAACCGATGATAGTTGACCGCCTCGAAGAACCAGTCGATCTCGTTCAGATAGATGTTCGCCGCCAGCGGGCTGAACGGTCCCCCTTGCGGGACACCGAGCTTTCCGCCCACTTTGATGATCTGCTTCACGAGGTGCATGACCTGTGGGTCCTGGATCCGTTTCGCGATCTTATCCAACAGCACCGAATGCCGGATCGTGTCAAAGTAACGCGACAGATCGACATCAATGACCGTGGACATCCGCCGCATCACACTACGCCTGACTTGCGCCAGAGCCTGATGTGGGCTCCGCTTCGGTCGAAATCCGTAGGAGTTCGGGCAAAAGTCCGCCTCGAAGACGGCTTCGAAGATCAGCTTCAATGCCCCCTGCACCACGCGGTCGCGGATACAAGGAATTTGCAGCGTTCGGAATTTGCCACTACTCTTCGGGATCTCCACCGGACGGTTCGGCATAGGTTTGTACCTGCCTGTGACAAGGTCTTCCCGCACCGCCGCAAGAATCGCGACCCGTCCCGCAGACTCAATGTCCCGGAAACTCTGGCCGTCGATGCCGGGGGCACCGCCGTTTCCTTTAGCGATACGATAAGCCTCCTCAAGGGTCTCGCTCTTCGTGATATGCACGAAGAGACCCCAGAAACGATGCGTTGTTTCCGACTTCGCCTTTCGATAGATCCGTCGTCTCAGTTCCTGCAGATTGCTGGGCACCTTTGTCATCTCGCCCCTGCCTCGCCTTGACGAACGGAATCACTCACCGGTCCGGGCCCTTCCCGCCGGGCGCGTTTTGCTGCACTGTTTTGGTTCAGCGAGAAGATGAGATTTGGGGTTGATGCCGGAGAGGAAGATTCCGCGCAATGCGCGGGGATTTTCAAGGCATTGGGATCTATCAATCCGATGCTGGTTAGCTGGGCGGCTTAGGCTTCGAGCCGCCCGTGATTTCATCGTCTCGATGAGTCCATCAGGTTATCCCTCGGCATGGTTGCGTCCCTGCAGAGCCTGCTTCCGTTTGACCTGACAAGTACAGTATCGGTTAGGCGGCGACATGTATGAGCGTAATTCTCGCGATCTCTTCGCGGCGTTGGCGCGCCTGTTCCAGCTTGCGGTCGCGGGCATCGTGGATCGCCTCGCGGCGGCCCTCAATCATGTCCTTGGGCGTTACATAACCCAGTGAGCTATGGAGCCGCTGATCGTTGTAGACGGCCACATACTGAACGATCAGACGATCAGCGTCATTCAGAGACAAGGGCACGCCTGGCCGGATGCACTCGCTTTTGATCGTGCCGTTCCAGCGCTCCATCTTGCCGTTGGATTGTGGATAGTAGGGCGAGGTACGCACATGCGTCATGCCCGAGACGCGGATGAATTCCTTGAAGTCCTTGGCGATGAACTGCGGACCGTTGTCGGAGATGATCCGAGGCCGGGCTGCCGGGAACTTCTCCTTGGCGCGCTGGAGCAGGATCTCGATGTCCACCTCGGTCATCGACTCGCGCAAGCTCCAGGCCACCAGATAGCGGCTGGCACCATCGAGCACGGCGCACAGATAGTAGAAAGTGCCGTGAATGTTGATGTGTGCGATATCGATGTGCCAGTGATCGTGCGGCTTCTGTGGCTGTTCAAAGCCCGTGCCTTTCTTGCTCGCCTTGTGCGCCCAGCGCCGCAGCCGGCCCGCTTCGCGCAGCACCCGAAAGACACTGGATGGGCTGACCGCCACGACATCGGCGTCGATCATCATGTAAGTCAAGCGCCGGTATCCTTCGAGCGGATACTGCGCCTGGTAATCGAGGATCGCCTGCTTTTCCCTCTCTTGCAACCAGAAGTCGCGGGGAACCCTGCCGTTGTGCCGGTTGATTTTGCCGTAGCGCTCGCGCCAGTCGTAATACTTGCCCGCGCTCAGCCCCAGCCATCCCAGCATCCGGTCGATCGCCAGGCCGCTTTTCTCGGCCCAGCGCCGGATGTAATCCACGACTTCGTCGCGGACATCCGGTTCAACCCAACAACCGCTTAGAGTTCCCCAAGTTCTTTTTTTAGGGCAAGGTGCTCCGCCATCAACTCGGCCAGCACTTCGTCCTTCTGCCGCATCTTCTGTTCCATCTTGTCGATCCGGATCTGATCCTTGCCTCGCTCCGGCGACCGCTTGCTTTCCAGGGCTAATGGCGCGTTCTGGAAAAGTAGCTCCAACCAGCGATGGAACAAACTTGGCGCCAGCCGCGCCTCGTCGCAGATCCTTGATACAGGAATCTTCTCGATCAAATGCTGCCGTAGCAGCTTCGTCTTGTCTTCTGCACTCCAGTGCCGCCGTTCTCTCTTCACCGATTTCGCTCCTGGTTAACCTCTTCGGCGAAATCCTTAGCTCCTTGAAGCTATTTCTCATCTTTCAGCTGAACCGAAACACCGTGTGACTTGGGCGCCCTATCACGTTTGAAAGCAGCTTCCGAAAATAGTTTACACAAAACTCTTGACACTACCTAAACGGAGAAACCACCCTCCGCTTCCTTAATCCCCACATTCCTTCCGATAAACATCAGCAACAGCGCCCATCCCGCTGCAAAAATCGCATAAGCAAGCAGCGCCCGCCCTCCAAAGCTCAGCGCCTGTCCGGTCAATCCGCTCAACCCTGGAATCCAGTTCAACAGCGCCGCGGGCACCACCGTCATTCCCAACAGGATCGCTAAACAGATCGCCAGATAACCCGGTCCCCATTGCACTCGCCACTTCCCAGCCGCCGCCGATGGAAACAAAACAATCAGCCACACAAATGGAATCACGATCGCCGCCACCACATGCAAACCCATCAATGGCATTGATGCCACAGTCGGCACTGCCCAAATCCAGTTCCGCCACTTTCCCAGCCCATAGGCATCGAGTAAACTCCACCCCAAAAGCAGCACTACCGCAATCAGCGCATTCAACCCCACTAATGCAATTGTGCCCACCCCCAGACCAAGCCAATACCAGGCCAAGCCGCCCATGAGAGCCTGCCCCACAAACTGAACGGCAAAGAACCGAAGAAATATCTTCCAGTCAAATGCTCCTGGAATCATTGCTTCACCTCAATCACTGCAGCCTTGCCCGTTCCCACTTGATCCGGCTGATACATCGGCTGCACCCTCGTCGGCGAAACTCGAAACTTGCCCGGATTCACCGCCTTCATCACATAGAAATACTGGCTTGCCGCATCGTTAAAATAGGTCCGGAAAAATGCAACGCGATCATCCCGGTACTCCCGCTGGGCCCACGAGTATCTCCACCAAATCGGCTTACCCGTCAAGTTAATCGTGTTGTCATTCGTAACGAGTTCCATGCCGGACGGAATCGGATCCTCAATCAGCACATACTTCCAATCCTTCGCCGACACATTCAGTAACACGGCAATCTTATCTCCTACCTTCACATCTCCACTTAGCGCTTCCATCTTGTAAGTTGTAACACCACCGCTCTCCCGTGGTGCAAGCCTGAAATACTCCCGGCTCACCATCATCGCCCCACCCTGCGTCGGCCGCTTCTCTTCCGCCGCCGAATAATACTTCGCCTGCGCATTCCAGTAAACACGACCGATGCCGCTCACCTTCACTTCCACCTGATTGCTG
>JBKJTS010000070.1:0-9463 GCA_046590885.1 Gammaproteobacteria bacterium
TGTGTATGTGGCAAACTGGAGTGATAATACGGTAACAGTGCATGCTCTCAATCCTGACAGCGGGGCGCTTACACCAATATCAGCAGGTCGTACCGCAACCGGGTCGTATCCGTATGCCGTAGCCGTTGATCCTTCAGGTCACTTTGCCTATGTCGCAAACAATGGCGCGGGTGATATTTCCGCTTACACCGTGGACGCTAAAAGCGGCGCATTACACTTGGTAGCCGGGTCACCCTTTGTATCGGGCAAGGGGCCATATTCATTGATAACAACCACCACGCATTGAGAAAGACGCTTGACATTAACCCGTGTAATTTGTGTGGATTACTGTAACCTGCTATAATAGCCCGTTTTGCAAGGCGCCTTACCCAACCCTATGTCTACTCTTTCTGCTACGGCAAGCGCAACGGCGCGGCGCCGCACCTTTGCTATCATTTCTCACCCGGATGCTGGCAAAACCACACTCACCGAAAAATTATTGCTGTTTGGTGGCGCGATTCAGCTTGCTGGCACCGTAAAAGGGCGCAAAGCCGCACGTCATGCCACTTCTGACTGGATGGAGCTGGAAAAGCAGCGCGGTATTTCAGTGACATCATCGGTGATGCAGTTTCCTTACCGTGACAACATCATTAATCTGCTCGATACACCGGGCCATGAAGACTTTTCCGAAGACACCTACCGCACACTCACTGCTGTAGACTCTGCACTAATGGTGATCGACAGCGCCAAAGGTGTGGAAGAGCGCACCATTAAGCTGATAGACGTGTGCCGCCTGCGCGACACCCCCATTATTACCTTCATCAATAAACTAGACCGTGAAGGCCGTCCACCCATAGACTTGCTTGACGAAGTGGAAACCGTGCTGAAAATACGTTGCGCGCCGATTACCTGGCCTATCGGCATGGGTAAAGGCTTTAAAGGTGTATTTGATCTTTATCATGATCGTGTTCATCTGTTCAGCTCCACGCACGGTGGTAAGATCAAAGAAGGTGAAATTGTTGAAGGCCTGCATAACCCGCGTCTCGACGAATTGTTTGGCAGCATCGCAAGCGAAGTGCGTGAAGAAATTGAGCTGGTGCGCGGCGCCAGCAATGAATTTAATCACCAGGAATTTCTGGCAGGAAAATTAACCCCGGTATTTTTTGGTTCAGCCATTAACAATTTTGGCGTGAAAGAATTGCTCGACGCCTTTGTTGAATACGCACCTCCACCCCGACCGCGCGAAACCACCACGCGTGCAGTCATGCCGGACGAAGAAAAATTTACCGGCTTCGTGTTTAAAATCCAGGCCAATATGGATCCTGCGCACCGCGACCGTATAGCTTTTTTGCGCGTTTGCTCCGGCAGTTTTACCAAAGGCATGAAAATGCGTCATGTACGCATCGGGCGCGATGTACAAATCTCTAATGCCATTACGTTTATGGCGCGTGAGCGTGAACACGTTGAAGATGCATATCCCGGCGATATCATTGGCCTGCATAATCATGGCACCATCCAGATTGGCGATACCTTTACGCAGGGCGAAGACCTTAAATTCACGGGCATCCCTCACTTCGCCCCCGAGCTTTTCCGTCGCGCACGCCTGCGTGATCCCATGCGCATGAAAGCCCTGCAAAAAGGTTTGGAACAGCTTTGCGAAGAGGGCGCCACGCAATTATTCCGGCCTTTGAATAGCAATGATCTTATTTTGGGCGCAGTGGGTATACTGCAATTTGATGTGGTCGCGTACCGTTTGCAACATGAATACGGCGTTGATTGCAGCTTCGAAAATGTGCAGGTTGCTACTGCACGTTGGGTGAGCTGCGATGATCCTAAAAAATTCGAAGAGTTCTGCACTAAAGCACGTGATAATCTGGCCTTAGATGGCGCAGGTGATCTCACCTATATTGCACCGACGCGGGTCAACCTTGATCTGACACAGGAACGCTGGCCCGCTGTGCGATTTGGTACTACGCGCGAGCATTAACAGAGATGTACGGTGTTCATTCCCCTCCCGAAGGCAGTGAGGGTTATTGCTTAAAGCTTCCAGTTGCTTGCCTTATCTCATTCCAATTCGAAATCTGCAAACATCATTACAACTGGGATTGATGCGCATCCTGTCCGGGGTCAATAATGCCCCGAATTATTCTAAGCCGCAATAGCCCCAGCAGGGTTGCGCTGTCCCACCAGTGCATAGGATGCGCCGGTGCGCACGGCGCATCCTACATTTGGCTTAAGCAGTGCCATTTCCATCTAATCCACATTAGAAATATAGTAAATAATATATACATAATATAGTAAATATTTTGATATTGCATTCACCCGTTGCGTATGAAGATTGCATGAAAGCGCAGCTTGATTCCATAGGAGTGGTATGTGCCATTGTGGCATCCAATCGTATGCACACCCTCTTTCTCGATGAATGGATAAGTGTTTATCCTGACGCGGCATATTATTATCCATCAGGAATGCCAAAAATAAAGGTATCCCGTATGCAGCGAAAAACTATCAGTGATGATGTGTCTGCTATCTGGCATGCTGAAATTGAACAGCATGTTATTCAAGGCTTGCCACGCTTGAATGAGGTAGCTTTTTTCCACAAAAGCAGTCGTACCCTGATAGTGACGGATTTAGTGTTTAATATGTCTGCCCCGGACTCGATGTGAGGAATCTTAAGGATTTCTCGTTACGCTCGAAATGACAGGTAAAAAATATCTGCGAAAAATTATAGGCACTTCTAACGAGAGAATTGGAACAGTGTCGATCTTTGTCAGTCAAGAAGTGCCGCAGCCTCCTTGGTATTTGCTGCTCACAGCAATTCAATTTTTTTGCTTTGTTCTTGCAGTTTTTCCAGTGCCGAGCGCATCTCGTTAATGCGTTGACGTTCTTTTTCAACGATGTCTGCCGGTGCGCGTTCGACGTAGTTGGCGTTGGACAGTTTGATGTCACCACGTTCGATGTCTTTATTGAGCTTTTCAATCTCTTTGGTGAGACGTGCCAGTTCAGCGTTTTTGTCGATGAGGCCTGCCATGGGAATTAATAACTTGAGCTCGCCGACCAGGCCAGTTGCTGATTCAGGTGCGACGTCGCCCGACGGTAGCAGGGTAATGGATTCCAGTCTGGCCAGGCTGGTGAAGTAGTGGCGGTTGGATTCGAGGCGCGCGGTATCTTCAGCCGTGTAATTGTCCAGTAATACCGGCAGTGGTTTGCCGGGGGCGATGTTCATGCCGCTGCGAATTTGACGAACAGCCACAATGAAATCCATTACCCAAGTCATTTCGGTGATGGCATGTTGGTCTATTTTATTGGATTCTGCTACAGGATAGGGCTGTAACATGATGGTGTCGCTCTGCTTGTCCATGGTGTTTGCCAAAGGGGCAACACGTTGCCAGATTTCTTCCGTGATAAAGGGCATGAAAGGGTGGGCAAGCCGCAGCACGGTTTCCAGCGTTCGCACCAGCGTGCGGCGCGTGCCACGCTGTGCGGCAGCTGTGCTGTATGTTGATAACAGCACGGGCTTGGATAATTCCAGATACCAGTCACAGTATTCATTCCAGGTGAATTCGTAGATGGCTTGGGCAGCAAGATCAAACCGATAACTGGCTATAGCATCATTGACGATTTTTTCGGTGCTTTGCAGGCGTGAGATGATCCAGCGATCGGCAAGACTCAGTTCTACAGCCGCGTCGGTCGCTTCCGACATCGTGCCTCCCGCGACACTAGCACTTCCGTGTGCGTAGCCTTTGCCAGTGTCATAAGTTTCAGTATTCATCAGTACATAGCGAGCGGCGTTCCACAATTTATTGCAGAAATTGCGATAGCCGTCGATTCGGCCCAAGTCAAATTTTATGTCGCGTCCGGTGGAGGCGAGGCTGGCCAGGGTAAAGCGCAATGCGTCGGTACCATAGGCGGCGATGCCAGTAGGGAATTGCTTGCGCGTGGCCTTTTCGATCTTCCCCGCCATGCCGGGCTGCATCAGGCTGTTGGCGCGCTTAACGACCAGAGCTTCCAGATCGATGCCGTCGATGAGGTCGATAGGGTCGAGCACGTTGCCCTTGGATTTAGACATTTTCTGACCTTCGGCGTCACGCACCAGACCCGTGACGTAGACCTCGCGGAACGGCACTTCGCCAGTGAATTTAAGTCCCATCATGATCATGCGCGCCACCCAGAAGAAGATGATGTCGAAACCCGTTACGAGTACGCTGGTGGGATAAAATGTTTTCAGTTCTGGGGTTTGTTGCGGCCAGCCAAGCGTCGAGAAAGGCCACAATGCCGATGAGAACCAGGTATCGAGTACATCTTCATCCTGCTTGAGCGCAAGCTTATCGTCGAGGTGATGCTTGATGCGCACTTCCTGTTCGTTGCGACCGACATAGATGTTGCCGACGTCGTCATACCACGCCGGTATGCGATGTCCCCACCATATCTGGCGGCTGATGCACCAGTCTTCGATTTTGTTCATCCAGTCGAAATAGGTGCGGCTCCAGTTGTCAGGAATAAAACGGATATCGCCATTTTCCACGGCCTTGATGGCGGGTGCTGCCAGTGGCGCAACTTTTACGTACCATTGATCAGTAAGGAAGGGCTCGATAACCGCGCCGCTACGGTCACCGCGCGGTACTGTGAGTTTGTGGTTGTCGATTTTCTCCAGTAACCCCTGTGTTTCAAGATCAGCGACGATGCGCTTGCGTGCTTCAAATCGGTCGAGGCCGTGATACTTGAGTGGAATTAAATCTTTAAACTGTATAGAGTCATAGGTCAAATCCACAGTTTCATCACTGGTTGGACCTTTTGTATCGAGGGTCTCGCTAAGAATTCGTGCGCTCTTGTCGAAGATGTTAAGTAACCCATTGTGAGGTTGGTTCCTCAGGGCAGGGCTATCCTTGTGGCGTTGCCAGACTACATAATCATTAAAGTCGTGTGCCGGAGTGATTTTCAGGCAGCCGGTACCAAATGCCGGATCCACATATTCATCGGCAATAATGGGTATGCGACGACCGGTGAGTGGCAACTCAACTTCTTTACCCACCAGTAACCAGTAGCGTTCATCCTTGGGGTGGACCGCCACGGCGGCATCGCCCAGCATGGTTTCGGGGCGGGTGGTGGCGACGAGGAGATATCCGCTGCCATCGGCGAGCGGATAGCGAATGTGCCACATGAAACCGTCTTCTTCTTCGGCGATAACTTCCAGATCAGAGACGGCAGTGTGCAGTACTGGATCCCAATTGACCAGACGTTTGCCGCGATAGATCAAGCCTTCTTCATGGAGGCGCACAAACACTTCGCGCACCGCTTCAGATAACTGGGGATCCATAGTGAAGCGTTCGCGTGACCAGTCGAGCGATGCGCCGAGACGGCGCAACTGCCGGGTGATGTGCCCCCCGGATTCACTTTTCCACTTCCATACCTGCTCGATGAAGGCGTCGCGGCCTAGATCATGGCGAGTTTTACCTTGGGCAGCAAGTTGGCGTTCTACTACCATTTGCGTGGCAATGCCCGCGTGATCAGTACCTGCTTGCCACAGCGTATTGTTGCCGCGCATCCGGTGATAACGGGCAAGCACATCCATCAAGGTGTCCTGGAAGGCATGCCCCATGTGCAGTGTGCCGGTAACATTGGGTGGCGGTATCATGATGCAATACGGTGCACCTGTATTGCTTGGTTTGAAATGGCCGTGCTGTTCCCAGGTGTCATACCAGCGTTGTTCCATTGTGTTCGGGTTATAAGTTTTTTCCATGGTATCTTTTTCGTGAGTGTTTATGGTGAGGTTCGTGGGTTCCACGCGATGATCGGTGCCTGGAATAGATAGTAAAGGTGGTTTACTATTTTTATCGAGCCCTTTTTCTATAAGTATATTCTGCACAATTTCACGTATCTGGGTATTAATCTCGACGCGTATATCATTTTTTAATGCAGCGGTTATTTGGTGTAGCGAGGCGTGAATGGCGCTATTGACAGAGGTTTCTATATGCTGCGCAATGGTGTGTTGTAATTCAATATCTGAATTATACTGTACGGAAGCGCTTGTATTACCCCGCGCCTCTTCGTTTGTACGATTTCGCGCACTCACGCTAGTTTTAATAGTGGCATCATCAGCTATAGATGAGGGCGGTGTATGATAGGCAACATTCGGCCCCAACAGTATCACGTCGTCTAGAAGCGGCAGGTCATCTTCCGGGAGTGTATCAGTAGGTGTCATACGGCTGTTTCAGAAGATGCGGCAATGTTGTGAGACTGCAAGTCATACCCGCGATCACGATAAAATCGGTAACGCTCCCGGCCAATCTGCTTTTGTTCCGGGCTTTGATCAATGATTTCCGCAACCCGCTCAAAGTGACTGAAAAAAAGTGGCACATCGCTTGCCATATTAATGAGTAGCGAGGTGGCGTTTTGAATTTCTGTAGTCAGCTCGTTAGTGTATCCAATCACAATCGGGGGCATATTTCCAATGGTTACCTGATGTGATAACGCATGCGGCAGGAAACTGCCCTGACTGAATGTCCATAATAGATCGTCCATATACGCGCCGTGTGGCTCTGATTCGGCGTGGATGTAAATCGGGTGTTGCAGGCGATAGGCTTTGTCCGCCAAACGACACGCGAATAACGCTCTGCTGCGTGGAGCAGAATCTGCAAGTATGTAAAAGTCGATTCGGGTCATGATCTTGGTTACTGTACCTCTCCATAGCCCATTCCCGCACCGGGAGAGAGGGAATGATCCCCTAAAATCCACAGATTCCTAGACTGATGATTTTACCGCACATCTATCCATTAAATATTGTGTCAGTAACGCAACTGGCCGACCTGTTGCGCCTTTTTTATCACCAGACAACCAGGCAGTACCTGCAATATCCAGGTGTGCCCAATGAAATTTTTTGGTAAAACGTGAGAGAAAGCATGCGGCAGTAATCATGCCGCCTTCGCGACCGCCAATGTTGGCCATGTCTGCAAAATTACTTTTAAGCTGGTCTTGATATTCATCCCATAGCGGTAATTCCCAGGCACGATCTCCACTGACTTTGCCAGCATTCAGCAGGTCATGAGCAAGTGGGCTGTGGTTGCTGAGCAGGCCAATCGCATGTTTACCCAAGGCCACCACGCAAGCGCCAGTGAGTGTGGCGATGTCGATGACTGCTACTGGGTCGTAACGTTCGCTGTAAGTGAGTGCATCACACAGAATCAAGCGACCTTCAGCATCTGTATTGAGAATTTCAATGGTTTGCCCTGACATGCTGGTGACGACATCACCGGGTTTGGTGGCGGTGCCACTGGGCATGTTTTCCGTGGCGGGAATCACGCCTACAACATTAATTGGCAACCGCATTTCTGCAATGGCGGTGAGCGTGCCAAGCACACTGGCGGCACCACACATGTCATATTTCATCTCATCCATTTTATCGGCAGGTTTGATGGAGATGCCGCCTGAATCAAACGTAACTCCTTTACCCACCAATACCACGGGTTTGCCTTGTTTTTTGTCGCCGTTGTATTCCAGGGTGATCAATTTAGGTGGTTGCGTACTGCCGCGCGCGACGGAGAGAAATGAACCCATGCCAAGTTCTTCGATGTCTGCGGTTTCGAACACTTCTACTTTGATGGATTTGTATTGTTTGGCCAATTCTTTGGCTTGGTCGGCAAGGTAGGCGGGGGTGCAAATGTTGGGAGGCATATTGCCAAGGTTTTTGGTAAGCTCTACACCTTGTGCAATCGCCAAACCAACCTTCAACGCCTGTTCGCCATCGGTTAATTCACGGCGGCTCGATACGCTGAATACCAGTTTGCGCAATGGACGGCGCTCAGTATCTTTCTTGCTTTTCATTTGATCGAAGCGATACAGCGTGTTTTGTGCAGTCTCAACCGCCTGACGCACTTTCCAGGCAATATCGTGATGCTTTACATTCAATTCAGTGAGGTAACAGACCGCTTCCATCGCGCCTTTTTCATTTAGGGTGTTGACGGCAGTGGCAACGATTTTGCGATATTGACTGTCACCCAGATCACGCTCACGTCCACAACCTACCAGCAGCACACGGTCACATAAAGTGTTAGGCACATCATGCAGCAACAGGGTTTGGCCGATACGCCCTTCCAGATCACCACGGCGAATCAGTTTGGATATGTAGCCACCGCTGATTTCATCCAACCGTTCCGCGCCGGGTGAAAGCCGCCGTGGCTCAAAAACCCCCATGACGATACAGGCCGTGCGCTGTTTTTCTGAATCGCCACTCTTTACTGTAAACTCCATGCTGACTCCTAAATAATGACGGGTAACGAAGGGTATTAAGCTCTATATTTTGAGTTATTTTTTCTAAAAATAGAGTTTTGAGAAAGTTGAATGAAATAATAGAATATTATTCTATTTAAATTATTGAAATATAAGTAAAACATGTTACGCAAGGTTTGTGGGCAGCCTCTAAATTTGGGATTTATCAAGTTTACCCTAAATTTGGTAATTTGCCACTGGCAGGGGTGTTTTTCTGACGTAACGATAGGGAGGGGTCAGGCGGGCCGACTTTTTATCCTCCGCCAAGCTCGCCCCACAATGGTCACAACGAGCAGAATCACCGCGCCTGCCAGAATGCCTGCCAGCGCATTCAGCAGAGTGGGAATGGTGATGTGCATAATACCGCCGATACCCGGGATATCGCTGACGTTGTGTGCCAGTCGCAGGATCCATTCATGTACCCAGTGCATGCCATGCGTTAAAATGCCGCCTCCTACCAGAAACATAGCGGCAGTGCCTATCACCGATAAGCTTTTCATCAGGCCAGGAGCTACCCACACTATGAAGGCACCGGCGCTTCGCTGCATATTGAGCAACACACCATCGCCTTTTTTATCGCGCAGGTAAAGACCTGCATCATCCAGTTTGACGATGCCGGCTACCAGGCCGTAGACTCCAATGGTCAATGCGAGTGCGATGGTAGATAAAACCGTCACTTGCATGGCGAATGATACTGTTGCGACGGTGCCCAGGGTAATGACAATGATTTCCGCAGAAAGAATAAAGTCGGTACGAATTGCGCCACGTATTTTATCTTTCTCAAAAGCCACCATATCCACGGTAGCATCAACATTCGCTTCGATTAATTGGGCATGATGTGCATTGTCTTCCTCTTTGCTATGTAGCAATTTATGCGCCAATTTTTCAAAACCTTCATAGCAAAGAAAAGCACCGCCCAGCATCAGGAGCGGCATCACCGCCCAAGGTGCAAACGCGTTGATAGCCAGTGCGGAAGGCACCAGGATCAACTTATTTTTTAACGAACCTTTCGCCACCGCCCAGACGACTGGCAACTCACGATCTGCCTTAAGCCCCGCCACTTGTTGCGCATTAAGCGCAAGATCATCCGCCAACACCCCCGCCGTTTTCTTTGCGGCGACTTTGGTCATGAGAGCTACGTCGTCGAGAATGGTTGCAATGTCATCGAGCAGAATTAATAAGCCGGTGCCGGCCATGGTGTATTTCCTTTTTTGAAGAT
>JBKJTS010000085.1:0-2907 GCA_046590885.1 Gammaproteobacteria bacterium
GTATCCGACAAAAGCGCGGATGCCACCCGGGTATTCAAACACATCGCTTTTATCGTTGCGCTCGTCAATCAGCTGTATGCACACCCCGGAATTAAGAAACGACAGCTCGCGCAGGCGCTTGGCCAGAATGTCATAATGAAATTCGATGTGGGTAAAAATCGTGGGGCTGGGCGTAAAACGGATTTCCGTGCCCGTCCGGGTACTATCACCCACACAACGGAGCGGTGCCACCGGCTCACCCAAACGGTATTCCTGATAAAATTCCTGGCCATCGCGGCATATTGTCAGGTAAAGATGCTCAGATAGCGCATTCACTACCGACACACCCACCCCATGCAAACCCCCAGATACCTTGTAAGAGTTGTCATCGAACTTGCCGCCGGCATGTAGCACGGTCATGATCACCTCAGCGGCAGACCGACCCTCCTCAGCGTGAATATCCACCGGAATACCGCGCCCATCATCGGTCACTGCTATGGAGCCATCGCTATGGATAATTACCTTGATTTGCGTGCAATACCCCGCCAGCGCTTCATCCACGGCATTATCCACCACCTCAAATACCATGTGGTGCAGGCCGGTGCCATCATCAGTATCGCCGATATACATACCGGGCCGCTTGCGCACCGCATCCAGGCCTTTCAGTACCTTGATATTAGATGAATCGTAAACTTTTTTGTCGTCACTCATAAGGGCTGTCCTGCATGGGTTAATGTAGGCTATCCAAAGCGTTATATTCTAACATATTTACAGCCATGACTGGCATTTAGACCAGCGGGAGATCTTGTCGTACCTTGCTTCGCAGCACCTGTGTAAAAGATTTGACACGGCAGTCAAAATGAAACCTGCCACAGAGAACCTAGGCATTTTCATGCTCCACGATTATTCCTTGTTCCACGTGGAACAACTTTGATTCAGCACCATTAGGTATTTGTAACAAATCTTTATCAGTGGTCGTCACCATTACCTGCGCCCCAATCTCGTATAGCAGTGCTAGGAGTTTGTGGCGATGCTCCCGATCCAGTTCGGCAGGCAAGTCATCCAGCAAAATAATACACTGGCGCTGGGTACGCGCCTTAAACAGGGCGGCCTGGGCCAAGTAGAGGGCGCACATTAGCTGCTTTTGCTGGCCGCCTGAGGCATGTTCCTGAACGGGCTTGCCATTGGCCTCAATCACTACATCGGCACGATGGGGGCCTTTATGGGTATATCCTACGAGCCGGTCGCGCTCCAGGGAACGCGCCAGAGCTTCACGGAATGTAATATCTTGCGCCCAGCCGGGCTGGTAGCGCAGTGAGACCTTCCAGTGCACGGGCAACAGTTTTTCAACAAACTGGGTTAACAGGGGTAAAAACTGTTGCAGATAATCACGCCTGAGCCTGTCAATTTGGCCTCCCGCCTCGTGGAGCTCATTATCCCATACCTCCCCCGGCACAAATCGGCCTGGCGCACGCAAGGATGCGTTGCGCTGACGCAAGGCGCGGTGATAGCGCCGCCAAGCGGGCATGAAATCATGTTCCACGTGGAACACCCCCCAATCTATGAAACGACGGCGCTGGCGAGGCCCCAAGGTTAAGATTTTGTGACTGTCCGGCGTAATCAACAGCAGCGGCAGGCGCGTCACCAGTTCAGCAGTCTGCAGCAAGGTCCTGCCTTCAGCACGCATATGTATTTTGCCGCCTTCATAATGAATGCCCAGGGGCTGGGGTTGTCCGGCTTCACCCCTCACCTGGCCAAACACCATAAAACCGCCCGCACCCTTACCTTCGATAGTATGAAGATGGGGGCAACGAAACGATTTGGCGCGACCCAATATATAGATGGCTTCTAAAAGGCTGGTCTTACCACTGGCATTAGCGCCATAAATTATATTCAGGCGTGGGCCGGGCTCAATATGAACTTCAGCGAGATTTCGGAGGTTTTTTATATGGAGAGAGAAAAGACTCATGGGGGATTAAGACAGCCTTGGTCAGGAAGTGTATATCACCAGCATTCAACACATTGTTATACGTTACTTTGCCTTAAGCGAAAATCGCTCGAGAGGCGAAATTATTTTTTCTGTCAATACAACATCCAGATCGAGCCAGTAGACAAAATGTGGATTTTTAGGGTTGCCCTATCCACATTGCCCTGGAATTACAACCGCATCGGCATAACCACATATTTACAATCTTCTTTACCAACCCCCTGAATCAGGCAGCAGCTATTGGGATCAGTGAGCACCAGACGGATGTGCGAGGTAGAAATGGCCGACAGCGCATCAACCATGTAATTAACGTTAAAGCCAATCTCAATATCAAAACCATTGTAATCAACCGCCACTTCTTCTTCAGCCTGTTCCTGCTCAGGGTTATGGGCAAACAGGCGCAAACTGCCTTTAGTGAGCATCAAGCGCACGCTACGGTGTTTTTCATTGGAAAGAATCGAAGTACGTACCAGTGCCTGTTTAAGAATCTCACGGTCACTGATTACTATTTTATCACCGTTTTGCGGCACTACCCGATGATAGTCGGGGAAACGGCCATCAATCAACTTGGAGGTAAAACTCAACGTCGGGGTGGAAAGCCGAATATGATTGGAGCCGATCTGCACTTCTACCAGGCTATCGGAATCATCCAGCAGGCGCGACAACTCATTCACGGCTTTACGGGGGAGGATGATTTGCTGCGCTTCACTCGCTCGAACTTCAGCACTGGTATCATTGAGCGCCAGACGATGTCCATCAGTGGCCACGGCACGAACCCGGCCATTTGCAACTTCCAGCAACAAGCCATTCAGATAATAACGAATATCCTGCTGCGCCATGGCAAAGCTGGTGCTGCTGATCAGG
Organism: Gammaproteobacteria bacterium; assembly: GCA_046590885.1. Classification (GTDB taxonomy): domain Bacteria; phylum Pseudomonadota; class Gammaproteobacteria; family Ga007554. The sequence goes on from JBKJTS010000085.1 coordinate 2,831, forward strand.
GTTTTCAGCGCAGCCTGGGGGATGGAAAACTGCAGCAGGTTTTCAAATGAACCAATGTTGGGAAATTCCGTGGCGGG
>JBKJTS010000049.1:0-4653 GCA_046590885.1 Gammaproteobacteria bacterium
GCATCTGTTTATTTCGTGCCTGATATTTTTGTTTTTGATTTAATTCAGGCGGGTGTAGGTGAGGTTGAAGGGATTCCTGTAGTTGCGATTTGTGAGACTCCTTTTTTTGGAATTAACCGATTGTTTAAACGACTGAGCGACGTAATATTTTCCAGCGCCGCTCTGATCATGTTGGCACCAATATTATTATTGATTTCTATTGCGGTAAAATCGACTTCTCCGGGATCTGTATTATTCAAACAACGTCGCTACGGTTTAGATGGTAAAGAAATTATTGTATATAAATTTCGCTCTATGACTGTGTGTGAAGACGGCGGTGCCATAACTCAAGCCCAGAGATGTGACCCGCGGATAACACGACTGGGTGCCATTTTACGCCGCACTTCTCTGGATGAGTTGCCACAGTTTATAAATGTACTTCAGGGACGTATGAGTGTGGTTGGTCCGCGGCCTCACGCCGTTGCGCATAACGAAACTTACCGCAAACTTATTAAAGGGTATATGGTGCGCCACAAAGTTCGCCCTGGTATTACTGGTTTGGCTCAAGTGAGTGGCCTCCGAGGGGAAACAGATACATTAGATAAGATGCAATCACGTATTGACTGTGATTTGGATTATCTCAGGAATTGGTCTATGGCATTAGATATAAACATTATATTCAAGACTGTTTTTTTGGTTTTTTTTGATCGCAACGCTTATTAGTAAGGGCGGTTCACGATAATATATTAGTAAGCAAGTTATTTGAACCCGTAAGTTTTTGGTCATGAATATTTCTTATATGTATACCACAATAATGTTTTATCACTGTTGGGATTGAGTATGTTGAACCGCCTTTACACTGTTTTTTTTGTTTTTTTAATTGGTTTGTTATCCACATCTGCTATTGCTAAAGATTATGTGCTGGGCACAGGTGACGTCGTTAGAATAACTGTCTATGAGCATGTTGACCTCACTACTGTAGCGAGAGTAAGCCAAACGGGGAGCATCAACTTTCCGTTAGTGGGGGAAGTATTTGTTGCCGGTTTAGCTGAGCGATTAGCAGAACTGAAGATAGGTGAACTCTTGCAGAAGGGAGGGTTTGTAAAGTCGCCTCAAGTCAACTTAATTGTAGAGCAATACCGTAGTCAGCAGGTATCGGTGCTGGGTGAGGTAAATAAACCAGGGATGTATGCGATTGAGCGAGGCAACCGACTAATGGATTTGCTGGCCATGGCAGGCGGCGTGAATCCCTCCGGAGGGGAGAGTGCGGTCTTGATCAAAAAAGGAGGCAATGAAGCGCAGGGCAGACAGCCCATTGATTTATTTAAACTCCTGCAAAAAGGCGATATTACGCAAAATGTTGAGGTGGGTGACGGAGACATTATTTATATTCCGCGCATGGATGTATTTTATATATATGGCGAAGCGCAGCGCCCAGGTTCTTATCGACTGCAGAGAAATATGACAGTGATGCAGGCACTGTCCACGGGAGGTGGCTTGACGCAGCGGGGTACGCAGAGAGGTATCCAAATCAAGCGTAAAGATGCCCGCGGCGTAATGATAACCATTAATGCTGGACTGTCAGAGCTGTTGTTACCGGATGATGTCGTTTATATCAAAGAAAGTTTGTTTTAACGGTTCCTGACAGACAGGATCCCATCACATTAGGGTTGACCACGCAACAATGAGTTTACTACAATTTCTACAGATTTTGCTGGCCCGTTATCGGCTTATTCTCCTGACCGTCCTGGTTACAGTGGGTGCAGTTGCGGCCGTGACTTACTTTATGCCGAAACAATACACTTCCAGTGCCGTTCTGGTCGTCAATTTTAAGGAGTCAGCCACGGATGACGCCTTATCCACTAGTCTTTCCCCCAGTTACATGGCTACCCAGCTGGATATTCTTAAAAGCCGCAAAGTGGCACTTAAGGTCATTGATAACCTGAAACTGGCGGATTCACCGGCAATGCGAGATCAATTTCTGGCGGCGACTGCCGGTCAAGGCACGGTGAGGGACTGGCTGGCGGACGTCCTGCTCCAGAAGCTCAAAGTAAAGCCCTCACTTGAGAGCCGCCTCATGACTATCAACTACGAATCCACCGACTCCCGGTTTGCCGCTGACCTGGCCAACGCCTTTGCCCAGGCCTATATCGATACGACGTTGGAGTTAAGTGTCGAGCCGGCGCGCAAGAGCGCGGAATGGTTCGATAAACAGCAGGCCAGTCTGCGCACCAAAGTGGAAGAAGCACAACGCAAACTGTCTTCCTACCAGCAGCGAAAAAATATCACCGCCACGGATGAACGACTGGATGTTGAGACTGCGCGTCTCTCCGAGCTTGCCAGCCAGATGGTGCTCACCCAAGCCCAAACCTACGATGTAGAAAGCCGCCAGCGGCAAATGGAAGAGATGCTCGCCAAGGGTGCCTCCATGGAAACCCTGCCGGAGGTTTTAGCCAATAACTTCATCCAGAGTCTCAAGAGCGATCTTCTGCGCCAAGAGGCCAAACTGGCGGAACTGTCAGAGCAACTAGGCAACAATCATCCCCAATATCAACGCGCCGTGGCGGAAGTGAAGAGTTTGCGTGAAAAGCTGAACAAGGAAATGGTCTCAATCACCAGCGGCATAAAAAATAACACCAAACTGGCGCGTAGCCGTGAGGAGTCAATTAGAGCATCTTTGGCGGCGCAAAAGGCCAGGGTGCTGCAATTCAAACAATCACGCGATGAAATCCCTACCCTTATGCATGAAGTAGAAAGTGCCCAACGGTCCTATGATGCCGCTCTAGAGCGCTATAATCAATCCAGCCAGCAAAGCCGCGTGAGCCAGACCAATGTGATATTACTCAATCCTGCCGTTGAAGCTGTGAAACCCTCCAGTCCCAAGGTTATGTTGAATATGGTGTTGTCAGTGCTTCTGGGAACATTGCTCGGGATTGGGTTAGCTCTCCTCTGGGAAATACTGGATCGCAGAATTCGCACAGATCAGGACTTGTTCGACACCCTAGGATTGCCAGTGCTCGGCGTGCTCGCAAAAGGCAAGGCTTGACAGCCGTTAATATTTCCAAGCAATCAAGAGCAATAAACCATGCGATTAACTAGCATAAAAGAAAAAACTACCCCCATTAATGCTGCGTTTGAAGAGGGGATTTTAGTGGCGTCTGAGGCGGCACCATCCCAACTGATTGACCGCAACATGGGTGCAATCCTGGTGGATTCTGGAAAGCTCAGACTGGAAGATGTTAAACGCATACTGCGCCTGCAAAAAGACCAAGGGTTACGCTTTGGGGATGCCGCGCTCAAGCTTAAACTGGTTAGTGGGGAAGATATTCAGCATGCGCTATCCAAACAGTTTGCATATGCCTATCTGCGCCCGGGGGAAGGTGGTTTTGGCAATGATTTAGTAGCGGCCTATAAACCCTTCAGCACACAAGTGGAGGCCCTGCGCACCTTGCGCAGCCAATTGATGCTGCGCTGGTTTAACGATGAGCACAAAACACTTGCCATTGTCAGCCCCGGTGCACAAGACGGTCGCAGTTACATTGCAGCAAATCTCGCGGTGATTTTTTCCCAGCTGGGCGAACGTACCCTGTTGATCGACGCCGATCTGCGCAAACCCCGCCAGCACGTCATTTTTAATTTATCCAGTAGTGTGGGTTTGACATCCATCCTGGCGGGACGAGCGGGACAAGATGCCATTGTGCACTTCCCTGACTTGGCCAATCTCTCTGTGCTGGGTGCGGGCCCCATTCCGCCTAACCCCTTGGAACTGTTAGGGCGTTCTGAATTTTCCGGGTTATTGGACGACTTGAGTCAGCACTACGATGTTATCCTTATTGACACGCCGGCCGGTACCCTCTATAGCGATACACTGACTAGCGCATCCCTTGCGAGGGGAGCGCTAATGGTAGCTCGTAAAGATCGTACTCGTCTTGGTGCCGTCAGATCGTTGAGTACCCAGCTTAGCGGCTCGGGCACCCACGTTATCGGAAGCGTATTTAACAAATATTAAGCATTGGAAAAAACAGTAAACTATGAAAAAGACTATTACAAAAGCTGTGTTCCCCGTGGCTGGCATGGGGACACGATTCTTGCCCGCCACCAAGGCTAACCCCAAGGAAATGCTGCCGATAGTGGACAAACCGCTGATTCAGTATGCTGCGGAAGAAGCCATTGCTGCCGGGATTAAAGAACTGATCTTTGTGACCAGCAGCAACAAGCGTGCGATTGAAGATCATTTTGACAAAAATTATGAGATGGAAGCGCAGCTCATCAAGCGCGACAAGCAACAATTGCTCGATGTGGTGCGTGGCATACTTCCTAAAGGTGTGTCATGCGTCTATGTGCGTCAGCCCGAAGCGCTGGGCCTGGGTCATGCCGTGCTGTGTGCCAAGCGCGTGGTGGGTGACGAGCCATTTGCAGTGATCTTGGCTGATGATTTAATCGATGATAACCATACAGGTTGTCTTGCCCAAATGGTGCGCCAGTTTGAGACTCAAGGGTGCAGCCTGTTGGGTGTAGAAGAAGTTGCCCGTACTGAAACCGATAAATATGGCTAATCGGTCACACCACTGTGTGACATCGACAATGCCATATTTATCGGTTTCGGTGCGGGCAACTTCTTCTACACCCAACAGGCTGCACCCTTGAGTCTCAAACTGGCGCACCATTTGGGCA
>JBKJTS010000199.1:0-4856 GCA_046590885.1 Gammaproteobacteria bacterium
GCTCGCCAAAGCCCGCAACATGTGCGTGATCCTCGACGTACATAATTATGGCAACTACCGGGGCAAACCGATAGGCTCGCCGCAAGTGCCTGTCGAGGCCCTGGTGGATTTATGGACGCGACTCGCCAGCCGGTTTGACGATCCTTCGGTCACAGCATTTGGTTTGATGAACGAGCCCGCGCATTTATCCGTCGCTCAATGGGCTGTGGCCGCGCAGCAAACCGTTCGGGCGCTCAGAAAACAGCGCAGCCGAAATCTGGTTTTGGTCTCAGGCGGACGATGGAGTGGCGTGCATGACTGGTTTTCAGCGGGTAATGGGGTCTCCAACGCGACGGCATTTGCGATGTTTCAAGACCCTGACAAACGCACGCTGATCGAAGTGCATCAATATGCTGATGCCAATTATTCAGGTACTGGACAGCAGTGTATTGCCGCCGCGCGATTTGCCCCCATGTTCGACAACATTATGAACTGGGCGAGCACCCACGGTCAGCGTCTCTTTCTAGGGGAGTTTGGCGTGCCTGCCAACCCTGCCTGTTTGGAAGCGCTTGATGCGATGTTGGCGCAGACCCGAAATCCCGCTGTCTGGCACGGCTGGACTTACTGGGCGGCCGGACAGTGGTGGGGCAACTATCCTTTAAGCATCGCGCAGATAAATGGCAGGGACGCCCCGCAACTGGCGGTCATCAAAAAATATTTGAATAAACCCTGATGCGCAATCACACAAGAAGCCCGGCATGTCACGACGGCGCGTAATCGAAAACATCCTCTCGCTTGGCTCATTGCAAGCAGCCAGCTACCTGCTGCCCTTGCTAACTTTGCCCTATCTGGCCCGTGTACTGGGCCCCGAAGACCTGGGGCGGATTGCCTTTGCGTTGGCGTTCGCGCAGATATTCGTGATGTTGACCGAGTATGGTTTCAATCTCACTGCCGCGAACGAAATATCGGTGAATCGCGATAACCCAGAGAAGGTCGCGAAAATCTTTTCTGAGGTGACGGTGTTACGCGCAGGGTTCATGGCCATCGGCTTTGTCATATTGATGGTCATGGTGTGGAGCATTCCGCGATTTCAGCAAGATATACCCCTCTATTTAAGCAGTTACATGCTGGTTGTCGGAAGCGTGCTGTTTCCGCAATGGTTATTCCAGGGCCTGGAGCAATTGAAAATCGTCAGCCTGCTGCAGATCCTCACGCGTGTGATTTCTACAGTGGGCATTTTTCTACTGGTTAAAACCAGGGAAGATCTGCTGTGGGCGGTATGGTTGCAATCCGCGCATATGGCACTGGCCGGCTTGCTGACCATCCCTTTCATCATCAAGGCATTGCGCGGTGTTCGTCTGCAATGGCCGACGCGCAGCGCATTGGTCATGCAACTACGCGAGGGTTGGCACATTTTCATTTCGTCATTCGCGGCCAATTCCTATACTACCAGCAGCGTGTTCATTCTGGGACTGGTCTTAACACCGCTCGCCGTGGGCTATTACAGTGTGGCAGAAAAATTGGTACGGGCATTGTTGATGATGTTCGGCCCCATCATTCAAGCCATCTATCCCTACATCAGCAAAATGGCACATGACGATCCGGCGCGCGCGCTGGGATTTAATCGCAAGCTGTTCATAGGTCTCGGCTCCCTGGCCTTAGTGCTTTCGCTCGCCCTTTCACTATGCAGCGGGATAGTGATTCCATTGCTGTTTGGCGAAAAATTCGCGCCCGCCATTCCGGTGCTGGCTACGCTGGCGTTTACGCCGCTGTTCATCGTTCTGTCAAATATATTGGGCGTGCAAACCATGATCCCGTTCGGCATGAAAGATCTTTTCAGTAATGTAATGCTAAAAGCCGCCTTGCTGAATCTATTCGTGTTCATACCGCTGGCGTGGCAGTTCGGTCCGCAAGGTGCCGCCAGCGCCAATGTGCTGGTGGAAGCCTTCGTGATGGTTTATTTATTCATGCTGCTGCACTGGCGCGGTAAAAACCCGATGACATATCCGCTGGTATCCAAATGATCCGAATATTTTTCTTCACAGCTTTATTTAAACGGAGTCATGATTATGAATAATCCCCATCCGCTTCCTTTTGTGTGTGTAGTCACCGTTACCTATGGCGCGCGCTGGCATTTGTTGCGACAGGCCTTGGCGTCTGCGCAAAACGAGGGTATTCAGCGCGCGGTCGTGGTAGATAACGGCGCCAAGGAAGATATCGCCGCGCTGGCCTTGAATGAATTCGGCGCATTTGTCGACGTGATGACCCTGGGCCGCAACACCGGTTCTGCTGGCGGGTACAAGGCCGGCATGCAACGCGCGCTCGATCTGGGTGCTGAATACTTATTATTGCTCGATGACGATAACGAATTGCAAGCAGGTTGTCTGGCGACGCTCGCCGCCACGCATCAGACATGCATGCAATCCGTGCCGCGGGATCGTCTGGCGGTGCTTGCCTATCGCGCCAATTGGCAGACGGATGTGGTTAAAAATGTGCCGTCGAATGGCATGGAAGGCAACCGTGCGGCTTTCCTTGGGTTCGATTTTCAGGATGTGCCGTTCAAGTTTTTTCGTCGCACGCCTTTCGGCCGAAAATGGATCGCCAAACGTCCGATGCTCGATCAAGTGGTCGTTGCGATTGCGCCGTACAGTGGAATGTATTTCCATCGCGCTGTTCCGGAAAAGCACGGCCTGCCGGATGAGCGTTATTTTCTGTACGCCGACGACAGCGATTTTTCGTATCGATTGACGCAGTCCAATGGAAAAATCGTGATCGCCACGGATGCAAAACTGGTAGATCTGGAATTGTCATGGAATATGAAGGCACGCTTTAGCAATACCCTGGACGCGCTGCTGATGGGCGACGGTGATTTCAGGGCATTTTATTCGACGCGTAACCACGCCTATTTCGAGGGTTACCGGGACGCCAATCGCAAAGAAAAAATCATTCGCAGCATTAATCGCGCCGTTTATCTGGCTGCACTGCGCATGCGCGCGCTGATGGTAGGCCGCAAAAAACGCTTGGCGCTGCTAATGAAAGCCATACAGGATGGCGAGGCGGGACGTCTGGGCGAGCATCCCGATTTTATTATTTAAATGGCTGGTTCTAATATAGATCGCATGATGAGAAAAACGGCTAAACCCTCGGTACTGGTACTGGCGCATTCCGCTGCGATCGGTGGTGCGGAGCTTGCGCTTGCATCGCTGATGGCGTCTACCCAGGAGCAATTTGCGTGGCATATCGTCTTTGCCGATGTTAAAAAAGCCCCGGCCGCGCTCAGCGTCCACGCCAGCAGCACGACTTATCTGGATCTGCCCTGGTGGTGCCATGACGCATATCGCGCGCCCAAAAAAATCTATAAACCCGCCCTGCAAAAACATCTTGCCACATTGACCTCGCTGGCCCGTGATGCGGATATTTTGCTGACCAACACGATGACCGTGCCCTGGTTGGGACTGGTTGCGAATGGGGTACGCAAGCCACACATCTGGTATGTGCACGAATATGGCGACAGCGACCATAATTATCAGTTTGTGATGGGCTACGATCAAAGCCTTGCGCTCATTGAGCAATGCTCGCAGCGCGTGCTCACCATCAGCAACGCCGTCAAAGGGCATCTCGCGCGCATCATTGCCGCATCAAAAATAGACCTCATCCACCAGGCAGTCGATGCAGAGCGGCTGATCCGGCTCCCGGTCACCCACCGCCCCGGGCCCACACGTCTGCTCGCGCTGGGCGGCATCAAGCCTAGTAAAGGCCAGCTGATTGCGCTGCAGGCGGCCAGGAAACTGCAGAACGTCACGCTGGATATCGTCGGCCCATCGGGTGACGATACTTATGTGCAGCAACTCAAACACGAGGTCACTTCAGCGAGCAATGTCACGCTGCAAGTACGTGCCTACGATGTAGCGACCGAACTGCAGTCCCACGACGCCGTATTAATGTGTTCGGATAACGAAGCCTTGGGCCGGGTCACGCTGGAGGCGCTGGCTGCGGGCAAACGGGTGATTGGCTATGCCTGTACCGCCACCCGGGAACTGCTCGCCGACGGCCGTGGTGTAATGTACGCGCCCAACACGCCCGATGCACTGGCGGAGACATGCAAACACGCGCTGGATGATTTTCCCGTGGATGTGGAACGGAACCGGCGTTATGTCACTGAAACCTATGGCCCCAAAACACAGGCCACTGATTTTGCTGCCTGCGTAGCACGCGCCCTGACAAGTCCGTTACCCGAGACAACGATCTCAGTGCAGACATATATAACTCAACTCGAAGCGCGCTCTTTGTTCATCAGCTTGGCTGCACATCTCAAACAGCAAGGCAGAAGGGGGGTAGTGAAAAGTGTCCCTGCACCGCTCAAAAAAATACTGAAAAAAATTCTTAATACATTGAATCCCTCATGATACGCCGCCTCTATCGAAAGCTGAGAAAAAATCTGCTCCATCCGCTGATTCCCGAAAGCCGGTGCCAAATTTTTACCGGCGGTAAACGGGGCGTGGAGGTGGTCGGTTTTTTTCATAGTGCGTCCGGCATAGGCGAGTCAGCGCGGCTTTGCGCGCTACAACTCCAGCAAAAGGGCGTGAAGGTACGCTGCACCAGCGTTGAAAAAATGTTTGCTAAGCCGCTGGAAATAGAATGGTCGTTCACGAATAGCGCAGAGTTAAATGAAATCGGCTGCCGCATCTTTCATCTCAATCCTCCAATGATGCCGCCGGTGGCATTGAGAATGGGCTTGGGCACTTACGCCCGCATCTACAATATCGGTTACTGGGCCTGGGAGCTCGAAGAAATTCCCGTCGAATGGACGCGCGCGATCCGTTACGTTAACGCGATTTTCTGCCCTTCGGAATTTACTGCGCAGACGCTGCGCAAAT
>JBKJTS010000227.1:0-4120 GCA_046590885.1 Gammaproteobacteria bacterium
GGCCCCGGAGATGAGATCGTATTGCGCGCGTGGGGCCAGGTAGATATCAACTATCGCGCCAGCGTAGACCGGCGGGGCAATTTTTACATACCCAACGTGGGCTCCACCTCATTAGCAGGATTAAAGTATTCCGCGTTACCCGCTTATCTGCGCACCGTTATTGGCCGCGTCTACAAGGATTTTGATTTGGATGTAGGGCTTGAACAACTGCGGAGCATTCCCGTGTTCGTGCTCGGTCAGGTTAAACAACCGGGACACTACACCATAAGTTCATTAAGCACGCTGGTTAACGCTTTGTTTGCGGCGGGTGGCCCAACCCCACAAGGCTCAATGCGCGTGATTCAACTTAAACGCAATGGCAAGATAGTTACCGAGTTTGATATGTATAACTTACTGCTTGCCGGAGATAAATCGCAAGATACCAATCTGTTGCCGGGTGACGTGGTGTTTGTCCCACCGGTGGGATCGCTGGCGGCAGTAGCAGGCGATGTCAACAACCCTGCCATCTATGAAGTGAAAGACTCAACCACGCTTGGTCAATTGCTGGGGTTGGCCGGAGGCCTTGCCACCACTGCCTATGGTCAAAAAGTCAGTGTGGAGCGTATTATTAATCGGGACAAACGCCTCATAGAAGAATTCAACCTCGATCAGGCTGGCTTGAAGCATCCCATCCAGAACGGCGATCTGGTGCGAGTATTTTCAGTTCAGCCGCGCTTTGAAAACGCCGTCACCCTCAATGGGAATGTCGCCTGGCCGGGACGGTATCCGTGGCGTGAAGGCATGCGTATTCGTGATCTGCTCCCCTCAAAAGAAGCATTGATTGATCGCGAATACGGGCGTCGCCAAAATAATGCGGGGATCGCCCCTGCTCTTGATAAAACAATCCCGAATAATGAGAATGGTCGGCTGCCTTCCCCAGCCATCCTTTTGAGTAGCCGCCTTCAGGAACCTAACTGGGAATACGCCGTCATCGAGCGTGTGCAGCAACCGGAACTCGTTATAAATTTAGTACCGTTCAATTTGCGACGCGCCATTCTGGAAAATAGCGAGGCGGACAACCTGCTCCTGCAGCCCGGCGATACTATTACGGTGTTTTCCAAACAGGATATACAGATTCCTGAAGCTAAACGGACCCGCTTCGTACGCATTGAAGGTGAAATAGCGCGCCCTGGTGTCTATCAGGCTTTGCCCGGAGATACCCTACCTACGATTATCGAACGTGCAGGCGGATTCACCCGTGATGCGTCACCCTTTGCGGCAAGCCTGACTCGCGAATCGGTTCGCCAGGAACAACAGCTGCGATTACAGGAAAGCCTGGATAAACTGGAACAGCAGATTAATCAGAGTGCCGCCAATGCCACCGCTAAAGCACTGACTCCAGAAGCCAGTGTCGCCGCAGCAACCTTGGCAAATGCACAACGTGAACTGCTGGCACGTTTGCGCTTGGTAAAAACCCAGGGGCGTATCGTGCTCGGTGTACCTGATGAGCCCAATAATAGTAGCACCCTGCCTTCTTTACCCCTTGAAGATGGAGACCGCTTCTTTATTCCTGCACGTGCCACGCTGGTTAATGTGATGGGGGAAGTTTATAACCAGAACGCTTTTATTTATCGCCCCGGCACGCACATAGGGGACTACCTGAACCTGGCTGGAGGCCCCACTGCCCAAGCTGACGAAGACAGTATGTATGTCATACGTGCGGATGGCTCCGTAATCAGTGCCCAGCAACAAGGTTGGTTCTCCAGTCTGAAAAACCGTCGCATATTGCCCGGGGATACCTTGGTTATTCCACCGCAATTAGAAAAGGTGGCATGGCTACGTGATCTAAAGGACATCACTCAGATCATCTTGCAAATCGCTACAAGCGCCCTAATTGCCGTCCGGCTTTAGAGGATACACATGAGCCTACCTCAACCCGACCTGCCTCTTTCCTCTGAGACCCCGCAGCAAGCTGATGAAATCAGCCTGCTTGATCTAGTCATCACACTGGCCAAGCATAAGATGCTGATTGCCGTGTTTACCTTGCTGGCAACAGCAATGGCGGCAACGATAGCTTTTACCCTACCCGCCATTTTTACTGCTAATACCAAAGTGCTGATTCCCCAACAATCTCAAAGCGGTGCAGCAGCGTTACTGTCGCAAATGGGGGGAGCGGCAAGTCTCGCAGGCGGCGCGCTCGGATTAAAAAATCCCGGCGATCAATACATAGCGATCCTGCAAAGCCGTACCGTGGCAACGCGTCTGATTGAACAACACGGCCTGAAACAGCGTTACGATGCTGAGACTCTCGATGCTGCCATTAATACCCTTTACGCACACACCTCTATCAAAAGTGGCAAAGACAATATCCTCACCATTGCCGTGGAGGACACTGACCCCGCTGTTGCCGCACGCCTTGCCAATGCTTATGTAGGTGCGTTGGAATGGCTCAGTCAGCGCCTGGCTATGACCGAAACGGCACAACGTCGTCTGTTCTTTGAAAAACAGCTTAAGCTCTCGCAAGCACAGCTGATGGACGCAGAAAATGCCTTTAATGCCATCCAAAAAAAGACCGGTCTCATCGCACTGGATGCGCAAGCCACGGCGATACTTAGAGCTGGAATGGATTTAAGCGCACAGATCGCCGCCAAAGAAGTAGAAATAGCCGTTTTACGCAGCTATGCCACCGAAAAAAACCCTGACTACATCCGCACCCTGCTGCAGCTCAAAACTATGCGTGCCAAGCTCCAGGAAATGGAAGGGCGCACCCGACAGAAGGGCAGCAACCTGGTGCCGACGGGGCGTATTTCGGAAAGTGGCCTCGAATATAGCCGAGGCCTCCGAGAAGTAAAATATCAGGAAACTCTCTATGAGTTACTTGCTAAACAATATGAAATGGCCCGTCTAGAAGAAGCGCGTGATGGTCTGGTAATACAAGTACTTGATCCTGCCCTTCCCCCCACAGAAAAAAGCAAACCCCAGCGCCTATTAATAGTGACACTGGCTGCCATCGTCGGAATATTTATGGGAATATTCATGGCGTTTATCCGGGAAGCCATCAGCCGTCGCGCGGATAATCCGGAATATGCCCAGCAATGGATGCAGCTAAAACAACATTTGCAGATACGCCGCCAGGCTACCGATACCCAAGCGACCACGCACAACGAGAAAATTAAACCAACCAGCTTATAAGGCTCCCCACCAGCAATACTACCAGGCAAAAAATGAGGGTGCGCCACACCAACGCCAAGGCATTTCTGACATGCGAAATGCTCATGGGAAGGTTGCCAACACCCTGCACCACGTCATGCATGCGCAGGGCACCGAGGCCACTGTTCCTTACCACATCTGCATTGCCTGATGAGTCACCGCCAAGTTCCCCCATCAGTTGCTTAGAAAGGCCTTGGTTCCAAGCATCAATGGCATCAACAAAACTACCCATTATCGCATAACTTAATGCAGTAAAACGGGCGGGTAACCACCCCAAGATAGCGTGTAGCTGCTGCGCAGCCGAGCCAAAACTATTGGGATCTATTAATGCGACCGTTGTATCTTGCCTCGACCGATCAGCATTATTTTTGAGGAGTGAAGATAATCGATAAAAAACCGCGCCTAGTGGCCCCAATACAAAAAACCAGAAAATTACTGCAAACCAGCGTTCGTTCGCCTCTATTAAAATAGCTTCGATCACAGCGTGCAGCATCTGTGTAGTAGTTAATGGCGACTTTGCCTCCATATCGACATTAATTATGTCGCCAAGACGATGCCGTGCCACCTCTTTATCCACATGAGTATAGGCATGCATGAATGCGCGCACCTGGGTATCGAGATCTTTTGGCCCCAGGCAATACACCAGCACAACGATATTGAAAATAAAAGCTAATATTAACAGCGATTCACTAAGGAGGTGATGTATTAGGCCAATTCCCACAGCAGGAACCAAGGTTAACAGCAAGACACGGACTCTCCCCCCTATGTAAGAAGAGGAGGTAGCAGCAGGCACCGGTGCTGTGTCGCTGTCGGGATGCGTGACATGGGCATTGGCATAGCTCACTCGCGTTTCACTCCATGCTGCAAAACGCATAAACCACATGAAGCGGCGCCACTTTGCCACAGATAACCAGATTCGTTCAATGGCCAG
>JBKJTS010000188.1:0-4200 GCA_046590885.1 Gammaproteobacteria bacterium
TTGTCCAAGGCTGCTATATCGGTGATTCCATCGTTATGGGAAGAACCCTGCTCACTGGCGGTGATTGAGGCAATGGCAACCGGCTGCGCAGTGATTGCCGCACGTCGGGGTGGCTCACCCGAATTGATAGGGAATGCGGGGGTGCTCGTCGATCAGGATGATCCGGCACAATTTGCTAAGCACATGGTGCATCTGGCATTAAATACGCAGTTGTTAGAAGATTGGCAGCAGCGCGCCCGGACGCGGGCGCTGCAAAATCTGGATATTCGTCATGCCAGTGCGGGATTAGATGCAGTGCGAGAGAAGTATGTTGGATAAGAGTCGCGTGATACGGGATTGCTCCCTGAGTTTTGTTATTCTGTATTTTGTTGCCCCAGACCCACACAGCCCGCAGTATGCACACTAACTTCGAAAAATATTCGCTATTGGCAGCGCGCGTGTTGACCGTGACGATCCCCTTGTGGCTGGTTACCGGGCGGGCGGCGGCTGATGTAGCAATTTTGCTGATCGCCTTGTTGTTCATAGTACGCAGTATTGTTATGCGGGATGGGTCATGGCTGCGTGCTACTTGGGTGCGCTTTGGTCTGGCGCTGTGGGTATGGATGCTGCTGATCAGCAATTTTGCGTTTGATGTGCAGATGTCCTACATTCAAGCCGTGCCGTGGCTGCGATTTTTATTTTTTGCAGTGGCGTTGGAGGTGTGGGTACTGAATGCAGTATGGATACGTCGTTTGGTTATCAGTGCCACAGTGATGCTGGTATTTGTGGCCGTGGATGCCTGGTGGCAATATTTTACCGGGTTTGATTTTCTGCAAAATCCACGTCCCTCCGAAACACGGCTTACCGGCCCTTTTGATGATTTGCGGGTGGGAACTTACCTGCTTAAGTTGATGTTTCCCGCCTTGCTTGGTTTTGCGATGTGGCGTATGGGGGAAAAGGCCAGCGTTGGCGTTAAGCTGTTTTTGGGTGGGACGGCGTTAGTAGTGATCGGCGCAGTATTCGTCAGTGGCGAGCGCATGGCATTTTTGCTATTAGTTCTGGGTTTATTTGTGGCAGCAGTAATGCAAAAGGGCACCTTGCGCGTTGCTGTGGTGGGCGTGCTGTTCTTGGGTGGCGTGGGGGTTGGTGTGGTGGCGATGGCGGATCGTGCCATGCTGGAGCGACAATTTACGTCTGTGGTTACAACCCTCTCGACATTTCGTGATAGTCCATATGGTGAGCTGTGGCGAAGCGCCCTGCACCTAGGCAGCGAGCGACCTGTGACGGGGGTCGGCATGAAGAATTTTCGCGTGGCATGTAAAGATCCGCAGATTGGTTTGCCTGTGGACGTGGCGGTACGTTGCGGTACTCATCCGCACAATCTATATCTGGAATGGTTCTCTGAATCGGGCGTGCCAGGATTGATATTATTTTTATTAATGCTGGCCGCGTTGGCGCGGCATTTATGGCGGGGTTGGCAAATAGAGTATAGCCGTGCATGGATGGCAGGTCCGGCGGTGGCGATGATTATTCAATTGTGGCCAGTGGCTACCACAGCCAGTTTTTTCTCTAACTGGAGCGGCGCGCTGATGTGGCTGGCTATAGGTTGGACGCTGGCGGCGGCGCGGGTAGGACGGGCGCAAGAGGGAGTGAATGATAGTATACCTGTCAGAGTAACTGATGCAGTGTCACCTGTGGTTGTTCGCTGACGTGCCGCACGTGTCATTTCGACCAACATGAAATGGGGCTAATGGCAACAAAAAACATGACCCTCAAAATTACCCAGCTAATGATCTCGAAAGGCTTTGGCGGGGCAGAGCGGTTGTTTGTCGACGTGTCAGTGGCACTTGCAGAATCGGGCGTTAAGGTGCAGGTGATCTGTCACAAGGATTTCGTAAAAAAATCCGCGCTGTATCATCCCAATATTGATATGTGCGATGTCAATGTACGTGGTGCCTGGGACCTCTGGTCGGCACGGCAAATTACTCACGCCATCCGCGACTTTCAACCGGCTGTAATTCATTCGCACCTGGCGCGTGGTGCGTGGTTTGCGGGTCGTGCGGCGCGCATTCTAAAAATACCTCTGGCTGCCAATCTGCATAATTACGTTAAACTCACATATTACCGCGATGTTGCGATGTTTGTGCCAGGTACGGAAGACCAGAAAAATTACTTGATGCAGCATGGCATCACCGCACAGCGTATACAAGTGATCCCGCATTTCTCGCTGCTAAATCCAGTCACTCAATTGCGTAGCAGTGATAATGGCGGCACGGTGTTTGTCAGTTATGGCCGCATGGTAAAGAAGAAGGGTTTTGATGTGCTGTTGCAGGCCTTTAAAATGGCGCTTGATCAAGGCTTGAAGGCGCGTCTGATTATCGGTGGCGATGGCCCGGAACGTGCGGCGTTGCAGTTACTGGTTCAGCATTTGGATCTTGCTGCACGCGTGGAATTTCATGGTTGGATAGAAGATGTTGCGACTTTTCTCGATAGCGGTGATATCTTTGTGTTGCCGTCACTGGATGAGCCCTTCGGCATTGTGGTGCTGGAAGCGATGGCGCGCGGCAAAACCATTATTTCTACCAGGACTAAAGGCCCTGTCGAAGTGCTAAATGAGCACATGGCCTATTTTGCGGAAGTGGGGGATGTTGAATCACTCGCGCATGTCATGGCACTAGCAGTGGATGATGCACAGTTGGGATTAGATAAAGCGGCTGCTGCGCTGGCCAGTTATCGAATTCACTATTCTAGGCAAGCAGTGATTCCGCAGTTTATGGATTTGTATCAACGCATGATTTGCCGTGCTACAGGGGATTAATCGGAGGGTGCTATTGCTTCATAGGCATCAAGCGTATCGTCGAGCATTTTTTTCAGTGGAAAGGGATGCGTGCCCCGCGTCATCAGAGCCACAGCGGGTTTCGTTGCAATAAATTTTTGCACTTTCTGCGTGAGTGCATCCAGGTCCCCAACCGCCACCCGGCCTTCAGGAAATACTGCGCTTAATACCTCGCCTACCCCGCCATGATCGTAACCTATCACGGGAATGCCCAGGCTCAAGGCTTCTAATACTGTGCGGCCAAAAGACTCGGGTTTTGATGAAAGCGATAACACAATATTTGAAACCGTATAGATTTCGCGTACATCATTGCGAAAACCGGTAAAAATGATATTGTCCAAACCTTTCTGCTGTGCGCGCTGCATAATCTCATGAGCGTAATCACCGTGTTGCGAATCTGCATCGCCTACCACCAACCCATAAATATTTGCCCCTTCCAGCTTAAGGCGCGACATTAATTCGATGAAATCTTCATGCCCTTTTAGGCGCGACAACCGACCCGGCAGGGTAATGATGGCGCTGTCGAGTAATTGCGGATATTGTTCATACCAGTGATGCAGCCATTGGCTGCCAGCCTTGTAGTCATACGGAAACGCATGGCTGTCGATGCCGCGGTAAATCACCTGAATTTTATGCGCGTCAAGGTGTGGGTAATGATTGTTCAGATAATATTTGATGGTGTTGGAAACCGCAATCACACGTTCACCACGCGTCATGACAGAGCTATAAAAGTTCACAGAATATTGCCCGTGGACTGTGGTGATGAAACGGGGCCGCTGGGTTTTATTCATGCTGCGCCAGGCCAGGTAAGTAATCCATGCCGGCATGCGCGAGCGGGCATGCAGAATATCAACCCGCTGTTGTTTGAGGAAATGCCGTAACCGTAGCACCAGAGGCAAACTCAATAAGGATTTTTTTCCGATCGGCCAGGTGATGTGTTCACTGCCTGTGGATTCCAGGGCGGATACCATACGGCCGCCACCCGAAATGACAATGGAACGATGGCCGCGTTGCACCAAAGCTGTTGCTACCTCCAGCGTGCCTCGTTCAACGCCACCCCCTTCCATGGCAGGCAGCACTTGAACAACCGTTAACTTACGCATGCAGCACTGCTCTAAAAATTCCAGGGATGGAATTTTTAGAAGTTCCCATAATAAACTCAGCCACGCAAAATATAATCAGTGCCGCAATACGGGCACTTGGCTTTGCCAGTGGCTTCAATTGCCAGGTATACCCGCGGATGAGAGTTCCATAATGTCATGCTCTCAGTTGGGCAATGCAGCGGTAAGTCGGCACGGGCTACTTCGTAGATGTGATGAGCATTGCCTTCTATGGGTTTGGCGGAAGGACGATTTGGTGGGGGCATGGACATATGTTCTCCGTAA
>JBKJTS010000157.1:0-3613 GCA_046590885.1 Gammaproteobacteria bacterium
AGCGCGGCTCTGTCCCAGCGAGTCCATCGCACCCGCCCGCACCAAGGCTTCTAACACGCGCCGATTGGCCTTGCGTAAATCAATGCGTCGGCAGAAATCGAATAAATCAGTGAATGGGCCGTGTTGTGCGCGTGTCGCAACCATACTTTCTATTGCCGACGCACCCACACCTTTAACGGCACCCAAACCATAGAGTACCGTGCTTTCGTCATGCGACGTGCAGGGATGCACTAGTGTCGCGGTCGGTCGCTCCCGGCATCCTGCCTCCCGCGACACTAGTGCATCCCTGCACGTCGCGGGCGCGACGACTGTAAATCCATATTCACAGCTATTAACATCGGGCGGGAGAATTTCCAGGCGCATACCGCGGCATTCATCAATAAGCGTCACGACCTTGTCAGTGTTGTCCATGTCGGCTGATAACACTGCTGCCATGAATGCGGCCGGATAATGTGCTTTGAGCCATGCCGTTTGGTACGACAATAACGCATACGCCGCCGAATGCGATTTATTAAATCCATAGCCGGCAAATTTTTCCATCAGGTCAAAAATATAAGCCGCAGTTTTTTCCGCAACTCCATTATTCTTCGCGCCATTAACAAAAATCATGCGCTGCTGTGCCATTTCTTCGGCTTTTTTCTTGCCCATTGCACGCCGCAACAAATCTGCAGCGCCCAGCGTATAACCCGCCAGCACCTGCGCAATTTGCATCACCTGCTCTTGATAAAGAATCACGCCATAGGTGGGCTTAAGAATGGTTTCAAGAGATGGATGCGGGTACTCAACTTTGGTGCGTTTATGCTTGCGATTGATAAAGTCATCCACCATACCCGATTGTAACGGGCCGGGGCGAAACAGGGCTACCAAGGCTATAATATCTTCAAAACAATCGGGTTGGAGGCGTTTTATCAAGTCTTTCATACCGCGTGATTCCAACTGGAATATCGCGGTGGTGGCACAGCGTTTCAGTAATGCAAACGAGGGTTCATCCTCCAACGGAATGCGCGTGATATTAATCGGTTCCTCACCTTGTCCCGCGCGGATGCGGTTGATATTTTTGACTGCCCAGTCAATGATCGTGAGTGTGCGCAACCCCAGAAAGTCAAACTTGACCAAGCCGACCGCTTCAACATCGTCTTTATCAAATTGTGTTACTGTACTGGTGGCACCCTGTTCGCAATACAGCGGGGTGAAATCGGTGAGCGGCCCCGGCGCAATCACCACTCCTCCAGCATGTTTTCCCGCATTGCGTGTAAGTCCTTCCAGTGACCGCGCCAGATCAATTAGCGCACGCACATCCTCTTCCTGATCATAGCGGCGGCGCAATATCTCTTCATCTTCCAACGCCTTTTCCAGTGTGATACCCAGCTCAAAGGGAATCAACTTAGCAATCTGATCGACAAAGCCATAAGGATGGCCCAGCACCCGCCCCACATCCCGCACTACCGCCTTGGCGGACATGCTGCCGTAGGTAATAATTTGGGAGACGCGATCATGGCCATAATGTTGCATCACGTATTCAATCACGCGGTCACGCCCTTCCATGCAGAAGTCGATATCAAAGTCCGGCAGTGAGACACGTTCGGGATTTAGAAAGCGCTCGAACAACAGCTCGTAACGCAGCGGGTCGAGGTCGGTAATTTCCAGTGCATAAGCCACGAGTGACCCAGCTCCCGAGCCACGCCCTGGGCCCACCGGCACATCATTTTCTCTGGCCCAGCGGATGAAATCCGCCACAATCAAGAAATAACCCGCGAACCCCATGCTGTTAATCACACTGAGTTCAAGCACCAGGCGTGCATCATACTCCACACGTTGTTGCGCAAACTTTTCAGATTTCCTGTTAAACAAGGTCGTCAGGCGTTTTTCCAAACCATCGCGGGCGCACTGGTCGAAATACGCATCCGGCGTTAATCCCAGCGGCACCGGAAAAGCGGGCAAAAAGTTTTTACCCAGGGTCAATTCCAGATTGCAACGTTGCGCGATTTCTACAGTATTTTCCAACGCCTCGGGCAAGTCATGGAATAACTCTGCCATCTCTTGAGGGCTCCGCAGATATTGCTGTTCCGAATACAGACGGGGGCGGCGCGAGTCATTCAGCACGCGTCCATCATGTATGCAGACACGTGCATCGTGCGCATAAAAATCATCCTGGCGAATAAAGTGCACATCATTGGTCGCCACCACGGGTAAGGCCATCGCCTGCGCCAATTCCACAGCCGCGTGTAAATACTCCTCTTCCTGCTCACGCCCAGTGCGATGCAGTTCCAGATAAAAGCGGTCTGGAAATAGTACGAGCCACTCAGCAAGCAAACGCTCGGCCAGAACACGGTTGCCCGCCAGCAGTGCTTGGCCGATGTCCCCGCCACGCCCCCCCGACAGCGCAATCAAACCATCACTGGCGCCCTTCAGCCAGTCTTTGCGGACCGTCGGCACACCACGTTGCTGGCCTTCGATATAACTGCGCGAAATCAGCCGGGTAAGATTCAGATATCCCACCCGGTTTTGGCACAGCAACACCACACGCGTCGGCTGATTTGCATCAGTCTCGTTATGCAGCCACACATCCACACCAATTATCGGCTTCACCCCCGCCGCCATCGCCGCACGGTAAAACTTCACCATCGCAAACAGGTTGGACTGATCAGTCACCGCCACCGCCGGCATACTCGCCGCAGCCGCCGCCTTAACCAACGGCTTCAGACGCACGATACCGTTTATCAGTGAATATTCACTGTGTACACGAAGATGAACGAATTGGGGAATCATTGCGCTGCTTTTAGGTTTCAGGTAGGAGGGAATATTATAGCGGGAATTGAGCGCCTGCAAGGCACCAAAATTAAAAAATAACTCATATATATTACAATAGCTTACGCACCGGTCCAAACGTACGACGATGGATTACAGAAACCCCAAGCACGTCCAACGCCAGCACATGCGCTTTGGTGGGGTACCCTTTGTGCAGTGCAAGCCCATAACCGGGGTAATGCGCATCTAACATGATCATCTCACTATCACGCGCCACTTTGGCAATGATGGAGGCGGCGCTGATAGCGGCTACAGTTTGGTCACCCTTGATAATCGCCAGTGCGGGACATAGCAACCTGGGCAAGCGGTTACCATCAACGACGGCGTATTCCGGCACGATAGATAATGCCGCTACGGCACGCTGCATGGCTAACAGGCTGGCTTGCAAGATATTTAACGCATCAATTTCTTCAACTTCAGCTCGCCCCAGCGCCCATGCCAGGGCTTTTTCACGAATCACGATGCTCAACGCCGCACGGCGTTTTTCTGTTAATGCCTTGGAATCGGCCAAGCCTGCAATCGGACGCGCCGGATCAAGAATCACCGCCGCAGCAACCACCGGCCCGGCCAGCGGGCCACGCCCTACTTCGTCTACGCCTGCCAATAAGCGTAGGTTTTGCCATGTTATAGAGATCATTTTTTTCCTTTGCCCTTTTTACCCTTCTTCCGTAAATGGAAGAGAGGTCATCAAGGTTCTGTTTTGACCAACGCCAGCACAGCCTCAGCCGCTTGCTGGTCTGCGCCTTGGCGCAACGATACATGAATGTCCGCAAATATTTTTTGCAGTACCAGTGCAGACTGTGGC
>JBKJTS010000005.1:0-9661 GCA_046590885.1 Gammaproteobacteria bacterium
CCCAGCCGGGCAAAATCAGCCGACAGGATAGAAGGGGCTATCTTGTAATCTGACATAGTGTTTGAATCCTCACTTGATAATGGACACAACCTGAACCTACAAAACATTCCGGTTAAATCATTAATTTTACCTGATTTTCAAGAAATTTTCACGGTACCGGCTTATAACCAAGCTTTGTGATAAACTTCGCTCCTGTTCTCTGGAAACGCCGCCGCAAAGCTCGGCCAAAAGCACCACATATAATGTGTTAGCCATAAGCTGACAGGGCAGAGCGTCGCGGTTTTCAAAAGTTTCCTCTTGGCACATTTGAGTCACCCCTGCCACAACAATCTGGAAATACCATGCTCATCGCCTTACCACTGCATATGTTAGCGGCTATCATTTGGGTAGGAGGCATGTTCTTCGCTTATATGATATTGCGCCCTGTAGCTGCCGCGGTGCTCGAACCACCACAGAAATTAGCGTTATGGCCACAGGTGTTGGGGCGCTTTTTCCCCTGGGTATGGGCCGCCATTATCCTATTGCTATCAACAGGACTGTGGATGACCTTTGTTGAATTTGGCGGCATGAAAAATGCTGGCAAGCACATACATCTGATGCTCACGCTCGGTATCGTTATGATATTGTTATTTTTGCATATGTTTTTTGCGCATTACCGCAAATTAAACACCGCGTTAACTGCCAAAGACCTCCCCGCCGCTGGCCAGCAATTAGATAAAATCCGGCGCATGGTTGGTATTAATCTGATTTTGGGGTTAATCACCGCTGTTGTTGCCAGTGCGGGGCGCTATATTTAGAGCATCTTTTGAAAAAATAGCGTGGGTATTTTCCTGTTTTTTAAATTATTATAGCTTGACTACACTGGGTTCCCAGCATCTAGCTTTGGTGCATCACATCTCCATGCATCGTGGTAGGACATACTTATTCCACTTACTTGTATCTCGTATCATCGAAGGATGACTGGGGACTTATCGCAGTAACGGTTCCGGTAATCCGATATTTTTTTACTCATGAGCATTCTTCGTTTGCTCTGAATCTATGCACGGCTGAACATCAGATGCACGGCGGCGAAAATGTTTTGCCAAATTCTGATCTGTTTCGCGTCGGCGATGGAACACCATTTCCTTTACTTCGTACATCGATACGCACGGGAACAGTTTGACGAAGACCAGAAATAGCAAACCAAACCAGCCAAAGCTGCCAAACACAATTGACCACTGCACCACGCTCGGCCACAGCATGTTCCATGCCGCGGGCTCATAGCCATGTGCCAAGGTGGGCGCCACGATCATCCATCGCTCCAGCCACATACCGGTGTTCAGTAAGAGGGACACAACCATCAAGGTAGGCATGTGGCGGCGCACCTTCTGAAAGGCCAGTGCAAAAGGTAGCACCATGCCAAAAAATAACATGGCCCAGAAGTAAGGGGCGAAGGGCCCAACAAACTTTGAAATCAAAACCTCTTTGGGAACTTGATCATGGCTGTACCAGACGGTAGCGAACTCCACCAGATTCAGATAAGTCCACACCATCGCAATTGCGAACGTTAGTTTGCAGGTCTTTTCCATGATAGCCACTGTCATGTATTCCTCCAAGCGGAAGAAATAACGCAGCATAATGAATAACGTAATAATCCCAGCGCATCCCGAATACAGTGCGCCCGCCACGAAGTAAGGTGGGAAGCTCGTCACATGCCAGCCAGGCATGATGGACATGGCAAAGTCCGCGGCCACGATTGAATGCACCGACACCGCCAGTGGAATCAAAAAACAGGCCATCAACATATAAGTCACGCGAAAATTCCGCCACTGGCGATCTGTACCCTGCCAACCCAACGCTAGCATAGTGTAAAACGACTTGCGCCACCCACTTGTGTTGTCACGGCATATCGCTAGATCAGGGATCATGCCAATGAACAGGAACAATGCAGACGAGGTAAGATAGGTGGTAATGGCGAAGGTGTCCCACGCCAGCGGGGATCTGAAGTTCGGCCAGACACCGCGATCTGAAATATAAGGCACAACCCAATAAAAATTCCATACACGCCCCAGGTGGATTAGCGGAAAAATACCTGCCGTCATCAACGAGAAGGTGGTCATCGCTTCTGCAAAACGGTATATCGGTTTCCGCCAGTCAGCATGAATAATATGCAGGATCGCCGACAACAAGGTTCCCGCATGGCTCATGCCGATCCAGAAAATAAAGGTTGCAATATACAACCCCCACATGTGCGGCCGGTTCAGATTGGCTACACCTAAGCCAGTCTGATATTGGTAGATCTCTGCAATCACGGCACACGACATCATGAGCAGACATACCGCCACTGCAACCCAGTAAGCCTTACGGGGACTTTGCATGGTACGTAAAATATCCGCGTTGATCTGCACCCACTTGATCTTTTCGTTGATGTCTTTATCTTTTACGTAAGCCATGTCGTCCTTTACATTAAGCTGATTTATTATGTGTCATTAACAAAGTTTTGCCCTTGGAATAACGAGTGAGTAATTTTCCGCGTATGCTTTCCGCCAGGTTACCCTGAAAACTCAGCCTTGAATTTTTACAATTTGCTAAGCAATAAAGATCGAGTACGACACCGCCCAACCCGGCAACTTTGCAGTTGCATGGAGTTGGCGTCTTTTATAAGAAAGCAATAACTGTGCCTGCCATATTTTTGTCAGTGTGTAATTTGTTATGCCTCAATATCAATGGCTGCACTGTGACGGATCTTCTAGCCTCTTAATTAGCTAACAACCTGTTCATGACAAGTGTTCCACTACATATGACGCCCGAGTAAGCAACTATTACTGGAAAATGGCCGCTTCTTTATGGGTTTACAACATCCAAGGATTGTATGATGCCCAACGGGACGGGATGCCGGGAGCGACTGGCATGCATAGATGGGTGTGTGGAATTGGGGTACTGTCAAACGATTGGCTTGTATTAATTATTAGAACTGGGGAGCCTAAAGATACGGGGACGCATCACAAAGCCATCCAGAACATGCAAAAACGCTCTGCCGACCTTGATCAAGATCGGCAGAGCGCAGTTTTGCAGCATTGGATTTTTTTCGAATTATTAACAGCTAGGGGGCTTTAATCAAGCCATAGCGAGTCAGCGACCACCGCATGGCAACAAATGCAATAGCTGCTATAACCACTGTTACTCCAATACCGAACAATGAAGTCATTGGCATTTTATAAAATTGCGGCTCAACGGAACCAGCAATCCAAGTATAGCGCTCTATCCATGTACCTATAAAAATAGAGATCGCCACCATAAGAATGGTATTAGGATTATGGCGATTTGGCGTAAATACCAACGTAACGAAGGGAATAATAAACTTCAGCGCCAGGAACGTCCACCATAGAGGCCCAAAACCGTGAAACATCATGTTTCTGTAACGGAAGATTTCCTCTGGAAAACGGGCATACCACATAATCAAGTATTGAGTAAAATACAGATAGGTAAACAAAATGGTAAAGCCCAGCATAAACTGCGCCAGATAATTAAAAACAAACGGCTCAAATGGTTTAGTCAATCTTTTAGAACGGTGCAGGAAAAACAGGAATATAGTAAAAAATGCCAGAAAACCGTGGAAATTACTGATAAAGTGATAAGCACCATAACTTGCACTATGCCAGCCGGGTATCATGGTCATTTCAAAGTCCCAAGCAACCATAGTTCCATACAAAAAGTAGACAAACGGTATCAACAAAGCCACATTGCGAAAACGCCGCTGCGTCTTATAGGAGCTGTCGATTTCGCTCTGATGTTGCAACTTGATAAACAATCCATACAAACCTACTACCAGGAGAAATCCAATAATCTGGCGACTGACGAGGAAGGTATAGTTATGCCAACCCGATAAGTGTTTGCCTTCATCATGCGCGTGCTCCAACCATTGGAATGTGGACTCCCCGTTCGCGAGCAGGATCAGTAACAAGACAAACGTAATCGGAAAAAACACCGCCAGTGAGCAGGCCAGCTTGCGCACCTGAAACCGCCACTTGCCATTTATCAAGTGCAATAATGCCGAAAGCGTCACGCCACCCAATGCAATGTACTGCAGGATAAGAAAATCCACGGTCAAGACTGACCAACTACCAAAGTTTTCCATTTTGCCCCTCTGGCTTGCGTGATTCTAGTGTAAGTTATTTGGTGGACACGGTGGCGGTGGCAGGCTCTGCCGGTGGCTCAGACTGAGCGTCTTTTGCAAGCTGATTCCGCACATAATTCACAACATGCCAACGCTCTTCCACGGACAAGTCGTTTGACCCTCTACCGTCTTCACGTGCGGTAGGCTTACCGTAGGCGGGCATGATAGCGCTGCCAAAGGTAATGGTGCCAAAGATCCAGCCCTCTGTCAGTTGTTTCTGCACATACTCATCCACGAGACTGATAGCACCTATCTTTGGTGTAATCGGAGCATCTGCGCGTCCTGTCAAACCATGACATGCCGCACAGTAAATCCTGAATAGGGTTTTCCCAGTCTTCAAGGAAGCATCACTTAATGGCGCGGGATTAATCAAATCCTTCGCTTCATCACGATTGGCCACCGTGGTTGCAATACCCTGAGTAGGCACAGACCGCTTCGGAAAGGGTGCCATGACCCCTTCCTGGGGTTTAATATTTGGCTGATTCATCATGTCTTGCGACCACGGCCACGCGAACGCAGTCGCAGGCACTAGCATCAATGTTGCCATAGGCACCAGCATCGCAGCCAGGAAGGGGCCGGCCATTGTTCCCCGTGCATTAACAGGCCGCCTCATTTGTTCACCTCTTCGCGAATTTCTAGCACTTTATGTTGCCTGAATAATGCCTTGATTGGTTCATAGGTTTCCTCACTCAACTCCAGAACTACAGCAATTTGATCCACACCCACTTTTTCGCTGTATAACTTTTCCCTTTTCCCGAACAACAATCCGGATAGCACCAGAAAACCGAGAACTGTGGCTATGACACTAAATAAAATAAACATTTCATAGGTCAGCACTATATTGCTGGGTATCGGCACCACCGGCTTGCCGCCCTGCGGCTGCACCAGAAAATCGGACTGGGAGGTTATTAGAAAATAAAAACCACCTATGATGCCAAACAAGGAACCGAATAAAGTCACCTTCCGCACATGCGATGGACGCTCACCCAGGATCTCATCAATTTCCGGATGTTCAATCGGTGACATTAATCTCACATCATCCACCGTTACTCCGGGAACCTTATTCTTCTTAATATCTTCAAGTGCACAGAAAACTTCTTCAAAATCTGAGAAGAGACCCATTACGCTGTATTTTTTCCTCATGATTACGCCCCTTCTACGCTGGGTTTGGCAACAATATGCCCAGCAGCATGTCCAGCTCCTGCGTGACTATGGCCATGCTTATGCCCTTGTAATTCCTGCTTCTGGTGGAAGATCATTTCCTTCACCTCGTACATGGACACCATTGGGAATATTTTGCAGAAAACCAGGAAAATCATGCCAAACCAGCCAAAGCTACCGAACACAATGCTCCACTGTACAATGCTTGGCCATAACATATTCCATGATTCAGGATTGTATGCGTGCGACAGAGTGGGGCTGACGATCATCCAACGTTCCAGCCACATACCAATGTTGAACAAAATAGATAGCACCATCAATGCGGCCATGTTACGGCGCAACTTCTGGAAGGCCAGCGTAAATGGGAGCACCACAGCAAGAAACATCATAGCCCAGAAGTAAGGTGCGAATGGCCCATAAAACTTGGCGAGCAAAACCTCCTTGTCAGCTTGACTATGTCCGTACCAGACTGCGGCGAACTCCGCCAAAATCAGATATGTCCAGACCATCGCAATGGCAAAGGTCATCTTGCAGAGCTTCTCCATAATATTCACAGTCATGTAATCTTCCAATCTAAAGAAGTAACGCATGATAATGAACAGTGTCATAATTCCGGCACAGCCTGAATACAGGGCACCCGCCACAAAATAGGGTGGGAAACTTGTCACATGCCAGCCAGGCATGAGGGACACGGCAAAGTCAGACGACACAACGGAGTGCACCGATATTGCCAGAGGCAGCAAGAAACAGGCCATGGTCATGTAAGTCTTGCGGAAATTGCGCCATTGACGATCCGTACCTTGCCAGCCCACTGACAGCACGATGTAGAGTTTTTTGCGCCAGCCACGGGCGTTATCACGGCAGATCGCCAGATCAGGGATCATACCAACATAGAGGAACGTCAAGGAACAGGTCAGATAGGTGGTAATGGCAAATGCGTCCCAAACCAGGGGCGATCTAAAATTTGACCAAATTTCACGGTCGCTGACATAAGGGACAACCCAATACAAATTCCATACCCGCCCCAAGTGGATCATGGGGAAAAGGGCCGCCGTCATCAACGCGACGCTGGTCATCGCCTCAGCAAAGCGATAGATCGTCCTGCGCCATTCGGCATGGATAATATGTAAAAATGCCGACAACAGGGTTCCTGCGTGGCTCGCGCCGACCCAGAAAATGAAGGTTGCAATATACAAGCCCCACATGTGTGAGCGGTTCAGGTCAGCCACCCCCAGCCCGTACTTGTATTGGTAAACTTCCGCAACCGCAGCCACTAAAAACATGAGGAAACATGTACCCAGCGCGACCCAGTAGGCCTTGCGCGGTGCCTCCATATGACGCAGAACGTCTCCGTTAATCTTGGCCCACTTGATCTCTTCGTCGATGGCTTTTTCGTCGATGTGTTTCATGCTGTCTCTTCGCTAAACTTATTTGTTGGGCGTCATTAACAATGAATGACTCTTAAAATAATGAATGGCCTTGTTGTTACACTTCACGCACGCGCTCCAGGTACATCACACTGGGGTCGGTATTCAATCCCTCCAGAATACGATAACCACGCAGCTCCTTGTTTTCTTTTGTTTGTTTATGCGGGCCTTGTTTCACCTGATGAGCCTGCCATAATTTAGCAACTTGGCTGTCGGGATCCATTTTGTCACCGAAAACCAAGGCCGACGTTGGGCAAGTCTGTACACAAGCGGTAGCAAACTCCCCATCTTTCACTTTACGATTTTCCATTTTGGCCTGGTCTTTGGCAACACGAATACGTTGCACGCAGAAAGTGCATTTTTCCATGACGCCCTTGTCACGCACTGTTAGATCCGGATTAAGCTGCATGTGCAGCGGCTCCGGCCAAGCGTCTTCATAGTATGACCAGAAATTAAAGAAGCGCAAACGATAAGGACAGTTGTTGGAGCAGTAGCGCGAACCGATGCAACGGTTGTACACCTGCGCATTCAAGCCATCGGGCGTATGGTACGTCGCCGCCACTGGGCAAACTGGTTCACAGGTAGCCGAATGGCACTGCTGACACATCATCGGCAAGAAACTGCCGCCAAAATCCTGGTACTCGCTCTTTGTCCCGCGATAACCAAATTGCTCATTGAAACCCTGGCCATCCCGCTCAAGCATCCCTTTAGCAATGGGAGCCGGATTGCTGGGCTTGAGCGCGGAGCGCGGCGCCGGAGGATTACCCTCAATCCACGCATCAAGACTGTTTGAGGCAGTCGCTACATAGGGTTCCAGATCAGGTTCGTCCCAGTAGCGTTCGACACGCATCCAGTGCATGCCCTGATTCTTTGCAAAACGCGCTTCACCTACTACGGGAAGGTTATTCTCAGCATAACAAGCCACTGAACAGGCGTTGCAACCAATGCATTTATTCAAGTCAACCACCATGGCCCACTGGTGCTCATACTCGTGAAATCCACCTTCTTCAGCACCGCGGCGGTACCTGGACCAGTCGTTGATAAGATTAGTAATTGACATTTATTTTTACCCTCTGTGCGATTAAACGCATCTACAGTAACTAACTGTTGTTATCAGTTGCAGCCCCATGGGGCACTGTTCATAGCCCAATTCACCGACGGCTACCTGCGCGAAAGCCCATTTAGTAAGCCCTTTGCAGGAAGGAGCCATCCATCCCCCGCTCCATTCATGGGCTCTTCTTCAATACGCTTTATTTATGTAACGACTTTAGGTTCCGCGCGATTAAACACATCCGCCGTCACTGTTGCTACCATCTTGCGACCCAGCTGGGTTTCGTTAGAACTTAATTTCACAAGGAACTCACGGCGGCGCCCCGCCGCAGCCACGGTTACGCGCGTACCGTAAAGCGCCAGCTCACCAGTCTTTGCATCCGCGCCCGGGCTGATGATTTTCAGGGGATTGACACCACGACCCTTGGCATATCTACCAAACTCTTCATGGCCTTGCCCCATAGGCACAGCAATGGCATCAAGATGAATACCCTTGTGAATATACACTTGGGCCTCAAGAGCACCTTGATCCGAAGTGATGCGCAGGAAGTCACCGTCCTCTACGCCCAGCTTGGCAGCGGTAAGAGGGTGTACTTCCGCCCAGGAAGTCCATACAATTTTACTGATCTGATCAGGCGCTTCCTGCAACCAAGGCAAGTTGGCATGGCGACCGTCCCACAAACCCAAACGGCCAGATGGCACCAGATAATAAGGATGCTG
The DNA here is from genome assembly GCA_046590885.1 of Gammaproteobacteria bacterium. Taxonomy (GTDB): domain Bacteria; phylum Pseudomonadota; class Gammaproteobacteria; family Ga007554. Next base: position 8,515 of record JBKJTS010000005.1, read on the forward strand.
CGGGTCTTCTTTATGTTCAGGAAGAGTAATCTCTACCAATTTAGGCTTCAGCGTGCCGGGAACTGTTGGCACTTCCATCTGACCTTTTTGCAAGGTCTTGGTCCAGAACGCATCATTGGTAAGTGCGTCACCTTTTACGGTAGCGGGCAAGGCGACAAAGGCATTTTTCAAGTACGCATAATAATCCGTAAAGCCCTCATATTCCTTAACTTTACGCATTTTTAAAAACGCCAGCAGCAAATCCCCAAAACCCTTATTGGGATATAGCGGCTCCATCAACGGCTGCTGAATGCTTACCACTTTTTGTGCTGGCTGGTAGGCGCCCATGTGGGTACCCCAATCTTCATAAGAAGACAGCACTGGCAATACCAGGTCTGCGCTCATGGCAGTTTCATCAGGAAAGATCGAGAACGCTACTTTAAAAGGAATATTTTTGAGTTTTGCTGCCAAGCCAAGATGACTTGGTGCAGTATATACGGGATTTGCGCCATGAAAAAACACAACATCCAAGGCCTTTTTACCGGCCGCCTCTGCAAAAGCAGCCAAATCGCGCGTACCGCCCATTTTGGCTTCCATTTGCGGAAACGCTGAGGAACCGCTGGCTACAATAGTCTTGCCAACATTTCCCAGCAGGATATTCAGGGTCATGACGGCCGCCGCGGCCGAGTAACCATGAGCATGGCCCTCTGCAGAAGCCCCCGCCAATACCAGGCTAGGCGCACGCTCTTTTAATAGTGCTGCAATACGTGCCAGGCGGTCGGGTGAGCTGCCAGTGATGCTGGCAACTTTCTCGGCATCATGGCTGGCGATCAAAGTGCGAATATTCTCAGGCACCCCTGCGGCATCAACGCCTTGTTTTAATAACTGATTGGCAATGCCCAGGGCAAATGCGCCTTCAGTACCGGGACGGATCGGCACCCATAGATCGGCATTACCGCCGGTCAAGGTCATTTTAGGCTCCACCTGTATCAGCACGCCACGTGGGGAAGCGCTACGGAATTTGGCATAAGCGGTAGAAAAATATACAGGAGAGATGCCAGCGCCCAGAAAGTCAGCGCCAAACGACAGGATTACTTTGGCTTCGTCGAGACGGTACTGTGGCATGGCCTCGCCCAGCATGTCGGCATTTACGGCACGACTTACTGCA
>JBKJTS010000006.1:0-4417 GCA_046590885.1 Gammaproteobacteria bacterium
GCTGGTGCATGGCGAGGCCGAGCGAAATGACATGGTGGAGTACTTTGGCGAGTTGCTGCAAGGATTTGTGTTTACCCAGAATGGCTGGGTACAAAGTTACGGCTCACGCTGCGTAAAGCCGCCGGTGATTTTCGGTGACGTCAGCCGCCCCACGCCCATGACAGTGGAATGGACGGCGTACGCACAATCACTGACCAAGCGGCCTATGAAAGGTATGTTGACCGGCCCGGTGACGATTCTGCAATGGTCTTTTGTACGCGATGACCAACCGCGCGCGCAAACTACATTGCAAATAGCGTTGGCATTGCGTGATGAAGTATGTGATCTGGAAAACGCCGGAATTAAAGTCATTCAAATTGATGAGCCGGCATTGCGTGAAGGACTGCCGTTGCGGCAAAGGCATTGGCAGGATTACCTGGGATGGGCAGTGCATGCGTTTCGTATTACGGCCAGCGGCGTGCGGGATGAGACGCAGATTCATACGCATATGTGCTATTCCGAATTTAATGACATTATTGCTTCGATTGCGGCGCTGGATGCCGATGTCATTACCATCGAGACCTCGCGCTCGGATATGAAATTGCTGGATGCCTTTAATAATTCAGGGAATACCTCAGGGAATAACCCAGGGAATAAAGCCGGCTCTGGTTTTTCTTATCCCAATGAAATCGGGCCAGGGGTTTATGACATTCACACCCCACGCTTGCCGACCACGGAAGAAATGGTGGCTTTACTGGAAAAAGCTGCGGCAGTGATTGCCCCGGAAAAATTATGGGTGAATCCTGATTGCGGACTTAAGACACGCCAGTGGCCTGAAGTGGAAACGGCATTGGCGCGCATGGTGCAGGCTGCAAAGACACTGCGCGCGCGCTATGCAGGCGACGTTGGCAATTTAAAAGAAGCAGGCTAAGGTCAGCCGAAAGCTGTGAAACACAGGCAGTCGCCACGGAGGGCGGTGCCTGTGTTTCACAGCATTTGCGACGTGCGGGGATGCACTAGTGTCGCAAGAGGCAGGAGGCCGGGAGTGACCGACGTGCAGGGATGCACTAGTGTCGCGAGCGCAGGATGCGCAGAACCGGCAACATCCTTGTACGGCAGATGAAATAAAATACCCCGTTCCTTGGAGCGAAAATTTTTAATTGCATGGAGTTCCCCTTTATAGCTATTTTTTATCGATAGTATAGAGAACGTCCGTGCCTTGATGCTGCCCCCCAACTTCCGTTTCTACTGTCCAGCGGCGACTGAGCTGGTAACGCAAGCGCAAGGTATTAATGCGATCTACAGTGCCAAAACCATAGGTGATATAGAGTTTTGGTGAAAGATATTTCCCCAACACAATGCTGGCTTGCTGGGCTGAGCTGGGGATGCCGTTTGCAGATGCAACGTTACTGGTTTCAATGCGAATATCTTGGATACCAAAAGTGTTACCAATCTTTTTTATAAGAAACTCGCCGCCTATGGCACCGAGGCTACTTGCCGCTTCCGCCATTTGACTTCCTTGCGCCGGAGTGGCCTGACTCATCGGGCGACCAAACAATAAATAGGCGAGGGCATCGGTTTCCGTCATTGAGGGCTCAGAGTAGACTGATAATTGCGGCGATTGCAGAGTACCACGAACATTGAATCCCACTCGCACAGTGCTGGTGATTTGACGTGTGGCGCGTGCATCTACGCCTGGATTGTTAATGGGTCCGCCGGCAAATACCAGGCGCCCTCCTTTTTTGACCTCCAGCTTTTGATTAACCGCCCGGTATTCGCCACCCTCTTCAATCCGAATTTCACCATAGGCTGTGGTAACTTGTTGCGGTGAATCGATAAGGGCGAGATTGCCCGTGAATCGTCCAGTGAGGCCCACGCCTTTGAATGTAACGTTATTGCCAAGCTTTAAACCAATTGCGCTATTAATTACCCAGCGTTTATTATTGATGACGTCTTGATTTTCAGCTTGGCTTGCATTGACGTCGATGGCATTGACACCGTTGGAATTGGCGCCGTTTGTATTGTTGCCACTGATTTTCTGATCGGACCGGATGATGATTACATCATCCGAGGGATGCACGGTAGTAGTAAGGTCGCGTAATTCAATGTGAGCAGTGGGTATGATCAGGTCGCCATTAACATCTATCCTATTTTCAGCTATTTTCACGGTAAGATCAGGGGAGACGATGGCCTGAATATCCGGGGTATGCATGGCTTCGAAGTTTTCGCCCTGTACAGTAAGATCAGCCGCCCAGTTTTGTTTAGCGCCGGGCCGCAAGGTACCACGTAGGTGCAATACACCATTCCCTGATCTGGCTTGGGCTGTAAGAGATAGTTGATTATTGTTTGTTCCGGTGGCTTGGACCTGGATGTCGCGTAATCTCAAACCCAATCGTGGAACCAGAGCTGTGCCTTGTTCCAGTTTTGCATAACCGCTGAAACGGGGTTGATCGACCGTGCCTTCCATACTTAATGCAATAATGACTTTCCCTTGAGTGTCCTCAATTTCAGGAATGAAATCCGGTAACACGCTAAGCTCACGAATTTCTGCATTCAAGTGAGCCTTGATTGGCGCCGCCCCCAACGGCAGAGTCGGCGCGGTCGAGGACTGTGAAATTTGCGTTGGGGCGGTGGGACTGTTTAAGAAAGCAGGCAATGCAGAACGGGGTAATAGCAGGGTGCCATCCAGTGTACCTCTGTCCGTCAGGATTAATGCGGCGCTCGCGTTGAGCGTGTTTGCGTCAAGCGTGACGTCGACCAAGCCTTGAGTGTAAGCCAGTATCAGGTTTTGATCGTCCGCCAGCTGATGAACAATCGCACCCGCAGAAGGTATTAATTTCGCAGTGCCGGTGACAACTCCATTCGGACTGAGATAAACAGTGCCTGTAGCATTAAACGCGCCTGCTACAATAGTCTGCGGGGCCAAGAAAGGCTGAAACCAATTCATTGGCAAATTAGTCGTATGTGCATTCATCTTCCAGCCTGTGCTCTCTGCGCGGCTGGCCTCAATGCAGATTTGCGCCTCCTGTTGCCTCCAGCACAATGGACCGATTTGTGCGTGATGGGTAGTGAGAGTAAAGCTACCCCCCGTAGTCAGGGGCCAATATCCCAATGTTTGGGATGTCATATTGGCCTGGGTGAGCTGTCCTTTCCACAAAGGGGTGTCTGTCTGTGCATTAAAGAAGGCAGTAATATCTGCTCCCAATGCCCCTTCTGCACTTAAAGCCAGTGTTTTATCACGGGTTTTAACGGTGAGGTTTATTACATGATTTTGTGCCTGGCCGCGGCCTTTTATTACGATATTATCAATAAGTTGATTGTCAATGGTTATGCTGCTGGCGTTCAGGTCAAGTCGAGATGCCCGCTGGTTTTGCATGTCCACATCTACTAAAAGATGCACATCTCCGATTTTATATTTCTCGCCCATCATGATGAGATTTTTGCCTTTTAATTCGGCATTAATATACGGCTGTTCTCTGGGTCCAGTAAGCAGGCCCTTACCCTGAAGGGTGCCACTGTGCTTGAAGCGTGTAGAAGGTAGGAGGGCATTGATGTTATTAATAGCTACATCCCATTGTACGTTCCATGCTTCGTTCAGTGTGCCACTTGCCTTAAGGTGAGACGACCCGGAGGTAAGAGTCAATTGCGATATTGCATAGGTATCTTTATCTATAATTACCAAAGCTTTGCCAATAATAGGAACATCGCGTATTTGCCCTTGAAGGTCGCTGATGTCCAAGGTGATTGCAGAGGGTTTATCTTCACTATTGCCGTGGTTATGAATGCGTGCCTGAAAATCAAGTTGGCCCGGCCATGCCGGCCACTGTTGGCCAGGATTAAGATCGCTGCCCGTGACGTCTACCGACCAGCTTAACGGTGAACTTTTTTGGGGAGATAAAGGAAGGGGTTGTGGCCAATGAATCTCGCCTTGAGCAATGAGGTGCCCTTCCATAATATCTGCCTGTATTTCATCAAGGACCAGACTTTCGCGGTCGCCTATGCCTGTGGCGACCCAGTGGCCCGACGGCAAGGTGGCACCGTTAATGCTGGCCGCTTCCGGCATCCTGCCTCTTGCGGCACTGGTGCTTCCCTGCACGACCCCTTCAGCTGTGAGCTTATAGGCGTCAAGATTTCCCGTGAGGCTAAAGCTACCTTCTTTGCTGCCAATGAGCGCGGCATTGCTTGTTGGTGTTGGCGGCCAGGCAAGCTCCTGCCAGCGGCCAGTTAATTGCCAAGGTTTATCTGATTGAGAAAGTGGAGGGATCAAACCTTCACCCAGGGTTCCCTTTAATATAATACGTGCCGGGTTATCAGGCAGTGTAAGGGTGGCTTGTTCAATATACCATTGCTTATCAGAGAAATTGGCACGCGCCGTAGTGTTTAAAGTATATTTCTGGTAGATAGTCTGAAGTGTGCCCTCAACAATAATACGATTGGA
>JBKJTS010000081.1:0-6602 GCA_046590885.1 Gammaproteobacteria bacterium
TATCAGACGCACGGCGTCCATGACATAACGCAATTCCTGCTCGGGGTCGGGCACGCCCAGCGCGGCGATGTCCTGGGCGGTGCGCACCGGCTTTTTAAAGCGGGGCCCTTCACCTTCTGTGAAATACAGACCCAGCCCCATGGCGTCAGGAATGGTGAGAATGTCAGAAAACAAAATGGCCGCGTCGAGTGGAAAGCGTTCGAGGGGTTGCAGTGTTACTTCGCACGCCAGTTCGGGATTGGTACACAGATCCATAAAGGATCCAGCACGTGCGCGCGTGGCTCGATATTCCGGCAAATACCGCCCCGCCTGGCGCATCATCCAGACGGGAGTGGCATCGACAGATTGACGCAGCAATGCGCGGAGAAAGCGGTCATTTTTTAATTCGATCATTGGGTATTCTTCTATAATTTATGTGTAAGTCAGATGAGTATTAATCTCATACCCCCAGGTAATCTAAAATCCCCAGTGCAGCTTCGCGACCTTCGTGGACGGCGGTTACTACCAGGTCGGAGCCGCGCACCATATCGCCTCCGGCGAAAATTTTCGGGTTACTGGTTTGATGTTTGAATTTACCACGCGCGGGTGCCGTAACACGGCCTTTTTCGTCCAGGGAAATGCTGAAATCAGCAAACCATGGCGCGGGGCTAGGCTGAAAACCGAAGGCAATAATCACGCGGTCAGCAGGAATGATTTCTTCAGAACCGGGAATAGCGCGTGGCATGCGGCGGCCACGCGCATCGGGTGCGCCGAGTTCGGTGGTCACCATTTTTACGCCCGTGATGTGCGCAGTGAGGTCACTGGCACTGTGATGGCGGGCGCCGATGATTTCAATGGGCTGGCGGTTCCATAGAAATTTCACGCCTTCCTCTTTGGCGTTAGCGACTTCGCGCTTCGAACCAGGCATATTTGCTTCATCACGGCGATAAGCGCAAGTGACGCTGGTAGCACCCTGACGAATAGCAGTACGATTGCAATCCATCGCTGTATCCCCACCGCCCAGAACTACTACCCGCTGACCGGCCATGCTGATAAATTTGGCTTGATCGCGATCTCCATTTACATCAAGGTCAAGGCCCATGTTGCGACGCACATTGGAGATTAAAAATGGCAGGGCTTCATGCACGCCGGGCAGGTTTTCGCCGGGAAAGCCGCCAGTCATGGCTGTGTAAGTACCCATCCCCAGAAACACCGCATCGTATTCTTCGAGCAGTTTTTTGAAAGCGATATCTTTACCTATTTCAATATTGAGGCGAAACTCAATACCCATTTCTTCCATAAGTGCACGGCGGCGCTGTACTACTGATTTTTCCAGTTTGAATTCCGGGATGCCAAAGGTGAGTAATCCACCAATTTCAGGATGACGGTCAAATACGATGGGCTGTATGCCGTTACGCACCAGCACATCGGCACAACCTAAGCCGGCCGGGCCTGCACCCACCACGGCAACGCGTTTGCCAGTAGCGACCACGCCGGACATATCTGGTTTCCAGCCGCGTTTGAGTGCTTCTTCGGTAATGAATTTTTCGATGGAGCCAATGGTCACAGCGCCAAAGCCATCATTCAATGTGCACGCGCCTTCACACAAGCGATCTTGTGGGCAGACGCGTCCGCATACTTCGGGCAACGAGTTAGTGCGGTGCGATAGTTCAGCGGCTTCGAAGAAGTTGCCTTCTTCAATTAATTTTAGCCAGTTAGGAATGTAATTGTGTACCGGACACTTCCATTCGCAATACGGATTGCCGCATTCCAAGCAGCGTCCGGCTTGGGTCGCGGCATTTTTCGGATCGTATTGGCCGTAAATTTCCTTGTATTCGTGAATACGAATGGCCGCAGGTTTTTTTACGGGATCCTGGCGCGGGATTTCAAGGAATTCAAAATTCTTGGTCATGTCTTTAACTGCGTGTTTGTAAGTAAATAGAGAAGATCATGCGGCATTACGCAATGTTTCCAGAAGCTTTTCGACTTCAGCGGCCTTCGGCTTTACTAGCCAGAACCTGTCACTATACATATCAAAATCATCCAGCAGGGTTTGTCCCCAGTGGCTGCCGGTTTCGGCAACAAATTCTTCGATGAGACTGTGCAGATAATTACGGTGTCCGCCCATCGGTTCTGTGCTTATGCGGTGGATGTCCACCAGCTCATGGTTGTAGCGGTCCACAAACGTATTGTCGTTATCCATCACATAACTGAAACCGCCGGTCATGCCCGCGCCGAAATTAAGGCCGGTGGCACCCAGCACTACGATCACTCCACCCGTCATGTATTCGCAGCCATGGTCACCCACGCCTTCGACCACCGCCAGCGCGCCAGAGTTACGCACCGCAAAGCGTTCGCCTGCCAGACCGGCGGCAAACAGTTTGCCACCGGTCGCACCGTACAGACAGGTGTTGCCAATGATGGGTGTTTCATGGCTTTTGAATGTGCTGTTACGCGGCGGATAAATAGAAAGTTTGCCGCTGGCCATGCCTTTGCCAACATAATCGTTGGCATCGCCTTCCAGTATCAAGTTCAGACCGCCGGCATTCCATACACCGAAACTTTGGCCCGCAGCGCCTTTCAGTTTGACGGTGATCGGCATGGATTCCATGCCCTTGTCGCCATAGCGCCGCGCAATCTCACCCGACAGACGGGCACCGATGGAACGATGCACATTACGTACTGCATAACTAAAGGTACCACCGCGTTTGTGTTCGATAGCATCCAAAGTGTCCTTCACCATTTGCTCTGCCAGTTCGCCTTTATCAAAGGGCGCATTGCGCGGTTCTTTACAATACTGTGGGCGGGAGGCTGGTATCCCAGCATTAGACAGCAATGGTTTTAAGTCCAGCTTGTTTTGTCTGGCGGTGGTGCCTTCCAGAATCTGCAACAAATCGGTGCGACCAATCAAATCTGCCATGTGCCGCACACCCAGTTGCGCCATCAACTCACGCGTTTCGCGTGCGATGAAGCGGAAATAATTCATCACCATTTCCGGTAGGCCGATGAAGTAGGTTTGACGCAATACGTCATTTTGTGTGGCAACGCCGGTGGCGCAATTGTTGAGATGGCAGATGCGCAGGTATTTGCAACCCAGTGCCACCATCGGCCCGGTGCCAAAGCCGAAACTTTCTGCACCCAGAATCGCGGCCTTGATAACATCCAGGCCGGTTTTCAAACCACCATCAGTTTGCAGGCGCACCTTGTCGCGCAGATTGTTGGCGCGTAATACCTGATGCGTTTCGGTAAGTCCAAGTTCCCACGGTGAGCCGGCGTATTTTATCGAAGTCAGCGGGCTGGCGCCTGTGCCGCCATCGTAACCGGAAATGGTGATCAGATCAGCGTAGGCCTTGGCCACGCCCGCCGCAATCGTGCCCACGCCGGGTTCGGCTACCAGCTTCACTGACACCAATGCCTGGGGATTGATCTGTTTCAAGTCAAAAATCAATTGCGCCAGATCTTCAATGGAATAAATGTCATGATGCGGCGGCGGTGAAATCAGTGCCACGCCAGGGCGCGCATACCGCAGCCGGGCGATCAGTGCATTTACTTTGTCACCGGGTAATTGGCCGCCTTCGCCGGGTTTTGCGCCTTGCGCAATTTTAATCTGCAATACTTCGGCATTTACCAGGTAAGAAGGTGTAACGCCAAAACGTCCCGATGCCACTTGCTTGATCTTCGACATTTTCTCGGTGCCGTAACGTTTCGGGTCTTCACCGCCTTCACCGGAATTGGAGCGCCCACCGAGACGGTTCATGGCTGTTGCCAGTGCTTCGTGTGCTTCAGGCGAGAGTGCACCCAGCGACATGCCGGCGCTATCAAATCGCGGTAAAATCGCTTCCATTGACTCGACTTCATCCAGCGGAACTGGCGTTACATCTTTACGCAAGGTCAGCAGGTCGCGTAACGTAAGTGTGGCACGGTGATTAACCAGGGCAGCGTATTCCTGATAGTGCGCGTAGTCGCCGGATTTTACGGCACGCTGCAAGGTCTGCACCACATCAGGGTTATAGGCATGCTGTTCGCCACCGTGAATATACTTGAGCAAGCCGCCTTGTTGAATCGGTTTGCGTTGCGTCCACGCCTCGCGTGCTAGGCACTGTTGATCATCCTGCAGATCATCAAAGTCCGCACCCTGCACGCGGCTGGTGGTGCCAGTGAAGCACAAGTCAATGACATTGCTGTGCAGCCCAATCGCCTCAAATAATTGCGCCCCCCGGTAACTGGTGATGGTAGAGATACCCATTTTGGAAATAATTTTGTATAGGCCTTTGTTGATACCCTTGCGATAATTTTGTGCCAGAGTGTTGGCTGTTTTGCCAATAATGTCACCACTGGCTAGCATGTTGTGCAGACATTCATACGCCAGATAAGGGTAGACAGCCGTGGCGCCATAACCGATCAACGCGGCGATCTGATGCGGGTCGCGCGCGGTAGCGGTTTCCACCACAATGTTGGCATCGCAACGCAGGCCTTCACGAATCAGGCGATGATGCACCGCACCGGTAGCAAGCAAAGCATGTGCGGGGAGCTTGTCTTGTGCTAGCGCGCGGTCAGATAATACTATCACTACCGTGCCAGAGCGCACCGCCGCTACGGCGCGGTCGCATATAGTTTCAATGGCGTGACGTAGCCCTCTGTCCACTGCATAGTTAAGGTCAATAATAGCGGCGGCGTAATTGGCATCCCCCATGTTTAACAGGCGCTGGAACTTGGCTTCAGACAACACGGGCGAGTCGATGACCAGGCGGGCGGCATGCTCAGCGGTTTCCTCAAACATATTTTTTTCACGGCCCAGACAGGTTTCCAGCGACATCACAATCTGCTCGCGCAACGGATCTATCGGTGGATTGGTGACTTGGGCAAACTGCTGACGAAAATAATCATATAGTGAGCGCACCTGTTCTGACAGCACCGCCATCGGCGTGTCGTCACCCATCGACCCCACCGCTTCCTGACCCGCTTCGGCAAGCACACTCAATACCTGGTCACGCTCTTCGAACGTTACCTGAAACATTTTTTGATAGCGTTGCAGTGTAGCGTGGTCCAGTGGCTGGCTGCTAAGCTCTTCCCCGCCCAGGGCAGACTCCGGAGCAGAGTCGAGGTGCTTGACGTGTTTCTTGAGCCATTTGCGGTAAGGCTTGCCCGACTTCAGGTGAGTATCAATATCGGTGGGCAGCAGCAGGGTGCCGGTGATGGTATCCACTGCAATCATCTCGCCGGGTTTGAGCCGCCCCTTAGCGACCACGTCTTCTGGTGCGTAGTTGTACACGCCAATTTCCGAGGCTAACGTAATGTGCCGGTCACGCGTAATGACATAACGCGCCGGGCGTAGACCGTTGCGATCCATGGTGCATGCGGCATAACGGCCGTCTGTCATGACGATGCCCGCCGGGCCGTCCCACGATTCCATATGCATGGAATTGTATTCGTAAAAGGCGCGCAGCTCAGGGTCCATGCTTTCGATGTTCTGCCACGCGGGGGGGACTAGCAAACGCATGGCGTGGAACAGATCCATGCCGCCAGCCAGCAGCACTTCGAGCATATTGTCGAGGCTCATCGAGTCTGAGCCGCTCATTGACACCAGTGGCAGAATGTCTTCCATATGCGGAATCAGCGGGGTTTTGAATTTGCTGCCGCGCGCCAGCGACCAATAGCGGTTGCCCTGAATAGTGTTGATTTCACCGTTGTGTGCCAGAAAGCGGAATGGCTGCGCCAGGCGCCAGCGCGGCCAGGTGTTGGTGGAAAAACGCTGGTGATACACGCACAGCGCTGAGGTGAAACGCGCGTCGGTCAAGTCCAGATAAAACACCGGCAGATTGGCCGGCATCACCAACCCTTTGTACGAGATGACATTACCCGATAGCGTGGAAATGTAGAAAGTGTCGTCGTGTGGCTCAATGGCTTTTTCGGCGCGCCGGCGCGCGATGAACAGTGCGCGCTCAAAGGCGGCACCCTCCATGCCCGACGCGGCGTTGACAAACACCTGTTCAATGGCTGGCAGGCTCTTCAACGATTCTTCACCGCATGCCACCGGGTTAACGGGTACCACACGCCAGCCTGCCAGGGTGAGCCCTTGTTCGCGTAACTCCGTTTCTACCTGGCGGCGCGCATGGCTTGCCAGCGCATCATCGCGGCTCAAAAATACCATTCCCACGGCGTATAGCGGCGTCAGTTTAAAGTCTTGTTCTTTAGCTATGGCTTCGAGAAAAGCAGCGGGTTTTTTGAATAGCAGCCCGCAACCATCGCCGGTTTTGCCGTCGGCAGCCACGGCGCCCCGGTGTGTCAGGCACGCCAAGGAGTTGATTGCCGTTTGTACCAGCCAATGGCTGGGCACGCCGTCCATTTGGGCGATCAAACCAAAGCCGCAACTGTCTTTTTCAAAACTCGGGCGGTACAGGCCCGATGTTAATGTATCTGTGGTCACTGGATTTGATGTCCCGTTATTCAAGTCGCCGCTCGACCGCAGCGCTAGTCGCTGTTTATGTCGCGATGCCCCATTACTTACAAAATCGCAGGGGAAATGCATTAAAGTATACCGCTCTATGCGATGGCATTCAATGGAGAATGTTGGTGCGGCAGAGAGAAATGCCTTAGCTTTCTTGTGGTTGTACGGAAGGGGT
>JBKJTS010000102.1:0-5151 GCA_046590885.1 Gammaproteobacteria bacterium
GGGCTTCTTCGGTGCGGCATCCACCCGCCGCCCGCCGAAAATCGTCGCTGTACGGTTTAAGGAGGGTCAGGCGCAGCGGGTGGATGATCTAATCACCGGCTTTCAACTGCAAGACGGAGAACGCTGGGCGCGGCCCGTGGGTGTAACCCTTGGACCTGATGGCGCCCTGTATTTCACCAGTGATAGTGACACCCATGGGCTGTTTCGCCTGAAAAAACTCCCGTAGTAATTTTTTAACGCAGAATTTCCATTAGATCTCGTAGCGAGGGCGAACAATACGTTGAATCTCTGTTTAACTTACCCTCACCCGCTGCGTCACACCACACAGTAATTGATAAGCAATGGTAGACGCACAGCGTGCCACTTCTTCCACGGGCAAACCATCCCCCCACAACGTCACTGGATCACCGATGCGCGCCTGCGGCTGACTGCTTAAATCTACATTGAGCATATCCATCGACACGCGGCCAATCAGGGGTACCCGCTTACCATTCACCAGCACCGGCGTGCCGGACACCGCATGACGTGGATAACCGTCGCCATATCCCATTGCCACCACGCCCACTGGCATATCATGCGGACACACCCACGACGCCGCATAGCCAATGGCATCCCCTTGCCTGTAATGATTGATAGCGATCAATTCTGAGGTCAGTGTCATAACCGGTTTGAGATTATTCGTAACCGCCGTGGCACCTTCTCCGCCTCCGTGCGCGGCGTCATTGATGAACGGCGACACGCCATAGAGCATGATGCCGGGACGTACCCATTGCAGGTGGGTTTGCGGCCAAGCGAGTATAGCGGCGGAATTAGCGATACTGCGGGGTGCCGCGATATCCATCGTCGCACTCTCAAAACACGCCAATTGTTGCGACGTCTGCTGGCTGGCAAGATCATCCGCACTGGCCAGATGCGTCATAAGCCGCACTGGCCCACGCACATTCCGGCAGGCCGTTAGACGGCGCCAGGCCTCGGCCACTTTTTCCGGGGCGAAGCCAAGACGGTGCATACCTGAATCGACTTTGAGCCAGACAGTAATGGGTGTGGCAAGCGATGTGGCTTCGAGAATCGCAAGCTGGGTGGAATGATGAATCACAACATCAAAACCATGCTGCTGTATCAGTGTCAATTCAGCCGTTTCAAAAAAACCTTCGAGCAGGGTAATGGGTGTTGTAATGCCCGTCTCACGCAGCGTAATAGCTTCATCAATACTGGCCACACCCAAGGCATCAACGCTGGCATCAGCCAGCGCGCGCGCCACACGTACCATGCCGTGCCCGTAGCCATTGGCCTTGACCATCGCCATCACCCAACTCTGCGGCGCAACTTCACGTACACGCGCCAGATTGTGCCGCAACGCCGCCAGATCAATACGCACCTCAGCCGCGCGCGTCATGCCTGCCTGCAGTTTGTCATGCAAGGCTCTCTTTTTTGCGCGTAAACGCTACTCATGATCTGTTCTCTAGTCTGGCACTATTGATTGGGTAATTATACGTACTGCCGTTCCTGCTTGCTTGATAACAACTGCACATCAACCCCAGTACGGTTGAGCGCCCCGGTAACGCGTTGTTTTACTCCTGCATCCTGGTGTTGGGCTTCATTTCATTCAGCCCAACCTACTGCACTAGAAGTACCGAAATTACCACCAGCATAGCCATAAGTACAATCAAGCCAACTATAGCTGCTAGGTCGCTTTCCTTGTCTATTACATGCCTCCATCGTTTCGGTAATAGATATCCAATAACAACGTACCCAAAAAACCGAGAAATCGAATAAAGAAACTCCATAATCGACCTCATTCATATATGATTTTAGATCACTAAAAACTCAGGCTCTCACCGGATGGTACACACTTGGGTAGTTCCTTGCCGATAATTCGAAATACCGGATAAATGTAAATGGGACCAGCAGAAACCCCCATCCAAGCCGCATTGCCAACTTTATCTCACAACTCATTAAAAGTAACCGCATACTGAAGTTGTCCTGATGGAATCCCCCTATTTGGGTTTTTGAGAATTGCGCCGTCGATGCTGGGGACAATGCTTGCAGAAAGTTTTGTGCGTTTGGTTCAAATGGCTGAGCGGCATCTAAGCCACTCGGATCCGTAAGCCCCAACGGATTATTCTTCCCATACACATAGCGGGTTCTGGGTGCCAGGTTCGGCGAGTCTGCCCAGAAAGAGGTCGGGGCTGATGAAGCGGCCCAGGGCGGGGTCGCAGTACCTTACCGGAAATAGAGCAGGCTGGTTTCAATATCGACTTCTTCGCCGGTGTAGCCATACCGGCCTGCGGGGTCGGGGGTGGGGGCGGTGCGGGTCATTTTCGTTGCCCATTTAGAGTGGTAAATATTACAACCTGTTTATTTCCAGCAAAATATTTATACGTCGCATTTCGTTTTTGGAGTTTTGCTGTGCGTCGATGCACCTTGCCCGGCTTTTTTATTATTTCCCACCCATCTATTAGCACGTATCACGATGCATATAGCCCGGAGTTGCTCACCCTTTTCCAGCACCATCAATATCCCAGCGTCGTTTGGCTTCGCAGACTCAGCTCAATCTACTGAGCCATACAAATTTTTCTTTCATTTTCATCGGGTAAGTCGCCACCCATATCCGCGTACCCTATAATAAAAATCAACGTTGTCGGCGTCTTTATATATGCTTTGTACCCATAGCTTTCTATTTCAGTAATGAACTCGTACGGACCGTTATTCACCTCATTAATCCCCGCGTAATTCCGAATAATGCCATCAATATTTTTGTGAAGTTTCCGGCAAGTCTGCCAAGCAATATCACCATCACCAAAAATACGAAAGTGCCCCGAACGAAAAATAAAGATGGTATAACCCGCAAACCATTCTTCCACGCTCGAAACATCCAGCGAATAATATTTTTGGCCCTGAACAGAGGTATCAGAAACCAATACCGACAATGGGGGCCAAAACACAGCCGCAAAAACCGTGATGACTAAAGCTGAAACTCCTGACCATAGGAAATATTTTTTCTTCATTCCTAACGTCTCCACATTGCATCTGATGGGTATACCTCAAATTCTTTCCCCTCAAAGAGATCACCAACGAGCCCCCCTAATCTTGTGGCTATTTCCGGCCCCAAAGGCCTGTTACCCCAGTTGAAATCATAAACATCAATACTGCCGGTGACTGGATCTGGATTTGCACTACCAATAGCATAGTTAAACTCTGAAGTTAGTGGGTTTTGTTGGTAACGTGTGGTTTCATCCGAGGTCATATAAAATGGTTGGCCATCTCCATAAAAATAATGATCAATAAGATGGCATTCAATTGGGTTATCAATTTTCGGGACCAAACCCAAGATTGCCGCCCCAATTTGACGATAGTCCATTACAGCCGCCAACCCACGGGGCACCTTGCTCGGCTGACCCCATTGATTCAAAATTAATTTGCAAAAACAAACCAGTTACGCTCGCCAGACACTAACTGATACTTATGTAGTTCACCCAAAACTTTAATATCACCAGTTACTTTTACATAGCCTAAATCAGACCCAAGTACCCCTCCACCTAACATGGTGACCCAGACACTTTTTTCTTGACGCACATAATAGATTCCTGTTGCGCCAATCTTTTCCAGTAACTGCTTCATTTCATTTATCTTGTCAACCAGTTCACGGTTAGCTTTCACTTCCTCTACTGGCAGCGCCATTCCTCCCGCACCATTCACATGGTAATCATCATTTGCTTTATAAAGAGCGAAAACATCGTAACTCGCTCCACTTGTTTCCTCGATCATAACTGCAAGTTTTTCAAGATCAGGCTTTACCTCCCCAAAATCTCTCAATAAGGACGCGAAACTAGGCAGGGTCCACAACCACAATGCAACTACAAAAAATACCAGCAGGAAAAACAATCCGGCTGCAATAGAAAATTTTCTCAACGACATATCCCAAACCCAGGCGCTCTGCTCGTATCTGCAATCGATCCATTAGCGGTGTTGTGCATTGTCCAATACCCCGACCTATAGCCTTGCCAGCCCTGAATAATAAGCAGCGGATCATTCTTAATGTCACCGTGTGGGTATTTACCAAGAAAAGTACCTTCGCCACACGCACCACCCCCAAGCAAGTGATATTCTGCACAAGCCCACCCGCCCTGAGCGTGATCTCTATATCAAAGCCCGCTGCTGCCGACACGACACCGTAATGATAATTTCCAAAAGCCTGAAATAACGGGCTCTCTTGCTTATAATCCCATACGCCTTCCATTCTCAGGCGATTAGCAAAATCAGCCATTCCAGACGGATTGAGCACGGAGGCCTGCATCCCCCAGACTGCTACGATATTTCTCTGCATGTTGACAGAACGTGGGATTGCAATATCAGGTGGTGGCGCCAACCCCAACGGATCCGCATACACCAGCGGATTATTCTACACATACACATAGCGGTTCTGCGTGATGGGTTCAGCGAGCCGCTCCAGGAAAGGGTCGGGGCTGATGAAGCGGCCCAAGGTTGGGTCGTAATACCTGGCCCGCAGGTACACCAGACATGCGAGACGGTACCTAGCAGCCTGTCGGACTTAGGATGAATCTACTGCAAAAGTGGGAGAACGAGCACAGTTTTTCGCTACGATTCCCTAAGTCCGACAGGCTGCTAGCGAGTTACAAGTTAATACGCTGGATCACCAGCTATCAGGATCATTTTTTTTATTTGTTCGCCAGACACAACCGAAATATGACGCTGAAAGTATAGCTCCGCATATCATCAAAATAAGAAAAGTTATAGTCGACAATATCAGGTAATCATCTTTGCCATACTCTAATACTATGAGGCTCGCAATCAACATAATCACCCCGAACCAACTCCTGATTATATATTTTTTGCAACCTTGCACAAAACCTCCCATCAAGTGACTACAGTAACCCCCGCGATTTTCCTATAAAAAACCCACCACCAATTATTACTATAGCTAGCGCCGCTAAATTGCCTATATATCCTAAATCAAAGGAAAGGTGCGCAAAGAGACCACCGCCGATGCAAACCATGCCAACAACAAACATTAACCTGCGTCTAGTATTGCTGTTTATTTTACCGTGCATATTCCCATTCCAGGCCCACTTCCAGGATCGGTCGCCAAAGACGGGGACACTGGAGCACTCAACATTCCCTGATTATTTG
>JBKJTS010000161.1:0-4090 GCA_046590885.1 Gammaproteobacteria bacterium
TTCCCGCCCGAAAGCGCTTTCGCACTGGTGAAAAGCCTGTCCGGCGGTGAACGCAACCGCCTGCTGCTCGCGCATCTCTTCACCAAACCGGCGAACGTGCTGGTGCTTGACGAGCCGACTAATGACCTTGATCTTGAAACACTGGAGATGCTGGAAGCGTTATTGACAGAATACACCGGCACGTTATTTCTGGTGAGCCATGACCGCGAGTTTCTAGATAACGTCGTCACCCAGGTAATTGCCTTTGAAGGCGATGGTGAGTTGCGTGAATATCCCGGCGGCTACGATGACTGGCTGCGCTCCCGCCCCAAGGCCGGCGGAAACGCGGGAAATTCTAGCCCCACTTCGCCAAAACCAGCCGGGCCGTTAGCACCCCAGCCAGAATCGACAAGACGTGCGCGTCTGTCTTTCAAAGAAGTTAAAGAGCTTGCAGAACTGCCTTTACGCATCGAAACACTGGAAAAGCGTCAGGCTGAAATTGCGGCATTACTTGCTGACCCAAAACTTTACCGCAGCAACCCGGCTCAGGTAAAGACATTGCAAACAGAAGCTGCTGGCATTACCAGCACCCTCGCAACTACGTATGCACGCTGGGATGCACTGGAAGCAAAGAAAGCGATGTAGCGCACGTTGCACGCATAAAGCACGTTAGGTTTTTAATCGGCCAAATAAGAAGATGCGCTAAAGGTGTTGGCGATTACATTGTCATTCCGAGTGTAACGAGGAATGACAATGTTAAATCTAACACATCATATTTACTAAATTTCAGGCCGCATATGTGGAAACAGCAACACATCACGGATGGATGGCGAATCTGTAAATAACATGGTCAAACGATCTATGCCTATGCCTTCGCCGGCGGTAGGTGGCATGCCGTGCTCCAGGGCGCAAATATAATCAGCATCAAAGTGCATGGCTTCTTCATCACCGGCGTCTTTATCCTGCACCTGCTTGCGGAAACGCTCGGCTTGATCTTCGGCATCATTAAGCTCGGAAAATCCATTGGCGATTTCCCGGCCGCCGACGAAAAATTCGAAGCGGTCGGTGATTGTGGGATCACCATCATTGCGGCGCGCCAGGGGTGATACTTCAGTGGGGTACGCCGTAATAAAGGTTGGGTTCTTCAGGCAATGCTCTACGGTTTTCTCAAAAATCTCAATATGCACCTTGCCCAGACCATAACTGTCTTTCATCGGTATTTTTAGCTGTTGTGCCAGACTGCGTGCCGCTTCAAGATTTTCAAGATCAGCGGCTTTAATGTCAGGGTTAAAATGCAGGATAGATTCTTTCACTGTCATGCGGGTAAATGGCGTACCAAAATCATATTGTTCACCCTGATAATTAATTACTGTCGTGCCCAGCAAATCATTTGCCATGCCCCGCAGCAGTTCTTCAGTAAGATCCATCAAGTCATGATAATCAGCATAAGCCTGGTAAAATTCCAGCATGGTGAATTCTGGATTGTGGCGCGTTGATAAGCCTTCATTACGAAAGTTACGATTAATTTCGTATACTTTTTCAAACCCCCCCACGACTAGACGCTTCAGATACAATTCAGGTGCGACCCGCAGAAATAATTGCATATCCAGCGCATTGTGGTAAGTCACAAACGGCTTGGCAGTCGCCCCACCCGGAATCACTTGCATCATGGGTGTTTCCACTTCAAGAAAGTCCCGTCTATTCAGAAAGGCACGGATATAATCGACAATGGCGGTGCGCATCCGAAAAGTGTTACGCGCCACATCATTCATAATGAGATCAAGATAACGCTGCCGATAACGTGTTTCCTGATCAGCAAGGCCATGAAACTTCTCTGGCAAAGGCCGCAATGATTTGGTAAGCAAACGCGCCACATCCACTCGCACGGATAGCTCACCCGTCTTGGTTCTGAACAACACGCCGTCCACACCCAAAATATCACCGACATCCCAGGTCTTGAATTCTTCATATACTCCCTCTGCCAAAGAATCCCTCTGCAAAAACACCTGGATACGGCCTGACATATCGGACAGTTGCGCAAAACTCGCTTTACCCATGATGCGTTTGGCCATCATGCGCCCGGCGACTTGCACGCGGATCGGCTGCGCCTCAAGGAATTCATTATCCTTTTCACCGTATTTGGCATGCAGCTCGCTGGCGACGACATTGCGGCGAAAGTCTGTAGGGAATGCAAAACCTTTTTCACGCAACGCCACCAGTTTTGCGCGGCGCTGGGCGATAAGTTGATTTTCATCCGACGTGCAGGGATGCACTAGTGTCGCAGGAGGCGGGATGCCGGGAGCGACTTTTGGTTCTGGTGGTTGATTTGTCATAAATTCCAGGTATTTCGTATGTGTAAATTTATAGGTGTAATTTTCTTACAAGCCACTCTTCAAACTGGCTTCAATAAATTCATCCAGGTCACCATCCAGCACCGCGCCGGTATTACCGGTTTCCACACCCGTACGTAAATCCTTGATACGGGATTGATCCAGCACATAAGAACGAATCTGGCTCCCCCAACCAATATCTGATTTTCCATCTTCCAGGACTTGTTGCGTAGCGCGGCGCTTCTGCATTTCCATATCATACAGCTTGGATTGCAATTGCTTCATGGCAGTGGAACGGTTTTTGTGCTGGGAACGATCACTTTGACACGCCACGACGATTCCCGAAGGAAGATGAGTAATACGAATCGCTGATTCGGTGCGGTTGACGTGTTGCCCACCTGCACCACTGGCACGGTAAGTGTCGACTCTGAGGTCAGCGGGATTAATGTCGATTTCAATGCTGTCATCAACCTCCGGTGACACGAACACCGAAGCAAACGAGGTATGACGGCGATTGCCGGAGTCAAACGGTGATTTACGCACCAGGCGATGTACGCCCGTTTCAGTACGCAGCCAACCATAGGCGTATTCACCCTCGAAACGAATCGTCGCGCCTTTGATGCCCGCCACTTCGCCCGGCGACATTTCAGTTAACTCTGTCACAAAACCGCGACGCTCACCCCAGCGCAAATACATGCGCATTAGCATGCTGGCCCAATCTTGCGCCTCTGTGCCACCGGAACCAGACTGCACATCAAGGAAAGCGTTATTCTTGTCCATTTCCCCGGAAAACATGCGGCGGAATTCAAGCTCGGCGAGGCCATTTTCCAGCACGTCAAGGTCAACTACTACAGCATCAACCGTGGATTGATCATCCTCTTCCCCTGCCATTTCGACCAAGGTTTGTGAATCCGTCAGCTTGTCCCCCAAATCGGTCAGTGTATCGACGATTTGATGCAACTGCACACGTTCACGCCCCAACTCCTGCGCACGGGACGGACTCTCCCATACCTTGGGATTTTCCAGCTCGCGCTCAACCTCCGTCAGCCGTTCTTTTTTGGATTCATAGTCAAAGATACCCCCTCAGAACGTCGGAACGCTCCTGCATATCTTTAATGCGCTTGACGATGAGATTGATTTCGAGCATGAATTTCTTGGCCTGATTGAATAATTAGGAATATAAAAAGGTTGATTTTACTCTATTTACACCTGTATTACGTCTGATAAAGAATTTTTTTACCTGTTTTCCAGCTGTGACTTTCTCTACATATGGGCATCCACAATTTTTATTAT
This sequence comes from Gammaproteobacteria bacterium, assembly GCA_046590885.1. Lineage (GTDB taxonomy): Bacteria > Pseudomonadota > Gammaproteobacteria > Ga007554. The sequence continues at coordinate 3,603 of JBKJTS010000161.1, forward strand.
TATTGGTCCTATATAAATAAAAAAAGCCCATGACGGGCTTTTTTTATTTATATATTTAATAATGTAAGATATTGAATATTAGATAAAAAATGATCTCACTAGTTGATAGTGACTAAAGCCAGTTTTATCGTATTTTCCAAAGAATCCATATCAGGAATGTAAGCAGATTGCCCTTTAATCTGTACATGCTTCAATATAAACGGCTGCTCGGATTCATAACTTTCTGCAAGCATTGCCGGACTTATCTGAATAGTATGCGGATTGCCCTGCATAACTACTGCAATAAATGGCATGGTGGGATCAGCTCCTAATGTTTTCAGTACGGCAATTTTTCGCTGCTTGGGCGTACCTTCAGGCATGGGATCGCCACAAGCACCTTCAAAAACCACCAATGGGATTTTGGTACCTCGCCACGTTAGCATACCAACCAACCAGGCAGGCGTACGCGGCACCACTTCAACGACATCATATGGAACAATCTCTGCAAC
>JBKJTS010000173.1:0-7064 GCA_046590885.1 Gammaproteobacteria bacterium
GACTCGCCTTTTTACCAGGCCATGCAAGTGGGCACGTTGGTCACGGTAGGCCTGAGCCACACCTTGCTTGAAGAGTATGTCGACAAGCTTAACGCCGTGACGCCCCAGCAAGTGCAACAAGTCGCACGTAAATATTTGATAGATGATCGCCTCACCGTGGCCGTGCTTGAGCCGCAACCCATGGACGAGAAGGCCCAGCCCCGTGCACCTGCAAAAGCTACTGGAGGTCGTCATGGTCATTAATCGCTTTATTTTCTTGCACAGGATCTCATTTCACATGAAAAGAAATATCACCCGTTTTTTAGTATGGCCCTTAGCATTAATAGCGGGATTACTGCTGGCGCCCGTCGCGCTGGTAAGTGCCGCGCCGGTTATTCAACACTGGCAAACCACTAACGGCGCGCGCGTTTACTTCGTGCCCGCGCCCGAGTTGCCGATGGTGGACGTAAGTGTAATTTTTGATGCGGGTGGGGTGCGTGACGCAGGGAAAGGGGGCCTTTCGCAACTCACCAGCGGTCTGCTGGATGACGGTGCCGGTAATTTAAATGCTGACCAGATTGCCGAACACTTCGAAGGTCTCGGCGCGCAATTTTCGGCGCATGCCGATGGCGAAATGGCAACCGTCAGTCTGCGCAGCCTGAGCAAGCCCGAGATATTAAAGCCTGCGCTGGATGTCATGGCGTTGATTCTGCGTCAACCCACGTTTCCGCAAGACAGCTTTGAGCGGGAACGCAAACGCATGTTAATCAGCTTGCGCCAGCAGAAAGAGTCACCCGAACAAATCGCTGCTCTGGCCTTTGAGAAAGCTATATATGGTGATCACCCCTATGGCGCGCCGCCGTTAGGCACCGAAGAAACTGTTAACGCCTTAACGCGCGATGATGCGGTTAAATACCATAGCCGTTACTATGTGGCGAATAACGCCGTAATCGCCATCGTCGGTGCTCTGGATCGCACCCAGGCACAAACGCTGGCTGAAACGCTGGTGGGCGATCTACCGCGCGGCGAAGTTCCGCCGCCGTTGCCTAGTGTACGTGATCTGGAAGCCGCCAACACCATTACCATTGAGCATCCCTCCACACAAACCCACATTCTTGTCGGCCAGCCCGGTATCAATCGTGCTGATCCAGACTATTTCCCCCTGTATGTCGGCAATCACACTCTCGGCGGTAGCGGTCTAGTGTCGCGCCTGAGCGAAGAAATCCGTGCTAAGCGTGGCTTGTCGTACAGCGTTTACAGTTACTTCGTGCCGATGCGCGACCGCGGCCCCTTCACCCTCGGCTTGCAAACCCGTAACGAAAAAGCCACCGAGGCTACGCAAGTAGTACGTAAAGTACTGGCCGACTTCGTCACCACAGGTCCCACAACCAAAGAGCTGCATGCCTCCAAACAAAACATCACGGGTGGTTTTCCGCTGCGCATCGACACCAATAAAAAAATCCTCGGCTATATCGGCATGATCGGCTTTTATAACATGCCACTTAACTACCTCGACACTTTTATTAATCGCGTCGAGGCAGTAACCCTGCCGCAAATTCAGGATGCCTTCAAACGCCGCATCCAGCCAGATAAAATGGTGACGGTGACAGTTGGACGTGCGGTAACGAAATAAGGCGGTTTACTACCGCTGCTCTCATGCACAAAGAGGCGCTAAAATGGATAAAACATTAGTACAAACCCCTATCCCAGTCGAACCCCAGCTGGCAAAAGCATTAAGTCAAACTCAGCAGGTAAAAAACACATTAGAAGTCTGCGCTGAGGAACTTACCTCAGTAAATTCGGTGCTTAAAGAGGAGCTTGTCGAACACTTAACGTTGGATGAAATTCAAGATGCGTTAACCAAAAGTGAAGATATCGAGGACAAGGTTCAGGAATGCGCGGAGGATTTGCATTCAGTGAATGTAGCCCTTGCAGAGGAAATCGCTGAGCGGAAAAAACTGGAGGAAAAATTATTAGATGCCAAGGCTCAGGAAGAAAAAAATCGTTACCTGGCCTATCACGATGTAACCACAGGGTTGGCCAATCGGGCATTACTCAATGATCGGCTGGCTCAGGCAATGGCTCAGGCGGAGCGTCATGCCCGATCTTTCGCGGTATTGTTCATTGACCTGGATCAATTTAAGAGCATCAACGACACTTATGGACACGCCGTTGGAGACCAGGTGTTGAAAATGGTGGGTGCCAACTTACAAGCATGCGTGCGCGATGAAGACACTGTCAGCCGGCTGGGGGGAGATGAGTTCCTATGTCTACTGATGGAGGTAGAGGAAGATGCTAACGTCGCAAAAGTTGCCGAGTCAATGATAAAAAAGGTTTCTGCGCCATGTGAGATCAATCATGTAATGCTGGGTGTGAAACCGAGTATCGGGATAGCGCTTTATCCCCGAGATGGAACTTCAGCAGAAACTTTGCTTAAAAATGCTGATGCTGCGATGTATAAAGCCAAACAGGATAGCAACGGGTTTGTTTTCTTCAACAGGCTCTCGGTAACATAACTATCCGTTTTTGGTTCTTGTTGTAATTAGCTTAGGCGGTTGTTTGGCATTGCTGCTTCGACCTGTGTGTCATGTACAAAATATGCAATAACCCACGTTGAACCAAGTTACCCAGCGGGGGTAAATTTATCATGCCTTTGTTCACTTCCTAAAGGGGATAACATTATTTTTTTCCATGCCGTCCACAGCTACAGCAGAAAAATGGGTAGAGCGGTTACGTCCTAATTTTTTACTTTGAGACAAAGCAATTTCAGTCGCCTTTAGAAATTTTTCAACGCTGTCTATGTCAGACGCCTCTGGAATAGAGGCCGCGCCAATACTAATGGTTAAGGAAAGAACCTGGTTACCCACCCGCACTCGCAGTGCTAGTATCGCCGCGCGCAATTTTTCTGCGGCAGCCATGGCTCCCAATGTATCGGCACGCTTGCATAGGATTGCAAATTCTTCACCGCCGATACGACATACCACATCGCTCTTGCGAGTATGTTGACGTAGTACCTTGGCAACGTCCTTCAAAACCATGTCACCGACATCCTGCCCATAAACATCATTAATCTTTTTTAAAAAATCAATGTCTATCAGCAACAAGCTATTATTTTCCCCATGGCGCAAGGAGAGGGCGGTTTCAAATTCTGCGGTTATATCAAAGTGACGCCGGTTATAGAGCCCCGTCAAGGAATCAGTGATGGATAGGTGTTGCAACTCCAAAGATTGTTTTAATAGTTTTTGGTTGGTTTCAAGCAACTTGCTATCGGCCAGATCAAGCTTTAATTGCAGCCGCTCATTGGCATCGTTAAGCTCCGTGCGCATCAGGTTAAATTGCCGTGCCAGATCGCCGAATTCATCATTGGAATAAATAGGTATGTCACTGACCATCTTTCCACTATTCGCAATACTACTGCGGATGGATCGGGAAATAACGCTCAGGGGGCGCACGATAACGTAGGACAGCGCAAAAAAATTCCCCAAGGCAATAAACAAAATCATTAATAACTCTCGCTTGATTAATGGCGAACGCTGGTCTTCCATTTTTTTAACAAAATTTAGCGTGGTGATCCCCAGTGTAAGATGGCCGATAATCTCATTGTCAATCCTGATGGGCTCGTGCAGGAGGGTCTGATATTGATTAGTCTCGTGAAGCTTTCCAGCTTCCGCCATGACTTTACCTTTGGCGTTACTAACCTTCACATACTCGATATTTTGGGATTTAATCAGCTCGTTAAGCAGGAGCTGAATGGCAGGATAGTCGGAGCCCATCACACTGAATGCCAATGTGCGTGACGCGTAGCGCGTAATCTCAGCCGCGTGACGATTGGTTTCCTTGAGGCCGTCTTCCTGCTGCCACTCTATGGCCCACCAGCCATTTACCCCAAGTGCCAGCATTAATGTGCTCAACAACACCAAAATCATTTTTTGGCGTATCCCCAAGCGCAGAAAAGGAGTTTTGTTCTGTGACATTGATATGGCCAGGCGTGGCCTATGGCATGTAACGGGTACGCCCATTGCGCCACCCTGACACAGGGAATAGCGTCATTTCTATATGATTCTTAAGGAAGTCCTACTCTCCCTTACCGGGTGCTGTGATAAACTAGAGTTATGTCCTTAGTGTATATAAGGGTTATGTAATGTATGAGCGTAACCCGGCACCCTATTCGTCAAATGAACAGTTTTATGGAAATCATACAGCAGGATTACGACATCATTATCGTCGGTGCGGGCATGGTCGGCGCCACGCTAGCGTGTGCCCTCGGATCAAGTGCCTTGCGTATCGCCGTGCTTGAAGCCCAGCCATTGCCCGCTGACACTATGATTGATGATGACATTGATCTGCGCGTGTCAGCCATCACTCACGCATCCCAACGCATTTTCACAGCGGTGGGAGCCTGGCCCGGCATGACAGCGCGGCGGATGAACGCATTTCGTGAAATGCATGTATGGGATGAGGGCAGCCCCCAGGATTATGCGCCTATCCATACCCCACCTTATAAAGGCGAAATCCATTTTGACAGCGCCGAGATCGGCGAGCACACCTTGGGCTATATTGTAGAGAATCGCGTCATCCAGGCAGCGCTGCTGGATCGGCTGCGCGCCTTCAGCAACATCACCTTGCTGTGCCCTGCCAGTGTGGCGTCTGTAAACATCACTGCCGATGCCGTGCGGGTCGGTCTCGTGCCTACAGATGTAAACCGGGGCCGCCAGCTTATCGCTAAACTAGTGATAGGTGCCGATGGTGCGCACTCTAAGGTGCGACAATTGGCCGGCATTACGACACGGGGCTGGAGCTATATACAAAAAGGCGTAGTGGCCACCGTCAAAACGGCATTGCCACACCTTGATACCGCCTGGCAACGCTTTTTGCCCTGCGGGCCCCTGGCTTTTTTGCCACTCCATGATGGATGTTGCTCGATTGTCTGGTCCACCACCCCAGAACACGCTGATGCATTGGTAGCCATGGACGAAACCGCGTTTCTTGCGGCGCTTGATCAAGCATTCGGTAACAAGCTGGGCAAAATGATGACAAGCTCCGGTTCCCGCGCTGCATTTCCCCTCTACTTGCAACATGCCACCGCCTATACGGCACCTCGCCTGGCTCTCATCGGCGATGCCGCTCACACGCTGCATCCGCTGGCCGGCCAGGGAGTAAATCTGGGCGTGCTGGATGCCGCTACCCTTGCAGAGGTGATACTGGACGCTTACAATTTAGGCAAGGACGTTGGCGCATATAGTATACTGCGTAGATATGAGCGCTGGCGCAAAGGTGACAATCTTGCCATGATGGCTATAATGGATGGCTTCAAGCGATTGTTTAGCAATGATTTTAAACCATTGCGATGGTTACGCAGCCGGGGGTTGGCTTTCACTCATCGGCTTCCGCCAATTAAGAATCTCATCATGCGTCATGCTATGGGGCTGACGGGCGATTTACCCAAAATAGCACGCCGAGGGTAGCGGAAGAATGCGTCCAATCAAATTTAAGTTGAATATTCTACAATGAATTTTGTTCATTTTGTGACATACCGCACAGTTTTCCTGCAAGTTTTGCGCGATAATTGCTCTATATTCCCTGCCTCTTCGGAGATATTAGCTGTGTGGTTTACTACCCGTAGACTGATAATGGCAAAAATATCATTTCTAACTTTTGCTGGTGCGCTGTTTGTCTGCGCAGGCAGTGCGATTTCTGGCGAAGGGACGGAATTTAGCTTGATATCGGCGCGCCCCACGCTGGGCTCTATAGATTGCCTGCGCCCCGCAGGGATGATGTCCGCAGCCTGTCCGCATGAGATAGCCTTACCCGGCGGCTTGCAGCCAGACGCCAATCCCAGTGAAATCGGCACTTATCGCGTCCTGCGTCTTCTAGCCAATGAACGACTCCATAAACGCTTCTCATTTTTAAAGCCCTACGACCCCAATCGACGGTTTGCTTTACCACCAGGCTTTTCTGCCAACATGGTTTTGGGGTACCCGGGGGCAAATATGTACCTCGATTTACAAGATCTCAGCGTTGAATGGCGGCTATTTAACAGCGCGGTACGGCCCTTTAATAATGAGGATACTTACGCGGTTATGCGGTTTTCATGGCGCTGGTAAATGGGGTTGTGGTTTAGACTTTCAATCTTTTTCCTTGTCCCTGAACTTATGCCTGAGCTTATCTCTGACGAGGCGTGACATGGCGGCATCCACCCCGCCCCAAAACCATTCCTGAAAGCGGTAATACCATGGCCGGGCGCGCCATTCCTCGAGGCGGTATTCACGGCTCAACGCAAAATCAGCCTCGAACATCTCGCCGACTTGCGCTGCAAACTGCGCGTCGTTAACCTCCTGATTCGCCTCAAGATTCCAATAGAGATTCCAGCGGTCAATATTACTTGAACCCACCGATGCCCAGTTGTCGCACAGTGATACCTTGGCATGGGTAAAGCGCGGCTGGTACTCGAAAATCCGCACGCCGTGGCGTAGCAATCCGTAGTAAAAGCGCCGCCCGGCATGGCGAATTGCGGCATGGTCAGTGTAGGGCCCGGGTAACAGCAGCCGCACATCAACGCCGCGGCGCGCTGCCACACGCAAGGCGCGGCGGATTTTCCAGGAAGGCACAAAATACGCGGTGGCGACCCAGATACGCTGCCGAGCATTACGCCCGTGATTAACGAACGAGCTTCTCACTTCGACATGCGCAGCGCCTTGGGCAATGGTCACCCGACCCCGCTCAGTTCCCACCGCTAGTGGGGCATGGGTATTAACCACCAGAACTTCGCGCGTCGAATATTCCCAGTTTTCCAGAAACAGGCTTAGCCAGTCGACCAGCACTGGCCCGCGCACTTCAATCATTGTTTCGCGCCAATGGCGGCGGGGGGGATTACGGTTGTTGTTAAAATCACGAGCAAAATCGTCGGTAAGGCCTGTACCGCCGGTATAAGCTACCTCCCCATCAACCATCAACAGTTTGCGGTGGTCACGCGACAGGTGATGATGGAGCTTGGTGATACGCAGATGTTGCAGTGGATTATAAAAGTGTAAGCGGACCCCACCACTGCGACATCTGCGTATCACCAAGCTCCATCATCACCTGTC
>JBKJTS010000037.1:0-3349 GCA_046590885.1 Gammaproteobacteria bacterium
CGCACATTGTTCAGGATGCCGTAATTGCAATTTTGTTTTTAAATGTTGCCATTCATATAAAAGCTGCCCATCGGTTTCAATCATTTTTATTGCGGTTTTGTAGGGTGATATTTTGCTAGCATCGAAGTGATAACCGCGCTCCACCGCATTATCGTGAATGCTTGTCAAATAACAGGCAATGGCAGCTACTGGGTTTGATTGCGCGCGAAAGCGCAGCAGTTGCGGGTGTGATTTATAACCTCTCGTGTCACCTTGCAGCACTTTCTGGGCAAGCAAAGTTTCGCGCCAGAGTGCCACCAAGCCGCGTGGATCAAGGTATTTGGGATGGAGCGTCCAGATGCGCATTGAATAGCTTTCAGCAGGTTACGCGAAAATAAATAGGCCTAAACAGGATCTGAGGGATAGTAATCCTTCTCAGCAAGTCCCCATTGCCATTTTAGGATCATAAACTTTTTTGAGTGCTGGGTAAAATAATGAAAATTGCCACCTGGAATGTTAACTCATTACGCGTGCGTCTGCCGCAGGTGCTTGACTGGCTCAAGACCGAGCAGCCGGACATTCTTGCCTTGCAGGAAACCAAAACAGAAGATAAAAACTTTCCTCTCGCGGAGATCGAAGCGGCCGGTTATAACGTCATTTATTCCGGTCAGAAAACCTATAACGGCGTGGCAATATTAAGCCGTATTGCGGGTAGTGATATTGTCACTGACATCCCCCATCTTGATGATCATCAGCGTCGTGTATTGTGCGCCACGTTTGGCACGGTGCGCGTATTGAATGTTTACATTCCCAATGGCGAAGCGGTAGGCTCGGAAAAATATTCATATAAACTTGGTTGGCTGGAAAAGCTCACGGGGTATGTGGAAGCGCAACGCGCGCTTTATCCGCAGCTCCTGTTATTGGGAGATTTTAATATTGCTCCCGAGTCGCGTGATGTGCATGACCCTGCATTGTGGGAGGGTCACGTGTTATTTTCGGAACCGGAGCGCGCTGCTTTCCGACGGCTTGTCGATCTGGGATTGTGCGATACCTTCCGCCTGTTTGAGCACGCGCCCGATCAATTTTCATGGTGGGACTACCGTATGGCGGCGTTTCGCCGCAACATGGGATTGCGTATCGACCATGTGCTTGCCAGTGCTGCGTTGCGTGATGTTTGCGTGTCGTGCCACATTGATAAAACACCCCGCGCCTGGGAGCGGCCATCGGATCACGCGCCAGTAATTAGCGTGTTTGATTTACGGAGTAAATAAACCGGCGATAGGGACCTGCTGCGAATGGCTAGGGTTCAATCACTGTTTTTAGGTTAAAGCGCTGAGCGACAATTGTTTTTACATAATCAGCGTTTCATTAAAGGCTCTACCAGGCTCAACCCCCCATTGGTTGAATCGATATGATATACCGAAATTCCTGACAAGCCCGCCACATAGGCATACCGGCCACCTGGATCTAAAATCACTGAAGTAGGCCCCGGGTTTGTATCCACCTTTCCGGCCGGAGTAAGAACGCCGCTATCGATATTGATGTGATAAATCGAAAGACTGGCAGACCCCGTATTCGCTACATAAGCAAAGCGTCCTGTCGAATTTATAGCAACTGCGTAAGGCGCAGATTCAGTGGCCGTTGTTCTTGTCCACGTCAGAGTGCCTGTGGTGGCATCAGTCTGATAGGTGCAGACACTTGCAGAACCAGAGTTCGTCACATACACCCAGCGGCCGCAAGGAGTAATGGCGATGGCAACGGGGAGTATCCCGCCTGCAGCAATGGTTTTTGTCGGAAACAGCTCCCCACTATCCATATCAACCCGATAAATGGAAACCGTAGCGGCGCCAGCATTTGCCACATACGCGAAGCGACCCAAGGGCGCGATGGCGATACACACCGGTCCACGCGCGGCACCTACCACAGTGGTGGGAATTAACGTGCCAGTGCTGACGTCAATGCGATATATGCTAATGCTATGTGAATCCGCATTGGTCGTGTAGACAAATTTATTGCTCGGATCCACCGCGATAAAAAAAGGCCCCATGCCTGCATTTAGCTGGTCAATCAAGGTCAGGCCGCCACTGGCAGCGTCGATGCGGTAGGCGGAAACCGTGTGCGAGCTGGCGTTTGCCACATACACAAATTTGGTGGCATTGGCTATTGCAACTGTGTAAGGATGTGTCCCCGTATACGCCGTATTCACCAATGTTAAGTCACCGGTATCAAGATTGACTTGATATGCAGAGATATTATTGGCATTGGTATTGACTGCATAGATGAAATTACGCGCAGTGTTAGTTACCAGAGTATTGTTTATGTCTCTGGAGACAGTATTCGCCGCGTATAGTATCCCCAGTGCGATCAAGTCAGTAGGTGAGGCATGGGAGCTGATCGCGCAGTCTTGCGCACGGACAGAAAGAATAGCGATAAGATACTGTCCGGATAAATAAAAAAAGTGAAACGATTTTTTTATACACAATTTTTTTCTTTTTTATTGAAGAATTTTAAGGCATGGCCGTGCAATTTAACATGGGTACTATCAAAGACATGGAACATTACAAATTATGGGTGATGATTCTACAAATGATGTCTTGCTGTTGAGGCATCACGGCGATGCATCCTTCTAAACAGTCAAAGTTCTTAGGTTTAAATTGGACTGCCATTTTGTTGTGATACAGCCCCCTCGTTCATTATAATAGACGTTATGTGATAGACTTAAATTTAGTTCTGCTGATAGTAAGAGCCCTAAGTATAGGTATACATCAGCTAACAAGGCATTATAAAGCAGTACCCAAGTTTCTTGGACGCTCGCAGGGTATATAGATAGCTTCAGCATAGCGCGTTATAAAGTCAATTTCAAGCGTTATTGCACGCATAAAACCGTAATAACGCGCAATCTCCAAAGATTTGTGGTAAATACAAGTATGCATCATGAGTGACAAGGAGCCTCCGGGACCCCCAAGGCCCGAAGTGGGTGGGACTTTCGGAGAGATAGGCCGTTTTCCTGAGCGCCTCAAACAAGCTATTGGGGGAAAAAGCATTCGGGCTTTTGCCCGTGAAACAGGACTCTCAGAGTCTGTTTTACGCCAATACTTAACAGGGCAAAGCGAGCCAACCCGTCCAGCACTGATCGTTATAGCACGCACTGCGAACGTCAATGTTGCGTGGTTAGCTACTGGCCACCCCGTCATAATGGGTGGCGGCCCTTGGAAAGTTTCGGAAAGTCCAACCACTTATACCCTCCAAACCCAGACCATGGAGAGTTATACGTTAGTTCCGCAACACGACCTTACGACAGGTAACGGGGTGGTGCTACATAGTGAACAAATTGTTGATCATCTTGCATTCAAGAGCGAATGGTTAACGA
>JBKJTS010000181.1:0-9989 GCA_046590885.1 Gammaproteobacteria bacterium
GAAAGTCGGATCAAAGCTGCCATCGGCCAGATATCGCGCCAATGCAAAATCTTTATCCGTGGCATTAGAGCTCACACCCACGGCCACGACCCTGCCATCGGTCTGCACCGTCGCTGCAAGTGCCTGGGAATGTCCTGTGCCGATGGTCGCTGTTGCGATGCCGTCGTTGCTGAATGTAGTATCCAACCCCCCGCCAGCGCTATATCGAGCCACGACAAACTGCATTAGATTCGGGCCATTAATATGCCCGGCAGCGATCATCTTGCCATCCGCCTGGATTGCCGCAGCCGAGGTTTCACAGGTAATAGATGATGCCGTCAATGGTGCCGCCTGGCTAATGCTGGGCGCAGGGGCAGGGGTAGGCCCCCCCCCAAAATTATTTGGCGGGGGGGGTGCTACTGTCTTGAAAGTCCACGAATAGTCGAGGGGCAGCACAGTGCCATCTAATGCCCGCACGCCTGCCTTTATGGTCACCGTATAAATGGTGTTAAAAGTCAACAAAGCGGCGGGCTGGAAAAGTATAAATCCACTGGGATAAGAATCAGTGGGACGATGAGATATAAAGCCACTCACTGAATGCCCGTTAGTGCTTACTAGCAGCGATTCCGCCGTAAACGAACACAAATCCATTTGCCGCGAAAAAGCCACTGCAATAACACCATCAACCAATGCCCCAACAAATGTTGAATTGGGATCATTAGTCTGTTGTACAGGAATTTGAAAAACTACCCTTAAGTTATCCTGGGTATTATCGCGGTGGCTTTCCCCTTGCCAGTTACAGCCACTGAGCCATAAAAAGAGTGCAGCCACCACCATTCTCATTTGAGAGTGAGAATGTATTCGCATCATTGATCAGGGAGCGACGGGAGCAACAAAGCCTACCAGCAAGAAGTTCGTGGCAGCTCCGGTGCCCGTACTACCTGCCAGCACCACTTTACCACCGGGTCGTAACGCTAATCCGTAAGCCGTATCATGAGCTGCGCTAACATTAGTGACGACTTTGCCATCGACATCAAACCCCACGTCTGCAGCGCCATCGGGGGTATAACGTGCCAGAGCCAAATCATTGCCTTGGCCGGTTACAAACGCCGCACCACCGACCATAATCTTGTTATCGGCCTCAATCATCATAGCCAGGGCAACATCGTTACTTCCTGCCATATCAGTAAGCACTGTCCCCGGCACAAGGCTTGCTGCACCAAAAGTTATATCCAGTGAGCCATTACCGTTATAACGCACCAACCCAAAATCATTATTATTGCTGGCGGTATTCAAAACTGCGCCAGCCGCCACAATCTTGCCTGTAGACTGGATCCCGACTGCAAAAGCACCTTCATCAGCGGTGCCCACCGCAGTCTTCACTTTTCCAGCAATACCAAACGTTGTATCCAAGATACCATTCACTTCATAACGTGCCAGAGCAAAGTCGTTATTCACACCAGGCCCTGAAATACTGTCGGTAAGGCCCGCAACCACAATCTTGTCATCACTTTGAAGAGCAACCGCATAAGCGGCATCTACCCCAATCCCAAAAGGTGTAATCTGCAGGCCACTTGCACCAAATGTAGCATCAAGCGTACCGTTAGTATTATAGCGAGCCAAAGCGAACTCTGTATCAGTAAGTGGGCCTGATTGGCCTACGACAACTATTTTGCCGACATTTGGGCCTATAGATTGAATGGCCACTGCAAAAGCTTCATTATTAGTCAGAGTACCAAAGTCATTTATAATAAATCCGTTCGTGTTAAAGCTGGTATCCAGAGTACCATCGGAATTATACCGCGCCACCACAAAATCTGTGCCTGTGGCAGTAGTAGAGGTGACGCCGACCACGACAATCTTGCCATCACTTTGAATTGCCACAGCACGCGCTTCGTCGGGGTTTGCTGATATTGCAGTAGTGACAATGCCATCTACACTAAAAGTTGTATCCAGGCTGCCATTAGTATTGTAACGCGCCACGGCAAAATCATAATTTCCACTACCGCTATCAACATACCCTACAGCCACAACCTTGCCATCCGCAGGCTGCACGGCTACCGCACGCGCGCCATCCGCAAGCGATAATGATACGGGTGTAATCACTACACCGCCATTACCAAAACCCGGATCCAGCGGGCCAGTAGTAAAACTCCACGAATAGTCACTCGCCAAGGTACCACCATCAGCTGACTGTACTCCACTAAGAGTGACAGTATAGAGTGTACTAGGCAGCAGCAACGCGGAAGGTGAAGGTGTTAGTATGGCAAAGTCATTGGCATAGGAGATCGTACCAGTCACGACACTACCACTGCTTGCTTTAGCAGTAAATGAAGTGGCAGTAAAAGTATCGGCTTTCATTGCTTTGGAAAAAGCCACTGCAATGGGTTTTGTCAGCAGCACTCCCGTAGCATCTCTGGCTGGGCTGGTAATCACTACTACCGGCGCAGACCCTGGGCTGGTACCGCCGCCGCCCCCACCGGCGCATCCGCCTAGTATACTTCCCATCATTAGGGTAAAGATTGTCACTATCGTTTTCATATTAATGTTTGTCATGGCCGTCATTCCTCATCCTTAAAGTGCAACACATAAGCTTTGCAAAGGGGCTGTTGTAACTCCACCGCAATCTTAAAATCAGTCAATCAATTGTATGTTTAATAGTATCATAATTCTCCAACCTTTAAAGGTCAAAAATTCCCAATCATCCTTTTTTGCCAATCAGGTAAAATTCAGGCATAATAAGGGGTTATATCTGGGCTAAAAACCTTTTAGCTAAACCCACTTTTTATCTCCAAGGCATTGTTTGAATGGCAAAAGAAGATCATATTGAAATGGAAGGGGCGGTATTGGATACGCTACCTAATACCATGTTTCGCGTACAACTCGATAATGGACACGTGGTAACTGCACACATTTCCGGAAAAATGCGTAAAAACTATATTCGTATTTTGACGGGTGATCGGGTGACTGTAGAAATGACCCCGTATGATTTAAGCAAAGGTCGCATTATTTTCCGCGCACGCTAATCTGTTGACATTTTCAGACAGTTTGTCATTTCATGCGTAGCGCTGACTGCATGAGACCGCCATGGATGGCGGAAGGTAGAGCAACGCAGGGAGCGGTTGCCGAGAAATCCGGAAAGATCTTTCACCTACGCTCGAGACTCGAGGCAAAGATTTCTCGTTGCGCTCGAAATGACAATGCGGGGAATACTCTCCCGGCTCTTAACTCTCCTGTAACTCCTCAGCACCTTCCAGTTCAAACGCCAGCTTTTCATCCCGCACGGAAATGCGGATGTGTCCTCCGCGCGCCAACTTACCAAAGAGCAGTTCTTCTGCCAGAGGCCGCTTAATATTTTCCTGGATCAGTCGCGCCATGGGACGCGCGCCCATTTTTTCGTCATACCCATGCAGCGCCAGCCATTTGCGAGCCGCATTATCAATTTCGAGAGTAACGCGTTTTTCTTCAAGCTGAGTTTCAAGTTCTATGATGAATTTGTCGACCACAAACGCAATCGTCGCACTATCCAAAGATTTGAATTGAATGGTCGCATCGAGACGATTACGAAACTCCGGACTGAACAGGCGCTTGATGGCTTCACTGGAATCACTGACATGATCCTGATGCACAAAACCCATCGAACTGCGGTTCATCTGTTCGGCACCAGCATTAGTCGTCATGACCAGAATCACATTCCGGAAATCAGCTTTACGCCCGTTATTGTCGGTGAGTGTGCCGTGATCCATTACCTGCAACAAAATATTGAACACCTCGGGATGGGCCTTTTCGATTTCGTCAAGCAACAATACCGAGTGCGGATGTTTGGTAACAGCTTCCGTGAGCAAGCCGCCTTGATCAAAGCCGACATAGCCGGGTGGCGCACCAATCAGGCGCGATACTGTATGGCGCTCCATATATTCCGACATGTCAAAACGAATCAAATCGATACCCATGACATGCGCGAGCTGACGCGTGACTTCAGTTTTACCTACCCCCGTAGGCCCTGCCAATAAAAATGATCCTATGGGTTTTTGCACATTGCCCAGGCCGGCGCGCGACATTTTAATCGCTGAGGCTAAAGCTTCAATAGCCTGATCCTGGCCAAACACGAGCATTTTCAGATTGCGTTCCAGGTGCCGCAACACACCTTTGTCAGAACTGGAAACGCTTTTTGGCGGGATGCGCGCAATCTTGGCAATAATGTCTTCAATTTCTTTGACATTAATCACTTTCTTGCGCTTGTTAACCGGCAATAAATGCTGGTTCGCGCCGACTTCGTCAATCACATCAATCGCTTTGTCAGGTAAAAAACGGTCGTTAATGTAACGTGCCGCTAACTCCGCCGCTGCACGCAATGCCTGCTTGGAATATTTGACATGATGATGTTCTTCGAAACGCGATTTCAAGCCTTCAAGAATCTGCACCGTCTCTTCAACAGTAGGCTCTGCGACATCAATCTTCTGAAAGCGCCGCGCCAACGCGCGATCTTTTTCGAACACGCCACGGTATTCCTGATAGGTTGTAGAACCGATGCATTTTAACGCGCCTGAAGCCAGCACCGGCTTGATCAGGTTCGACGCATCCATCACGCCACCGGATGCCGCGCCTGCGCCAATAATGGTATGGATTTCATCAATAAACAAAATAGCGCCAGGCTCTTTTTGCAACTGATTGATGACACCTTTCAGACGTTTCTCAAAATCACCGCGATATTTAGTGCCGGCCAGTAGCGCTCCTAAATCCAGCGAATAGACAGTACTGTGCGCTAGTACTTCAGGCACTTCGCCATCCACAATCATTTTTGCCAGGCCTTCAGCTAACGCAGTTTTACCCACGCCTGCTTCACCGACATATAACGGATTGTTCTTGCGGCGACGGCACAAGATCTGAATGGTGCGCTGAATTTCATGCTTGCGACCAATTAACGGATCAATTTTACCGCGCCGTGCCAAGTGATTAAGGTTGACAGCAAAACTTTCGAGGGGGGTTTTTGCCGGTGCATCTCCGCCTGCCTCATCATCACTTGACGCAGGGGATGCGCTCTCACCGTCACCATGTACTTTGGAAATGCCGTGGGAAATGTAGTTCACTACATCAAGACGCGTAATATTTTGCTTGCCCAATAAATACACCGCCTGCGAATCCTGCTCACCAAAAATGGCAACCAGAACATTCGCCGCGAGAACTTCTTTTTTACCAGAAGACTGCACATGAAATACGGCACGCTGCAGTACGCGCTGAAAGCCAAGGGTCGGCTGTGTATCGCGTTTGTCTTGCCCATTCAGCAATGGGGTATTCTCATCAACGAAAGCGGCAAGGTCTTTTTTAAGCATCTCAATATCGGCGCTGCACGCACGTAATACCGCCACTGCGCCAGGATTATCGAGCAAGGCGAGCAGCAAGTGCTCCACAGTCATGAATTCGTGCATTCTGTCGCGTGCCTCGCGGAACGCGAGGTTAAGCGTAAACTCGAGGTCTTTGCTTAACATTGATACACCCTCTCAGTAATCTACCATAAATAAATAATTACCCCGTTCCTTCCTTCAACATGAAATTACTGCAGAAAATGACTACGCTTCTTCCATCATGCATTTCAATGGATGCTGATTTTCCTGGGCGCACTGCGTTACTTGTGCCACCTTGGTTTCAGCAATATCCCGCGTATATACACCACACACACCTACCCCGCGTGTATGTACGTGCAACATAATCTGCGTGGCTTTTTCCTGATTCATGCCAAAAAATACTTCCAGAATATAGACGACAAACTCCATTGGCGTATAATCGTCATTCAATACCAACACCTTGTATAACGGTGGGCGCTTGAGTTTAGGCTTGGCCTCCTCGAGTGCTAACCCATCGTCATGATTATCCTGTGAGTCTTCTTTCATGGTGATTTGATTGTAACTAAAATTCATCAAAAAACCTAATAGGCCGCATCAACACCCTGAAAGTTAATGGGGTCATCTTCCCAAAAATCAATACCTCATCCATATAGTGTTGGCTGTGTTACCCAGATTAACACCGCCGTTACTTGATTTCGACAGAAGGAGATCACTGCGCTGGGAATGACACGGTTTATGTAAGCCTGTGCTAGCGAAAAGTATTGATACTTCACTCTATCAGAAATTATATTTTTAATTAAATTTCAATAACTTAATAAATAAATATCACATTAGTATTTTATCAGGAGATGCGGAGTCTCACTATAATCATCGGCCCGCAACCCAAGTTTTTAAAGGTCTCATCAATATACGCAGTACATAGCATACGCAGTACATAGCATATTTTGCATAAGAAGCTCATACCTTGTACTTTATTCAGCATACGCACTGCTGGGATACATCCGCCTCAGCTATGCTTCCTTATTTCTACCAGGAGTCCGCCAGATCTTACCCGCTTGCTTACGCTTATAGTGACCCCCTATCCGCAGCAAACTCAAACGCATCAAAATAAAAATGATCCAGCGGCAATCCCAAGGCCTGGCAGGTTTGCCGTGCTGCATGAATCATGGCAGGGGCTCCGCTCGCATAAACTTCAAAATCCTGCAAATCTGAGAAATCTGCCACCAGAGCATCCTGCACATAGCCTAGCTTACCTTGCCAGCAATCCGCAGGCGCTGGGCACGACAATACAGGCACATATTTCAGGTGGTCTACCTTACTTACCCACTCTTGCACCACGCTCTCCAGATATAAACCGGCACGCGTAGTGGCACCCCAATACAGGTATATGGAACGCTGGATACCTTCCGCCAAGGCGTGTTCGATGATGGCTTTTATCGGCGCAAAACCGGTGCCTGCCGCAAGAAAAATGATCGGGCGAGCCGAATCTTTACGCAGGGTGAAATCACCCAATGGACCTTCGATGCGCAGGATATCTTTTTCTTTCATGACATCAAAAACATGGGCAGTAAATTCTCCGCCTGCCACCGCAGCAATATGTAGCTCGACCCATCCTCCTGGAGATGCGATCGATGGCCGGGTTTGGCTTCCTGCGCTGTCCATAGATAGACCAGCTTCGCGAACGCTTGATGCCTTAGAACAACCTTCTGGCGGCACTGGCTCCTCCCAGTTGGCTATGGAGAAACTGCGTTTGCGACCATCACGCAATACAATATTAATATATTGCCCGGCCACATACTGCAGGCGCTCGGTATTGGGCAGCTTGAGATACAAACGCATCACATGGGGCGCAAGCAATTCTTTCTTTTCCACCCGACACGGTAACCTTTTTATTATAATGTCTTGTCCGGCCGCATCTGTGCTGCGCGGCTCGATAATGATATCCGTCAGTGGTCTTGCCCGGCAAAACAACGCCAGGCCCGCAGCTTTTTCCTGCTCGCTTAGAGCGTATACAGAATACGTACCATAATCCACCTGTCCTGCCAGTACCCGGCCTTTGCACGCCCCACACTGGCCATTACGGCACCCATATGGCAACATGACGCCTTGCCGCACAGCAGCGTCGATAATGCTTTCGCCAGCGGCCACGGTAAAATCACGCACGCCAGATTCGACATGAACTTTGAAAGTCATGGCTTGATTTTGCTATGCTGAACATTAATCATAGGCTAATTTTACACCAAAAGCAGGTGCCTCAAAGCGAGAATAATATGCTTAATGCTTTTATCATCGGCTGTGGTGACATTGGTCAACGCACCGCAAAATTGTGGATGGCGCAGCACGGGAGGGTAAGCGCCTTGGTTCGCTCTGTGGAACGTGCCCAGTCTTTAACTGATCTTGGCATTACCCTCGTTAATGGCAACCTGGATGACGCTGCCAGCCTGACGCATTTGCCGCTCAAAACTACCCTGCTATTTTATTTTGCCCCACCGCCCACCACTGGCACGACAGACCCGCGCCTGCGCGCCCTGCTTGCAGCAATCACGCCGGAAAACAGGCCGATTCAAATAGTTTACATTAGCACCAGTGGCGTCTATGGTGACTGCCAGGGTGCCTGGGTAACTGAAGACACACCTACCCATCCCCGCAGCGAACGCGGGGTGCGCCGCCTGGATGCGGAAAGAGCATTGCAAGACTGGCAGCACAGCACAGGTGTACCGGTGGTAATCCTGCGCGTCCCAGGGATCTATGGGCCTGGCCGCTTACCCACTGAACGCATCAGGCAAGGCGTGCCGGTGGTGCACGCGGAAGAAGCCCCCTACAGCAACCGTATTCATGCGGATGATCTGGCACGTATCTGCATCGCCGCCGCATCCAGATGTGTAAATGGCGGCCGAGGTAGAATGCTGTCAACGACTGCCGTACAAGGAAGAGCGCCAACGGAGGGAACGGCAAATGCCATGGAAGTGACATCCCTGCCTCACGCACAGCTTTGTCACACCACCCAAGTGTATAACGTCAGCGATGGTAATCCCGGGTCAATGACCGAGTACTTCAACAAAACCGCCGATCTACTCGGGCTGCCACGCCCGCCAGCGATCAGCATGGACGAAGCACGAACACATCTTAGCGCTGAAATGTTATCATTTCTGGAAGAGTCACGGCGCATTGATAACCGCAAGATGCGTGAAGAGTTGGGCGTGGAACTCCTTTACCCGACGCTCGACACCGGTTTACCTGCCTCTCATTAAATCCTGGCACTGTTCCGAGTCTGAAATCCATAAGCAAATCTTTATCATGTTAATTAAAAATATAAAAAATTTACTTTCTGCGAGAGTAGCTGGAAAAAGTGGTCGCAAGGATCATTTGGACCAATCACCCAGGCTAACAATTTCAATCTATAATTGGGCTTGCTATCCACGTATTCCCGTGTAATTATAATATAGTCAGCCTTTATTCCATGCTGGTTGTTTCTCTTGGTTCTTTTGGTTTTTTCAAGACATTCAAAAGAGGTGGGGATGAAAAAGAGGGTGCCACGGTGTGCAAATAGCGGGGTCGATCATCTCAAAACGCTAATGGATTAATTGTTTTTAAAAATCAAATATAATTCAATATTTAATAGTGGAGGATATTCTAGATGCATAAATCAGTAAAAGCCTGCTTCACCGTTCTGTCTTTGCCCGCACTCTTTTTTGCAGGACACACCATGGCAGGGGACACTCACTCCTCTACCGCTGCAGGAAACGAAAAAGAGCAAATCAGAGCCATCGTCAAGAATCTCGTGACAGACAACCAGAGCTTCGTTAAATCAAAAAAAACAAGCCACTTTGACGGACACATCAAAGGGCAAAAACCTCGCGCCACGGTTGTCACCTGTTCCGACTCGCGCGTGCATACTCATGCACTGGATAAAGACCCCGAGGGGGATTTGTTCATGATACGTGATATCGGCAATCAGGTAACAACCGCCGAAGGTTCTGTTGAGTATGGGGTGCGTCATTTGCATACACCCTTGCTATTGGTGATTGGCCATTCGGCATGCGGCGCGGTGAAAGCAGCGATGGGTGATTATACCGGCATAGAAGCGCCTATCAAGCGCGAGCTCGACACCATCAAAGTGCCCGGCAAGAATGCAGCGGATAACAAAGAAGTAATGGCCAGCGTAGAAGCCAACGTCAACAACCAGATTGCTTTCGCCATGGAGAAATTCGCTCCAGAAGTCAAGGACGGCAAGCTGGCGGTTATGGGGGCCGTTTACGATTTTCGCAATGATTACAAGCAGGGACACGGCAAGCTCGTGATTACCAATATTAACGGTGATACCGACGCAGCCAAAATCAAGGCTGCAGGACTACTGCCCGCCAAGTAATCCTGGCTGGTAGCTGCAACATTACGCTCGACATGGGTTCAACACCGGTGTCGGGCGTTTTTTTGGCATCTCAAAATGTTAAAACACTCCTCCTATCTGTCGTGATTACAATAATTATGCTGGAACGCTGCCGTACTGGAGTCCAATCTTTCCAGCACAACAAATTTTAGTATTAATTCAAAATTATGGAATCCCCAGTTCTTCCCATATCGCATCTACTCGCTGCTTCACTTCGGCGCTCATCTCGATGGGAACTCCCCATTCGCGGCTGGTTTCACCCTTCCATTTGTTGGTGG
>JBKJTS010000093.1:0-10377 GCA_046590885.1 Gammaproteobacteria bacterium
GGCTTGAACCAGTTCGTCGGCATCAACTTCCAGCGAACTGTCTTTGCCCTGCCGCAATTCGGCAATACGCGGCGCGCTGATGTCCAGGCCCACAGTCGGGAAGTGCTTTCCGAATTCTACCGCCAGCGGCAGGCCGACATAGCCCAGGCCAATCATGCCGATTTTTGTTTTATCCAAGGTTAGCATTGTATTTTATCCTTTGATTTTGTATGTATATTTAATCTCTCAGGGTCGAATGCCCCGCCGCTCCTGCGCTCACGGCACTTGCGCATCTCTGCGCGGCGTTTGTTGTCATTCCGCACGAAGCGTTGTCATCCCGGCTGCTCCAGCACATCCTGTGCTCCACACCATTTGTACATCCTTGTACGGCAAACGAAGAGAGGTCTCTTAAGATCCTCTCTTCGCTCGGAATAACATCAAAGATCCCGCGGGGGTCGTTCGCTTCCAGCGCTGCGTGCTTTATAAAATTGACGCACCCCGCCCAATAGCGTAATAGGTAAATCCTTCTTTGGCGAGCAAACGTGGGTCATACAGGTTACGGCCATCGAACACCAGCGGTTGTTTGAGCGTAGCTTTAAGCTTGCCAAAGTCCGGGCTACGGAACTCATTCCATTCCGTAACGATTACCAAGGCATCGGCACCTATTAATGTATCGGCGGGGGAGTCGCAGAGTGTAAGAGCCTGTTGGGGGTGAGGGTGGTCGGCATAAATCCGCTGGGTTTCCTGCATGGCGGCCGGGTCATAGGCCTGGACACGCGCCCCGCGCTCCCACAGGGCTTCCATGAGGCTGCGGCTGGGGGCAGCACGCATATCATCGGTATTCGGCTTGAAGGCCAAGCCCCACAGGGCGAAGGTAAGACCTTCCAGCTTCCCTTTAAAGTGTTTATTTATTTTGTTGAATAATATGTGTTTTTGTCGGTTATTTACCGCCTCTACGGCGCTAAGTAACTCGGCCTTATAACCCACCTGTTGAGCTGTACGCTCCAGCGCCTGCACGTCTTTGGGAAAGCACGAGCCGCCATAACCACAACCAGGATAAATAAAATGGTAACCAATTCGCGGATCCGAGCCGATACCCAAACGCACCTGCGCAATATCCGCACCGAGGCGTTCAGCGAGATTGGCCAACTCATTCATAAAGCTGATTTTCGTGGCCAGCATGGCATTGGCGGCGTATTTGGTCAGCTCTGCTGAGCGAATATCCATAACCACCAAACGTTCATGGTTGCGGTTAAACGGGGCATACAGGGCGCGCAACAATTCAGTGGTGCGCGGGTTGTCGGTGCCGATAACGACACGGTCAGGCTTCATGAAATCATCAATGGCAGCACCTTCTTTAAGGAATTCAGGATTTGAAACTACATCAAATTCAATATTCTTACCAAGTATACTTAAAGTATTTTCTACAGTGCTGCGTACCTTGTCAGCGGTGCCGACGGGCACTGTGGATTTATTGACGATGATGCGATAACTGTCCATATGCTCACCGATACTTTTAGCAACGGCCACCACGTATTGCAAATCGGCCGAGCCGTCTTCATCTGGCGGAGTACCCACGGCGATAAATTGGAACAGGCCATGGGCAACCCCCGCCGCAATGTCGGTGGTGAACGCCAACCGCCCCGATTGGCTATTGCTGATAACCAGTGTTTCCAGGCCGGGTTCATAGATGGGAATTTCCCCGCGCTTAAGCATGTCGATCTTGCGAGCGTCGATATCGACGCACAACACCTCATTACCGACCTCCGCCAGGCAGGCGCCGGTAACCAATCCGACGTAGCCGGAGCCGAAGATAGTGATTTTCATGGTATTATTCCGAGGTTCATAAGCGGCTAAAATGTAACAATATCAAAATTACAGGGTTAAGGCAAAGAACCCCCAGTCTGGGGCGGCAGGGCTGCACCTAAACTTCCGTTGCAAGAAGGACTTTTGCATTTTACTTAAAAGGAGAGATACGTATTCATGGTTCGCTTATTTAAGCATTATGTGCCTCATTCATTCCTGATACTAGGAGTGATCGAGGTCGTAATTTTGGTGTCATCCATTTACTTGGGCGCATCATTGCGATTTGCAGGTGAAGACCAGCCTCTCAGAGCCGTTGGGCCCTTGTTACCCAAGGCTTTGCTTTTTGCATTGGTAATGATCAGCGTAATGACAGCGGTGGGTTTATACAAGAGCAATCTGCGCGACGGCGTCGCGGGTATGCTGCTGCGTATCGGCATCAGTATTGTGTTGGGCTTCGCGGCCATGAGCTTTGTATTCTATCTTTTCCCAGCTCTGTTTTTAGGTCGTGGTGCCTTTGGTTTGTCTTTTGCTGCGGCGCTCACTGCCATTGTAATAACCCGGATTATATTCTTTAAAGTAGTGAATCAGGATGCCATGAAACGGCGTATTCTCGTACTGGGCACGGGCAAGCGTGCCTCTGAACTTGCTCAGCAAATGCGCCGCAAAGTAGATAGACTCGGTTTTGTTATTGTGGCGTATGCCCATGTCCTCGGTGAACAGGATGTAATCTCCCCCCAACATATAGTACATCTTGACGTTCCATTGCTGGAATATGCTGACCAGCAGCGGATCGATGAAATCGTCGTTGCTGTTGAGGATCGCCGCAAGGGTTTCCCGGTACATCAGCTTCTGGACTGTAAGATGAGCGGCATCGACGTGGTAGACATGTTGACATTCTTCGAGCGGCAGGGCGGCAAAATCCGACTGGATTTATTGCACCCCAGCTGGTTAATTTTTTCAGATGGATTTTTAAGCGGATTTTTTCAGGCATATACCAAACGGGTATTTGATATTGTAGCGAGCCTGCTGCTGCTGTCAGTGGCGTGGCCGTTCATGATCATCGCCGCACTTGCTATCAAGCTGGAAAGCCCTGGATCGATTCTCTATCGCCAAGTACGGGTAGGCCAGAATTGGCGATTGGTTCAGGTACTGAAATTTCGCAGTATGTGTAATGATGCTGAAAAAGATGGTCCACAGTGGGCAGGCAAAAATGACAGCCGCGTAACACGGGTCGGCGCTTTTATCCGCAAGGTGCGTATTGATGAGCTGCCGCAATTGTACAACGTATTAAAAGGTGAAATGAGCTTTGTCGGGCCACGGCCGGAACGGCCGATGTTTGTCGAGCAGCTTTCACAAACCATTCCTTATTATGCCGAGCGCCATCGCGTTAAACCCGGGATTACCGGCTGGGCCCAAATCCGTTATCCATATGGTTCCACTGAGAAAGATGCAGTGGAAAAATTGCAATACGACTTATATTATGTGAAAAATTACAGCCTGTTTCTTGACCTGCTGATTCTATTTCAGACCGCCGAAGTAATTTTGTGGGGCAGAGGCGCTCGTTGAACGTGAAACGGGATTATTGCCTGGGGGAAGGGGGTTACTCACGAAAAACTATGAAAAAAACGAAAGGGATAGCCGCCACAGGAAGGAGCGCTATGCGATACCCAGGCGGTGTTATCCCAGAATGAATTTACTCCGGCTCCGTAGCCTTCTCCCCGCTTAAAAGCAAATAGGGATATATTGACTGATGGAAATGGGATATACGTGTCCCGGATTCAACGAATTTACAGAGAGTTGTTATTCAAAAGCAAACATAGGGCAAACTGTGCTATGCAAAGCTATTTCATGTCTTTTGTGCTCTTAGCGGATCAGTACATGTGTAAAATCAATAACTAATATGCTTGATATCGGTGTCATCAGTTACTCGGTCGCTGCACTGCTGTTTTTAGGGCTATCGCTGTTATTACTCACCAGTTGGCGGGGACGGCTGCAGGGGGCATTATTAGTCGGCGCGTGCATGGTCACTGTCTTGTGGGCAGGAATAATTGCTTATTATACAGCACGTAATTACCCCGTATCGCTGCTCGTACCGCTCCTGGAAATCATACGCAACGCAGTATGGTTTGCATTTTTGATCCGATTATTACATCCGGTAGAAATAGCCGCGCCCATGTCTGCCCGGCTGAAGACGCTCACCGCAATGGTGTTAGGTATGTGCCTGGTGTTACTCGTGTTGCTGTATGGGGGCGGCAGCTTGTACATCAATATCTTCGGCCAGATGTTTTTGTCCATCATCGGCTTGGGGTTAGTCGAACAGGTTTATCGCAACACCGTGCCGGAGCGCCGGTGGGCGCTTAAATTCCTGTGCCTGGGCATTGGTGGCATGTTTGCATATGATTTATTTATGTATTCCGATGCCCTGTTATTACAGCGTGTTGATATGGATCTCTGGAATGCCCGGGGTATGATTACCGCGCTCGCTGTACCCTTGATTGCATTTTCTGCCGCACGTAACCCGCAGTGGTCACTGGATGTCTTTGTTTCACGAGGCATTGTTTTTCATACTGCCGCCTTGATGGGAGCGGGTCTCTATCTCCTGGTGATGGCCGCCGCCGGATATTATATTCGTCTCTATGGTGGTACCTGGGGCACAGCGGCACAGGTGATCTTCCTGTTTGGCTCCGCGGTTATATTGCTCATCTTGATCACTTCTGGACACGTGCGGGCTCGGGTCAAAGTCTTTTTTAATAAACATTTTTTCAGCCATAAATATGATTACCGTAAAGAATGGCTGCACTTTATCCGTACTCTGGCGGGGGGCGAGGCCGGCCAACCCCGGTCATCCATTCCTGGCCGTGAACGCGCCATACAGGCTCTCGCACAGATTGTGGATAGCCCTGCAGGGTTGGTATGGTGGCGCCAGGACACAATGGTGCCATCCAGCCATGATGGCACGTCAGCATTTGTGCTACTGGCACGGTGGAATGTCGGTCAGAATGTAGCGCTTAACGATACGGAAAGTGGCTCCTTGATCCGCTTTCTGGACACGCGTCAATGGATTATTGACCTTGAGCAATATGCTAAAACACCGGATTTTTATACCGGCTTGGATCTGCCCCAATGGTTGCGCGAACTGAGTGAAATGCCTCAGGGCGCCTGGCTGGTGATCCCCTTGATTTTGCATCAGCGTGTATTGGGGTTCATGGTATTAATGCAGCCACGGGCAGCACGGGTGGTTAATTGGGAAGATCGGGATTTGTTAAAAACTGCTGGCTGCCAGGCGGCGAGTTATATTGCTCAACTTGAAGCCACCAAGGCCTTGGTCCAGGCACGTCAGTTTGAAGCGTTTAATCGGCTTTCAGCCTTTGTTGTGCATGACTTGAAAAATCTGGTAGCACAGCTGGCTCTCGTGGTATCCAATGCAGCAAAACATAAAAATAACCCGGCGTTCATGGAAGATGCCATTAATACCGTTGAAAATGCCACATTGAAGATGAATCGACTCCTTACCCAGTTGCGGGCAGGCAGCGTGCGACCACATACTGTCAGCCAATTGTTAGATTTGGATACGCTGTTACGTGAAGTCGTTGCAACGCGCGCTCACGTGAAGCCCGTGGCCGAACTGCAATGCGCCGAGAATCGTTTGCGCATACAGGCAGACCGGGATCGGCTGGCCGCCGTATTTGGGCATATTATACAAAATGCACAGGATGCTACGCCACCTGAGGGGTATGTGAAAGTGCGCCTATACAGCACAGGACCCAGCGTAGACAATAATGGAGGAGGGCAGGCGGTACTGGAAGTCGAAGACAGCGGTCACGGAATGGATGAAAGTTTTATTCGCGAACGCTTGTTTCAGCCGTTTCAAACTACTAAGGGGAACGCAGGCATGGGTATTGGTGTGTATCAGAGCCGTGAAGTAGTGCGTGAGTTGGGCGGTGATGTGGATGTGGTCAGCGCACCCGGTAAGGGCACTCTATTTCGTGTCCGCATTCCGCTGGCAGTCTCCACGGCAGAAGCGTTTCAATTACCCGTTCCTTAAGCACAGGCCATAGACACGGTAGGCCAGGAGTAAATTGAGTGAGTACGGTAAAAAAAAATACATTATTGATCATTGAAGACGATCCCGGCCTACAGAGTCAGTTAAAGTGGTGCTTTGAAGGTTTGGATGTGGTAGTGGCGGGTGACCGTGAAACCGCTTTAGCGCAACTACGCCTTTACGAACCGCTGGTTGTTACACTTGATCTTGGCTTACCCCCCGATGCCAGTGGTGCAACCGAAGGACTGGCCACCCTAGAACAGATTATTGCTATTGCTCCCCGTACCAAGGTGATTGTAGTAACAGGCAATGATGATCGCGAAAATGCAGTGCGTGCTATTGCCTTGGGTGCTTATGACTTTTATCAAAAACCGGTTGATTCAGAGATTTTATCACTGATTGTAAATCGTGCCTTTCATCTACATCAGTTAGAAACTGAAAATCTCGCACTGGCTGCAGCGCAACGCAGCACATCACCGCTATCGGGCATCATTGCTTCCAGTCCGCAAATGCTTAAGGTATGCCGTACCGTCGAAAAAGTAGCCCCCACAAATGTGACAGTGTTGTTATTAGGCGAAAGCGGCACTGGCAAAGAACTGTTTGCACATGCTCTTCATGACCTGAGCAACCGTGCCGAACGGCGTTTTGTCGCCCTTAATTGCGCGGCAATTCCCGAAACACTGCTCGAAAGTGAATTATTTGGTTATGAAAAAGGCGCATTTACCGGCGCTAACAAAAAAGTGCGGGGGAAAATAGAGCATGCAGAGGGCGGCACACTTTTCCTGGATGAAGTAGGTGATTTACCCATAGCCTTGCAAGCTAAACTCTTACGTTTTTTACAGGAACGTGTCATAGAACGTATCGGTGGGCGTGAAGAGATTGCCGTTGATGTACGTGTCATCTGTGCTACACATCAGGATATTCTGAAGCAGGTACGCGCCGGTCAGTTTCGTGAGGATCTGTATTATCGTATAAGTGAACTGACTATTCACATTCCTCCCTTGCGTGAGCGCGAAGGTGATATACCACTGGTCGCTCGTGCATTATTAGATAAATATTGTGTGCAACATAATAAACCCCGACGTGATTTCAATCAAACCGCCATGGCAGCGATTGAGGCCTATGAATGGCCTGGAAATGTTCGCGAACTGGAAAATCGCATTAGTCGTGCAGTAATCATGGGCGAGGGCGATTACATCGAAATGGAAGATCTGGAGTTTGTTGCAAAAAATAACGTGGGCGGTAAGGGTCAGGCCAAATCAACACCACTTAATTTACGGCAGATCCGTGATGATGCGGAGCGTCAGGCCATTATCAGAGCGTTGAGCTGGTTTAATGGCAATGTAGCTCAAGCCGCCGATGTACTCGGCATCAGTCGGCCCACGCTTTACGATTTAATCAATAAATATGGTCTTAAAGAAAAACTCTGAACCATTTTATTTTTTGGGAGATAACCAATGAAAAATAATACTGATACAAATAAAATCACGCCACGGCTTTCTGTGTGGGCGTTATCAGTGGTTACAGCTTTACACCTCACAGCGTTGGATATTACGGTGGCATATGCCAAAGATAACCAACAATTGATGAGCGAAGCTAAAAATTACTTGCAACAAGGCAATATTAAAGCTGCTATTATTCAACTTAAAAATGCGCTGCAAGAAAATCCTGATGATAAAGAAGCACGGTTTATGCTGGGTCAAATTTATCTGAAGATGGGCGATGGCCCGTCTGCTGCCAAAGAACTGAAACGTGCACAGGATTTAGGTATATCGAGCGATAGGGTGCTTTTTCCGCTAGGTAAAGCTTATTTGCTGCAAGGCCGTAATGAATCTGTACTGCAAGAAATCCAGCAACCTGCCAATGCTACAGCGGAACTCAAAGCAGGTATTTTAACTCTGCACGGGCATGCCCAACTGGCCTTACGCAAAGCTGACCAGGCAAAAGAAAAGTATCAGGAGGCGCTCACAACACGTCCGAACTTTCCCGATGCTTTAATTGGGCAGGCTCGTATTGCCTTCATGGAAAAAAAACCTGATCAAGCGCTGGCAATGACTGAGCAGGCCCTGAAAGCCGATCCAAAAAGTATTGAATCCTGGATAATGAAAGGGGATCTGCAGCGAGCCGCTGGGCGTCATGCAGAGTCACTACAGACATTTCAGAAAATCCTGCAACTTGATGCAGACAATGTACCCGCATATTTGGGCCGTGCCGCAGAGCATCTCGCCTTGGGTAAAGTGGCTGAAGCTAAAAAAGACATTGATGCCGTACGCAGCCGGGTGCCTGGCCACCCGCTTGCCAATTATTTGAGCGCGCATGCCTCGTTTCAGGAGAAAAACCTGAATGCCGCTCAGGACTCGCTGCAGCAAGTCTTAAAAGTAATTCCCGAACATTTACCCAGCCTGTTGTTGCTTGGCAATGTACATTACTTGCAGAATCAGTTTTCACAAGCAGAAAGTGAGCTGTCACGCTATGTGGATGCCGTGCCAGAGCAAGTAGCTGCCCGGCGGTTATTAGCTGCCACGTTAATGAAGCTCAAACGACCCCAGGAAGCCATTAAAATACTTGAGCCTGCTTTAAAAAATAATGATAAAGACCCCCAGTTATTGGCATTGCTGGGAAGCGCTTACATGCAAAGCGGCAAGCTCGATAAAGGTACTGAATATCTGGAGCAGGCAGCTGTGTTGGCGCCTAATGCCGCAGATATACGCACCCAATTGGCAATGAGTCATCTTGCAGCGGGTGAAACCGAGGTGGCAATCAAAGAATTGGAATCTATTGTTGAACTGGGTCAGGAACCGACGCAGGCCGATGTATTGTTGGTACTTAGCCATTTGCAAAAACGAAATTATGACAAGGCATTGCAAACGGCTCAACAAATGGCAAAAAAAGATCCCAGGAACCCTGTGGCCTATAACTTTATTGGCATCTCATATCTCGGCAAAAAAGATCTGGCTTCTGCACGCAAGCAATTTGAACGTGCATTGCAGGTGCAGGCTGAATTTACCCCCGCACATATGAATCTGGCACGCATTGATACAGAACAGAAAAAACCGCAGCAAGCGGAGCAGCGCTATAATGCTGTCCTCAAATATGATGATAAGCATGTGGCTGCCATGATCGGCCTGGCGAGCTTGTCGGCCGCCGCGAATAAACAAAAAGAAGCTATGGCGTGGCTAGAAAAAGCCCGGGAAAGAAACCCTAAAGCCCTTGAGCCAGTATTGTTGCTGATTAATATACATCTGCGCCAAAATGAACCTCTCAAGGCTTTAAGTGCTGCGCAGGGCATTGCTGTAGAACACTCAAATAATCCCATTGCACTGCAAGCATTGGCGCAAGCACAATTAGCTGCTGGCGAAACCAGTAGTGCATTATCAACTTTCCGTAAATTAACAGATAAGCTTCCGCAATCTCCCCAGGCACAGCATATGCTTGCCACCGCGCAACTTGCAGCAAAAGATTCCAAGGCCGCGGCAACCAGCCTCAACAAAGCGCTCAAGCTTGACCCTAACTATGTGCCAGCTGCCGTCGCACTGGCTGATCTGGAAATGCGTGATAATCGAACCGCAGAGGCATTGCGCCTCGCCCACCAGGTTCAGCAGCAACAACCCAAGATTGCGGCAGGTTATGAGCTTGAGGGTAATATTCACATGGCGGTACGCGCCTACACAAAAGCCGCTATAGCTTATGATAATGCCTATCAACGCAATAAAAGTGGTGCGCTTGCAATTCGTCTATCGCAAGCCCGCAAACAGGCTGGTGATGCTGCAGGTGCGTATCAGATACTGACACAATGGTCGGCTGAGCATCCCCAGGATGTCGGGGTACTCATTGCATTGGCAACCACATATCAATCTGACGGAAAGCGCAAAGAAGCCATCGATTATTACCAGAAAACCCTCGCGATTCAACCCAAGAACGCGGCAGTGTTAAATAATCTGGCCTGGATTTATTACGAGCAGGGAGATGCGCGTGCACTTGAGTATGCAGATAAAGCGTATAACCTCATGCCAGATCAAGCCCCTGTTATTGATACACTGGGCTGGATTCTGGTACAAAAAGGCCAGGCAAAACGCGGCGTGGAATTATTGCAGGCCGCTGCTGCTAAAGCACCCACTTCGGGAGATATTCGTTATCATCTGGCCGCCGGACTGGAAAAAGCAGGGCGTCGGGACGACGCTCGTAAAGAACTGGAACGCTTATTAAAGGGCAATGAAAATTTTTCTGAAATAAACGCCGCTCGCGAACTGCTGAGAAAAATCAAAGAAAGTAGATAGTACTTAACACAGGTTATTGAGTATACACACAGGCAGCAAGGATGAGGACGCCGCCCCTAGATATCAAACTTATGACGGAAGCGGGCGGGGCAGAACTTGGCTTCGCATGTTGATAGCGCCAGGCTGCCCAATAAAGTCGGGCAGCCTCGAATAGCACAGGATTTAACATAGGCCGTATTATGCGAAGTCGAAAGGATGGCGCGTGAATTTATCAAGTCTGACAGTTATCAATTGACCGTGTTCGACTTCGCATAATACATATTATGTTAAATT
>JBKJTS010000203.1:0-4260 GCA_046590885.1 Gammaproteobacteria bacterium
CCGTCTTGCAGTTGAAAGCCGGTGATTAGATCATCCACCCGCTGCGCCTGACCCTCCTTAAACCGTACAGCGACGATTTTCGGCGGGCGGCGGGTGGATGCCGCACCGAAGAAGCCCCCACCAGGCTGAGTTCCCCATGAGCCGCGCAACGCCACGATGGCATCGCCTTCAAGCGTCTTGTCCATCGCACCCGCTGGCACGAAGGTCACGCCCATCGGCGCATTGCGCGCTGGGAAGGTTGCAACCGGCGCCACCACATCCTCAAGCGGCCGGGGGGGATGACGCTTGATGCAGTCATCACGCCGGATGCGCTGGCCATCGTAGTGAAACCAGGGCATGCCATGAAATGATCCGGCATCAATCCGGCTGAAATATTCTGGTGGCTGCTCATAACCCAAATGATCGGGCCCGTTATTGCTGGCGTACAGCACGCCGGTGGCCGGGTGCCAGGCAAATCCCACGGCGTTGCGCAGGCCCGAGGCATATGTTTCCCAGCGCGCTTTTCTATCGCCTTCAAGCAACACCAGAATGCCGCCACGACGATCTGCAAACGGATACGACTCGCCCAGGTGCTGATCACTGCAATTACCGCTGATGCCAAGGCTAGCGTACACCCGGCCATCTGGCCCAACACCCACGGTGCGGCTATTATGCCCCCCACCGCCGGGCAAGGCGGCCAGCAATTTTACTGCGGCGACGGCAAGTTTCTTTTGACCGGGCTGGTAAGGTGCATGGTACACACCATCGGTGCGGGCAATCAGTATTTCGTTATTGCGAAAGGCGACATTGTGCGGATAATCGCCCAGCGCGACCAAGATTTCAGGCGCGGTATAGGGGGGTGGCAGGCGGTACACGTTGCCGGACTTGGAGCCGATGAACAGATCACCGTTGCGTGAAAAAGTTAACAGGCGCGGGCTATCCAGCGCGCCGGTCAAGAGTTCAAGCTGATAACCCTTCGGCACCTGTACGATCCGGCGCTTGCCGTCCAGAGTAATCGCCTGTTCCTGGTAGGTCAGCCGTTCAAGAGACGCCTGGGCAACTGTCGTGACGAGGCACGAGAGAAATAAAAAGCCCAATGTGCGCGCAAGAGCATTCATTATTCGCTCTACCTCAGGTGTCTATTGAATTGAGGATAGCCTATAGCCGTTTTCCCACGGGGAGGGGGTCATGTTAATTCCCTGTCTGAAATGGAATTGAATCAGATTGTTATCAACGCTCCAGCAACTTAAGTTTATCCGCAACACCTTTCCATGCATCCGCGTCTTCAGGCGCATCAATTTTTTCAGTGATCACTGGCCATAGCTTGGTTAGCTCGGCATTGAGTTGCAGGAAGTGTTTTTGATCGGCGGGCAGGTCGTGTTCTGAAAAAATCGCTTCCGCAGGGCATTCCGGTTCGCACAGGGTGCAGTCAATGCACTCATCCGGGTCGATGACCAGAAAATTGGGGCCTTCGTGAAAGCAGTCCACCGGACAGACTTCAACGCAGTCCGTGTATTTGCATTTAATGCAGTTTTCGACAACGATAAAGGTCATGCAATTCTCCAGGTACAAACAACATCTGTCATTCCGAACTAATGCGAGGAATCCTGAAAGATTTCTCAAGGTTCTCTCACCTTCATTCGAGACTCGAGCCAAGGATTTCTCGCAATGCTCGAAATGACACGTTAGCCAACAACTGCGATAGTGCCATTTCTGACAGGCAGAGGATACGCACTATCTTGCGTTGGTTATTTTAATATTTTTGACTGGTTGTGGCGAGTCTTTTTAGCTTTGTAATAACCCCTTGAGTTTATAGAGCGTTTCCAGCGCCTGGCGGGGGTTGAGATTGTCCGGGTCTATAGCGTTGAGTGCGTCGACCGCCGGGTGGGGCGCGATTGCGGTAAACAGGGACATTTGCTGGTTGCCGGGTGGTGGCACGGCGGCACCGGGCTGGGCAGTAGCGTTGTTTTCCAATTGTGCGAGGCGACGCCGAGCCTGGTCGATGACGGCGCGCGGCACCCCGGCCAGGGCGGCCACTTGCAGGCCATAGCTCTGGTTAGCGGGCCCGTCTTTGACGCTGTGCAGAAAGACGATGCTGTCGCCATGTTCCACGGCATCGAGGTGGGCGTTGGCTACACTTACGATGCTTTCCGGCAGCGCCGTGAGTTCAAAATAATGGGTGGCGAAGAGGGTGAAGGCACGTGTCTGGCGCGCCAGGTGCTCGGCACAGGCCCAGGCCAGCGACAGGCCGTCGAAGGTGCTGGTACCGCGCCCGACTTCATCCATTAATACCAGGCTGTGCTCCGTGGCGTTGTGCAGGATGTTAGCGGTCTCGGTCATTTCAACCATGAAGGTGGAGCGCCCGCCCGCGAGATCATCGGAGGCGCCAATCCGGGTGAAAATGCGGTCGATGGGGCCGAACACGGCACGTTGCGCGGGCACGAAGCTGCCGATGTGGGCGAGCAGGGTAATTAGCGCCGTCTGGCGCATGTAGGTGGATTTGCCGCCCATGTTGGGGCCGGTGATGATGAGCATGCGCCGCTCGTTATGCAAGATTATATCGTTAGCGACAAACGGCGTGTCGAGGTTGTGTTCCACCACCGGGTGACGACCGGCTTCGATATGCAGCATCGGGATGCTGACCAGTTCGGGTTGACTCAGGTTGAGTGTATCGGCACGTTCAGACAACGTGGTGAGCACGTCGAGTTCTGCGAGCGCGGCGGCGATGATTTGCAGGCGACCAAGATGTGGCAGTAGCTCTTCGAGCAGTGCATCGTACAGCATTTTTTCGCGTGACAGTGCACGGTCGCGGGCGCTGAGCGCCTTGTCTTCAAACGCCTTGAGTTCGGGAGTAATGTAGCGCTCTGCGCCTTTCAGCGTTTGACGGCGCAGGTAATCAATGGGCACATGTTCAGACTGCGCGCGCGTTACTTCAATGTAATAACCATGCACACGGTTGTAATTAACTTTGAGGGTGCTGATGCCGCTGCGCTCGCGCTCGCGGGTTTCCAGATCCAGCAGGAATTGCCCCGCATTTTCGCTTAAGCCGCGCAGCTCATCCAGCTCTGCATCATAACCTGGCGCAATCACGCCGCCGTCGCGGATCAGCATGGGCGGTGTTTCGAGAATCGCGCGTTGCAGCAGGGTGTGCAGCTGCGGCTGTTCGCCCAAGTGCGTGCGCAAACTGTTTAATAGTGGTGAATCCTGATCTTGGAGGCTACGCTGTAACTGCGGTAATTCACTGAGCGCATTGCGCAGTTGCGCGAGATCGCGCGGTCGTGCGGATTTGAGTGCGACGCGCGCCACAATGCGTTCGACATCGCCGATGCGGCGCAGTAGCGTATGCAGGGTTGTAAAATGGCGATTGTCCAACAGTGTGCTGATGCTGTGATAACGCTGGCGCAACACCACCGGGTCGCGCAACGGACGGTTAATCCAGCGCCGTAACAAGCGGCTGCCCATCGCTGTGGCGTTGTGATCCATAACACTGCATAGCGTGTTGTCTGTGCCACCGAACAAATTGGTTTCCAGCTCCAGATTGCGCCGCGTAGCCGTGTCGAGCAAGACAGCGTCTTCGCGCCGCTCGACCTTGATGCCCTGAATGTGCGGTAAGCTGGCACGCTGCGTGTCACGTGCGTATTGCAGCAAACAACCTGCGGCGGCAATGGCAGTGTGCATGTCATCGCAACCAAAACCGGAAAGATCGCGCGTGCCCATTTGCGCTGTGAGCAGGCGCGTGGCACTGTCGATTTCAAAATACCACGGGGCTTGATAACGCAACCCACGGCGCCCTTCAAACAGCACGCGGCTAGGCAGAGTTTCGCTGAGCAACAATTCAGCGGGTTGGATGCGTGCCAGTTCGTCGAGTGCGGCGTGCGCACTGTGTGCTTCCAGAATTATAAAACGGCCACTGGTGATGTCGAGTGTGGCAATGCCGAAGGTCTCGCCATGTTGTTGTATTGCCGCCAGCACGTTATCGCGGCGCTCATCCAACAGCGCCTCATCGGTTACCGTGCCCGGCGTGACAATACGCATCACCTTGCGTTCTACCGGCCCCTTGGAGGTTGCCGGATCACCAATCTGCTCGCAGATTGCCACCGACTCGCCGAGGCGCACCAGCTGGGCCAGATAACCATCCGCCGCATGATATGGCACACCCGCCATCGCAATCGGCTCACCGGCGGATTGACCACGTGAGGTGAGCGTAATATTCAGCAGCCGTGCCGCCTTGCGCGCGTCGTCGAAAAACAGCTCGTAGAAATCCCCCATGCGATAAAACAC
>JBKJTS010000247.1:0-3116 GCA_046590885.1 Gammaproteobacteria bacterium
CGTTCGTGCCACGGCCGCTGCACGCGCTGCTCTGCTACCACACGCCCAATATCCACGAGTCGACCATATTTAACCCCCGACGGACAGGTAGTTTCACAGGCTCGGCACGTCAGGCAACGATCCAGATGTACCTGGGTCTTGCGAGTAACTGCATTGCCTTCGAGCATTTCTTTAATGAGATAAATGCGCCCACGTGGCCCATCCAGCTCATCACCCAGCAACTGGTAGGTAGGGCACGTGGCGGTGCAGAAACCGCAATGTACACAAGCACGCAGAATGCTATCGGCCTCCCGGCCGTGCGCGGTATCTTTTATGATGTCGGTGAGTTGAGTTTGCATCTCTGCTTAGTGTTCGTATTGCTCTTTAAAGGAATTGTGTTGCTGCGCGTCGTGCATGGATGCACAAGTGCAGCGAGAGGCAGGATGCCGGAAGCGGCCAATGCTTTGGTGGATTTCCAGCCCACCCTACATTTGCTGCACATCCTGTATATCACCAAACTGCATACATTCGTCCACGATTGAGAATGCCGTGAGGGTCAAACTCTGCTTTGAGGCGTTGATGCAGCGCCATCAATGCGGGAGACAATGGATGAAATATTTGCCCTTGTGGGTCATTACCGCGAAACAGTGTTGCATGCCCTTTTGCGGCAGCCACTCTTTCACGCACTGCTTCACTCGCCATTGACGTTTTCAACCAACGCTGCGCGCCACCCCACTCTATCAAACATGAACCGGGTATATCAATGAGCGGTGTAGCAGGGGGCACGGAGATGCGCCATAGTGATGAATCTCTCTGAAAAAATACATGCGTATGGTCGCGTACACTCGCCCACAGTGCATCACTATCTGCCACGGATTCACCGCCCAGCTTCCTGCACGCCTCTGACAAACCTACGTGACTCCCTGACAAACGTATATAAAATTGGCCATCAACAAACATTGCCCCAGACAACGGTAATGACTTGCCTGCCCAAGCATTCATGCAACGTATTGCTTCTTGCGCGTCACAGAAAAACACCTGGGTTCTTTCTGACTCTGCTTTGGGCAAGACTTTCAGCGATATTTCCAGCAGAATGCCTAATGTACCCAACGCGCCTACCATCAAGCGCGACACATCAAACCCTGCGACATTTTTCATCACCTGACCACCGAATCGCAGGATCTCCCCCTTGCCTGTCAGGACTTTCAAGCCCAATACAACATCGCGTGCGCTGCCTGCATATGGGCGACGTGGTCCGGAAAAGCCACACGCAATTGTTCCACCCAGCGTATCTTCAGCATGGATGCCAAAATACGGCGGTTCGAAAGGTAACATTTGACCCTGCGTTGCCAGCAGCGCCTCGATTTCAGCAAGTGGCGATCCGGCGCGCGCTGTAATCACCAATTCTGTCGGTTCATAGCTTATCACGCCACAATGGCCTGCAACTGACAGTGACTCGTTTACAACGCTGCGGCCATAAAAAGCCTTGGTGTTTCGGCCAACAATTTGCATGGGACGATGCTGTGCAATGGCATCCAGCACTTTTTCCTGTAGCGCAGCACTAATATCATCCCCAACATTTGCATCCATTAGAAACGTTCCAGATCTGGAAAAGGCAACGCGCCTTTATGCACATGCATGGCGCCGAATTCTGCGCAACGATGCAATGTCGGCACTGCCTTACCGGGATTAAGCAAACCCTGCGGGTCAAACGCGTGCTTGACTGCATGAAACTGTGCCAGCTCCTGTGGCGCGAATTGCATGCACATTTGTCCAATTTTTTCTATGCCTACGCCATGCTCGCCCGTGATCGTTCCACCTACCGCGATACACAGCTCCAGAATTTTTCCACCGAATTCCTCAGTGCGCTCCAGCTCGCCGGGTTTATTCGCATCATAGAGTATCAGCGGATGCAGATTACCATCGCCAGCATGAAACACATTAGCAACGGGCAACCGATATTCAATAGAAAGCTCAGCGATCCGCTTTAATACTTCGGGCAAGCGCTTGCGTGGAATAGTGCCATCCATGCAGTAATAATCAGGTGACAACCGCCCTACCGCAGGAAATGCCGCCTTGCGCCCTGCCCAGAATTTCAGGCGTTCGGCATCATCGCGTGCGGTGCGTACTTCCGTTGCCCCCGCTGCATGTAACAATTCACGCACCCGCAAAATCTGCTCGGAGACTTCTTCATTGGTGCCATCCAGCTCACACAACAAAATGGCGGCGGCGTCGACCGGATAACCAGCATGCACGAACGCTTCGGCGGCACGGATTGCCGGGTTGTCCATCATTTCCAATCCACCGGGAATAATGCCGGCGCTGATAATGTCACCCACTGCCGCGCCCGCTTTTTCAACATCATCAAACGCAGCCAACACCACTTGCGCACGTTCGGGCCTAGGCAATAATTTTACAGTGACTTCTACAATCACCCCCAGCAAACCTTCCGAGCCAGTCATGAGCGCCAGCAAATCATAGCCCGGTGAATCGAGTGTCGCCCCGCCGATTTCGAGTAATTCACCGTCCATGGTCAACACTTTCAAACCCAGCACATTATGCACGGTGAGGCCATACTTCAAACAATGCACACCACCGGAATTTTCTGCAACATTGCCCCCAATAGTGCAGGCAATCTGTGAGGAAGGATCGGGCGCATAATACAAACCATGCGACGCAACAGCCTGCGAGATGGCAAGATTTCTCACACCGGGCTGCACACGCGCAATCCGATTCGCGGTATCAATTTCCAGAATGCGCATGAATTTGGCGAGGCTCAGCAGCACACCATTTTTCAGCGGCAATGCACCACCCGATAAACCCGTGCCTGCGCCACGCGCGACGACGGGCACCTGCATTTTATAGCATACGCGCAAGATCGCTTGCACCTGTTCAATGGTGTGCGGCAGACACACGATCATTGGCAATTCACGATAGGCAGACAGGCCATCACACTCGTAAGGGCGCAAGTCTTCGATTTCGCAGAGGACTGCATCGGCAGGGAGGATATGGTGCAGCGCGGTTAGTAATGGTTGTTTATCAAAAGATGTCATTGTCATGGAGAATCAATGCTCGGAAAAGCGCCGATACACCAATGCCAGCGCATCATCATCGCCAACATTGCCAGGAAAAATCAC
>JBKJTS010000231.1:0-5482 GCA_046590885.1 Gammaproteobacteria bacterium
ACGGCTGGACTGTTACGATCCATCCATTCTTTACCTTTGCGCGCCATAAATTCGGCTTCATGCTTAGGCAACGGACCGCGCGCCATACTTCCTTCCCACTCCCACATCGCGGCACGGGCTTTGCGCACGTATGGATCTTCTGGCGGCGATAAGTGCACATAGGTGCGCATGGCACCTAATGCACCCTGGAAATCACCTTGCTGCTCCAGAGAAATCCCCAAGCCCCAATAAGCATTGGCTTGATAAGGCCGCAACGTAGTAGCCTTATCAAAAAAACTCGCCGCCTCCTGATAACGCTCAAGACCCAGCAGGGCATACCCCATATTCACGTGTGCATCCACCAGATTGGGCGAAAGCTGCAATACCCGCTGCAACGCGGTAATGGCATGTTCATATTCTTTGGCATGCAACATCACTACCGCTTGCTCAAAGCGGGTTTTAATTTGCGCCATGCGCGCTTGTTGTGAATGGCCTTTGGGATCTTTGGCGGGATCAATCTCGACCTGCGGCGCGGGCAATGGTGGTACAAATATTGGATTACGGGTAACCCCTACTAGCATTGCCACCATGCCCAACACTAATAGCAACGAAATAAATGAGGTGGTAGCAGATGATGTGTCGGCCTGCGGCGGCGCAATCTCTGGTGGAGCTATTACTGTACTCATACCACACCCTTATGTGCGGCTGTGCTATAAAACGGCGTGCCAAAATAGGTGATGAAAGCAAACACAAACACACTAATGATTGCAATCGCGCCGACACGGACCGGCACACGATAGGTGAGCCGCGCATGGATACTAGCACCCAGCAACAACCAGTTAAGAAAAGAAGAAGTCTCAAGTGCATCCCATGCCCAATAACGTCCCCAGGCATCCTGCGCCCACACCGCGCCGGCGGTGAGCATCAAGCTATGAAAAATAAATGCCAGCAACATAAAGCGCCACGCCAGCGCGTCCAGCACGGCATCGGCGGGCACATGGCGAAACCACGATGCAAATCGCTGCGTATTACGCAGTAAAATCACCCCGGCCAATCCGGTACCCACCAGGCAGAATGCCAGGAAAAATTTTCCCAAACCAACGTGCGCCCACAACCAGTCATTGTGATAGGTAGGCGGCAGCGCTGTATCAACCGGCTGCAATGCCAATACCCACCCCCCCAGCACCCACATCATGGGCAACGCCACTACGGCGCTGGGGCGCAACAACGGCACACGCCAATACACCACGGCAAACACCAAGCCCAGGCTCCACAACTGGCTCATCAACAATTCAAAAAGATTGACGAACGGGCCATGGCCGAGGCGCATCCAGCGTTCGGCGATCGCCACAGTAATCAACGCCACACCCATTGATACCATGAGCAATACAAATTTTTCATGGACGCGTGGCTGTGTTGGCATCAGTGCATTGGCGCCGACGGCAGTGGCGCCAATGCGGATGCGCATCATCCCCATCACCGCAATCACCGTGGCCAGCACATAAGCGGTCAGCCCCGCCCATAACCACGGCAATTCCGTAGCGTAACCCATGACACTCAGCACACTTGTTACATCATTCATCACGACCTCCCGGCAGCCGCATCTGGGGGGGATACCTGTGGCACTTCTGGCACATCTATCGCCGCCCGCACAGGGGCAATCTGCAAACTTGCTCCGACCTTACGCCAGAAATGTGTCCCCAGACCCAATACTGCCATGATTGCTGCACCAAATAACCAATGTAGGGTAGGATCATAAAATACTTTATATCCCATCCAGGTAGTTAATCGCTCATAACGTAAATCGCCACCGGGCACACGCACACTTTGACCCGGCTCCAGCTCAACCCGCTGCTCGCCTACGTTCACCACCAACACCCCGGTAGCAGTTTTGCCATCCAGCACCCACGCTGCATCCTCGCGCAGATTCGTCTTTAGCCGCAGCCAGAATTTGATTTCTTTGCCATCCCCTGTTTCATTGGGCGGCGTCCAACTGCTGTCCTGCTTGTATTCAAACAGTGGATAAGGCGGCATGTGTATTGTACCACTCAGCGCTGCACCACCTCCATCCGGCATCCAGGTCAGCACCGGGGCGAAGCCTTTGTTAAAGGTCGTGTAAAAGCGATAACCTTCCAGTATCAACGGGCGATCATCGCCCACGACTTTGGTCTGCCAGCTGCTTGGGTCGCCCGGCACGGCTGTTTGATTATCAGGCACAAGCACCTGACTATGGGTCAGGCCGCGCACCATGCCGGGCGAATAATCCACCGTAAACGATCCCTGTACAAAAGTCAGTTGTTCCAGCCCCCCGGAATGCCACGGGCCTTGTTGCAGCTTGGTCAGATCAGAGGGTGAAAACGCAGTACCTTCAGTAATTTCCAGTTGCGCATCAAGGTGAGTCAAGCGGCCGATGCCGGCAAGAACAATGATGGCGAGTAGCCCCAGATGGAACACCAGCAGCCCTCCCCGGCGATTGATACGGGGATTGGTAACAATGGCGGCCAACAGGTTAACCGCCAGAAAAGCAAGGGGGACCACCAGAACCCATATAGGGGTAGCGACTGGATTATCGTAACTAAGTGCCGCTCCAACAGCCAGCAGGAGCATCCCCACTAAAGCCAAACGTATGGACCCTACCGCGCGGATCATGTGAAACATTCGCTGACGCGGCGAGCGCGGTATTGCCCCTGAGGAATTAGGTGTACTCAAAGTGCTCATTTACTTCATCTAAGCTCTACCGTGCATGGGTATGCAAGCCGCCGGACTTCGGCTTGGGACAATCTTAATCAGACGGGGCTCATGGCAGATTACTGCACGTCTCACCGCCAAAACCGTTCATCCAGCTAATGCCGCGATTGCCATTGCCTGGCGCCCCGGCCGACCCACAATTTTGCGGCGTCCATTCTCCACTACGCCTGAAGTTCACCACCTTGAGCGTTGAACCATTGTAGTAAGGGCCATTGTAATACCGGGCAGTGGTGTTATTACGCACTTGGGTACCTGCCGGCAAACCGCCTTCCAGGCCCACGTCATTAAGATTAACGAGAAAGTTTTTGTTTTTCCAGCCGTGCGGTACAGCAATGTGGCAATAGGTACAGCGGAAATTCTGTACCACTTGTGCATGGCCGGTATGGAGATTGGTTTGCTGGACATTCAGGCAGCCCTGACCCGACCCGTCAGTCGGGTTGCGGGCAAAGCCACTTTTCAAGGTCTGATTTGCACTTATAAAACCAAAGCCAAACTTTTTACCGTAGGCATCATAATTGTGACACTTAAAGCACAGATGATCTTGCTTGTTCTCTCCAGTCTGATCATCCCACGGACCCTTGAGCAAAAAGTCACTGTTGGAACCGTGCGGCCCCCACACATT
Source organism: Gammaproteobacteria bacterium (assembly GCA_046590885.1). Classification (GTDB taxonomy): domain Bacteria; phylum Pseudomonadota; class Gammaproteobacteria; family Ga007554. The sequence continues at coordinate 3,350 of JBKJTS010000231.1, forward strand.
ACCTTGCTCCCCGCCATCCGGTACCACCGTACCCGGCGCGGTGGTGGAGCCATGGCAATCGGTACAATACATGGTCTGGATACCCACCCCAGCATTGAACGGTTCGAGCCAGATATTCGGGCTGTCAACCTTACGCACATCAATGGGACGTCCAGTATCTTTTAGCGCCGGGTGCCAGGAACGGTGGTTATCATTCTGAAAATCCACACTGTATGCCTGTGCCGGGGGTACTCCGACAAACGCTCCGCTCCGGGTCGGCGAAGTACCTTCACCTTTATGTTCATCGGGTGACTGGTATTCCATGCCTATATTGGTGTATTGAATCATCGAGTTGGTGCCCGGAGGCGTGCCGCCGGCAAAGGAACCCAGCATCGGCGGCTGGTCAAAGCCATAATTGGAGTGACACTTCATGCAGATCTGGTACTCACGTGTCACGTAGGGCGCGCTGACGTCGGTACTGCCACCTACGCCCGGATCACCCCGCTTCACGGTAAACACCTGTGGTTCACTGCCAAACTCGGTACTGGGCCAGCCGCTTGGCTCTACACCGGTAATACCGCGTAACACGCCCGACGCCAGATTGGTGTGATGACGTTCGGGGGTAGACGCAATCTGCGCCGCTGTATGATTGTGTGTGCCCTCGGAATCAGGAATCGAGGTATCCGCATTGAAGCGGCGGTTTTTGGTGACGCGGTGCGGGTTATGGCAGTCCGTGCACTCGGCGTGACGATTCTGCAAGCCACCGGCTTCACCGCGCTCATTGACGCGGCTGCCCTTGCCCATATTGGCGGGCGACTCAAGGAAATCCTTGCCATCCTGTGGCTCACCCGCCGTACCAATATCATGCCGCTCGCGTCCGGCGGGCTGGTCACGGCTGGCAATGGGCATGTGACGCGCCATGGTGGTAAAGTCGGTCTTGATGTCCGGCACTTCAAAGCCGGGTTTTATGCCTTGCCCTTGCAGGGTACCGCCATCTGTTGAGTGACAGGCATAGCAGGTTTCCTCAATAGCGGGATTACCCCCCTGCTTGAAACGCGAGCCATCCGCCCCAATCACGGTCGGACCATCCGTGCCTTCACGCAAAATACGGCGCGAACCCTGCACGGTATGCGGGTCATGACAGTTCAAGCACGCCGCCTGCCATACCGGCAGATCTTTGGGGAATTCACGCAATTTGGCAGCTGTGTCCGAGTAACGCTCATTGCCTACGGCAGGATGTGCATGCGCTGAACCCACCCAGCCAGCTTTATCGTGGCAACCCAAACAGATCAGGTCATCTTTTTCATTAAATACCTTATCGGTAGGCGGCTGCTGCTGAAATCGGTTAACGCGCAGGAATTTAATGCTCTCACCCGATGTGTCGCGCAGATGCGGATCATGGCAACTGACGCACTCCACCTTGTTATCATCAAGCGGCAGGGTAGGCTTTACACCAGGCGTACGATTGCCCAGATGCGACACCGTCATCGGATCATACAATTCCCCGTCGCGCATCGCCTGGGCGCTGTCATAGGTAAAGGAAATCGGGTGATCATTACTTAAGTCAGTGCCCAGGCGGCGCGTGAAACCGGTGTGCTGACCACGTCCTTCAGGAATCGTGTCATTCACACCTATGCCGGGCCCGGTAAAATCAATCTTCGGATTTTCAACGCGATTCAACACGTTCACTGAACCCAGCGCCAGCGTACCGTCATGGCAAGAGAGGCACAGCCGTGATTTGCCGCCAGGCTGGCCCAGATCCGTCGCATCAAGCGAGCCAGAGGTATAAGGGATATAGGTTGCGCCCGACAGTTTGCGGTTCCACAGCGGGGTCGTGGGTGCCAGCGTGGCACCATGCGGGGTATGGCAAAACGCGCAGACTTGCGACTCACTAACAGCGCTGGCATCCCGCGTAATACCATCCGGCAGGATCGGCACGATAGCCGCAGAAAAGTTATGCTTGGTATTTCGGATATCTGAAATGCGCTCGGCCTGAACCCCCACCGGGATACTCATCGCCAGCACGACACCAATAAGCAACAACAGGGCGGCTACCCGACGAGGCGTCAGAACCTGAACACTCATACCCCCTCTCCCAGATACTCAAACACTACCACGCGTCCATTAAACATATCAGCCACGTAAATGCGACCG
>JBKJTS010000095.1:0-5655 GCA_046590885.1 Gammaproteobacteria bacterium
AAAGGAGGTGGCGACGTTGGCACAGTCGTCGATACTGATCGGGCCACTGGCGCGCAACGCGGCCATGGCAAATGCCATGGCGATGCGATGATCACCGTGACTGTGGATGCGGCCGCCAGTCAGGCCACCGCCGCGAATAATCATGCCATCCGGGGTGGGTCGAGCGTCAATCCCCAAGGCCAGCAAGCCATCGGCCATCACCTGAATGCGGTCGCTTTCTTTCACTCGCAGTTCCTCAGCGCCTGTCAGCACGGTTGCACCTTCGGCACAGGCCGCGGCAATAAACAGGGCTGGAAATTCATCAATGGCCAGCGGCACCTGGTCGTGCGGAATCACCACACCTTGTAAGCGGCTGGCGCGCACCCGAATATCCGCCACCGGCTCGCCGCCTATTTCACGTTCACGAAGTATTTCGATGTTCGCGCCCATCAGTCGCAAAATATTAATAACGCCGGTTCTTGTCGGATTAATGCCGACGTGCTCCAAGGTCAGATCCGAACCTTCGGCAATTGACGCGCCGACCATAAAAAACGCCGCAGATGAAATATCGGCTGGCACGTCAATTGATGTGGCCGTCAGCCGATGGCCACTGCTGACACACACTTTGCTGGACTTATATTCTACCGGGGCGGCCCCGGCACTTGTACATCCCTGTACATCGTATCCGAACCCCCTCAACATGCGCTCAGTATGGTCGCGGGTTGGCGCAGGCTCGGTCACGCAGGTTTGGCCTTCGGCATACAGCCCCGCCAACAACAGACATGATTTAACCTGGGCACTGGCCATCGGCATAATATAGTCTATTCCTCGCAGATGCGTGCCACCGTGAACACGCAACGGGGGTGTGCCTGTTTCCGTTGCCTCGATACGCGCACCCATTTGTGCCAAGGGCTCCGTCACCCGCCGCATCGGCCGCCGCGACAGGGAAGCATCACCTGTCATAACTACATCAAACGCCTGCCCCGCCAACAGACCCGCCAGCAGGCGCATCGACGTGCCGGAGTTACCCAGATTCAGCGGCGCAGATGGGGCCTGCAAGCCATGCAGGCCCACCCCTTGCACTGTCACCCGACCGTGATGCGGACCTTCAATGTGCACGCCCATTTGACGGAAGGCATTGAGGGTGGCAAGGCTATCTTCGCCCTCCAGGAAACCCGTGATGTATGTTGTACCTTCCGCAATCGCGCTCAGCATAATGGAGCGGTGCGAAATGGATTTATCGCCAGGAACCCGCACACTGCCGCGCAGGTGCCCACCCGGCTCAACAAGAAAAGTGTGGGGATGAACGTTGTTCATTTGACTCCTGAATTATTATCTTCTTTCTGGTAACAACGATCACGCGCTGCTTTAGCGCGGGTGAATACACCCAGGATGCGCTCGCTATCACCTGCACGGATGAAATCTGTTAAGGTATCCAGATCAGCACGAAACCGCTCCAGCAGGGTAATAATGGCCGTGCGGTTGGCGAGGCAGATATCGCGCCACATGGTCGGATCACTGGAGGCAATGCGCGTAAAGTCGCGGAAGCCACCTGCCGCAAAACGAAATATTTCCTCGCTTTGATCTCGCTGGAAATCTGGATTTACATCCATACCAGTATCCATGCGCACCAGCGTGTCCACCAGAGCGTAGGCCAGTATATGCGGCAGATGGCTGGTCGCGGCCAGCACTTCATCGTGATGCTCTACACCCATCTCTACGACTTCAGCACCTACAGCACGCCACAGTAGACGTACCTGCATCAATGCATGCGTAGCGGTGTGAGGCAACGGCGTCAAAATCACCCGTCGTCCCTGGAACAATTCCGCAAACGAGGCCTCAACACCGTTTTTTTCAGTGCCTGCAATCGGGTGTCCCAGCACAAAATTTGCTGGCACTTCACCAAAAGCGTTACGCGCCGCCGTGACCACGCTGGCCTTGGCACTGCCAACATCGGTGATGATAGTATCCGATCGTATATGTCCCACACAGGCACGCAGCACCTGCTCCATTGGGCCCAGCGGCACAGCGATCACCACCATGTCAGCGTCGCGGACAGCGTTCGCAATGTCAATGTCATAGCGGTCAATCACGCCCAGCTCAACGGCCTTGCGCAACTGTGCAGCATCACGTCCGTTACCGACAATCTCTTCGCACAGCCCGGCACGTTTCACGGCACGCGCCAAAGAGCCGCCGATCAGTCCGACCCCGATGATGGCAAGGCGTTTAAGCATGGGCATTGATATGGCTCAATCTAAAAATCGCGACCAATCACTTGCGCAATGCCACGCAACTCCCCCATCAACTTCATCAGTTCCTGCGGCGTTAATGCCTGATCGGCATCACACCATGCCTCAGCGGGTGTCGGATGCATTTCTATCAGCAAGCCATCAGCACCGGCGGCAATTGCGGCGCGTGACAAGGCGGGCACCATCCATGCCTTGCCGCCAGCATGGCTCGGGTCAATAATCACTGGCAGGTGGGTCTCGCGCTTGAGCACCGGTATCGCGGTGACATCCAGCATGTTGCGGTAATAGGTTTCAAAGCTGCGCACACCGCGCTCGCAGAAGATGATGTTGTGATTACCACCTGCTGCAATGTATTCCGCGGCCATTAACCATTCTGAAATCGTCGCCGACATACCGCGCTTGAGAATCACCGGGGTTTGTACACGCCCAACTTCTTTGAGCAGATCAAAGTTCTGCATATTGCGCGTGCCAATCTGAATCACATCCACACCGTGCTCGAGGAAGGTATCCAGCATACGCACGTCCATCAATTCGGTGACGATGGGCAGGTTGTGCTTTCTGGCGGCGCTCTGAAACATGTCAAGCCCCTCAACGCCCACACCTTGAAAAGTGTAAGGACTGCTGCGCGGCTTGAACGCTCCACCTCGCATCAAACGGCACCCCGCCGCAGCTACGCTTTGCGCCGCGCTGTCCATTTGCGGTTGCGTTTCAACAGAGCAAGGCCCGGCAATGATTTGAATGGTCTTACCGCCAATTTTGATACCACGCACATCAATTACACTGTCTTCTGCATGCGATTCACGCGAAACAATTTTATACGGCTTCATGACACGCACAACATTTTCTACACCGGGCAACGCTTCCAATGCTTCTTTATCAACTTTACGCTCATCGCCAATGGCACCGATGACAGTGCGCTCGATGCCGCGCGATACATTCGCGCCCATTCCCATTGCCTGAAGTTTTTTCTCCACTGCAGCGATTTCGCTAGCAGCGACATTGGATTTCATAATAATAATCATTGGACTACCTCATGCTTTGTATTTTTTTAAGCTGGAGAACCGCTGGTATTTGTACACAGCATAGCTTCTTAATTCATTTACTCTAAAGCACCGCACCCGGATACGATCCCAGTACTTTTAACATGGCCGCCTCCGCACCCAACTCCTGCAATGCCTGGGCAACGGTTGGCTCTTGACAATGGCCTTCAATATCAATAAAAAATACGTAATCCCACATGCCGCGCCGCGAGGGCCGCGACTCAATACGCGTCATGGAAATACCGTGGCGTGACAGCGGCTCGAGCAGATGATGCAATGCACCGGGGCGGTTGCGAGCTGACAACAATAACGAGGTCTTGTCGCTGCCACTGGGTGGCGGTGACTGCTGGCCGATCACCAGAAAACGTGTGGTGTTATCCGGCTCATCTTCAATGTTGGAAACTATTATGTATAAATTATAAATCCGCGCCGCTGCTTCACTGGCTATCGCTGCAGCACCTGGCTCTTGCGCTGCGCAGCGCGCGGCTTCGGCATTGCTGCTCACCACCACATGCTCAACACCGGATAAATTTTCTTCCAGCCATTCACGGCATTGTGCCAGAGATTGTTGATGCGAATAAACGCGGGTAATGGCCTTGAGATTGCTCGCCAAGCCGAGCAAATTGTGATGAATACGCAATTCCACTTCACCGCAAATCTGCAACGGCGAGTTCATAAACATGTCCAGGGTATGGTTAACAATACCTTCCGTGGAATTTTCTACTGGCACCACCCCGTAATGTGAGACGCGCGATTCTACATCACGGAACACATCCGCAATGGTGGCGTGTGACGCGATTGTTACTGAATGGCCAAAATGCTTGAGTGCGGCTGCTTGGGTAAAAGTACCTTCTGGGCCCAAAAAAGCGATTTTCATCGGCTGCTCCAGCGCCAGACACGCCGACATGATTTCACGGAACAAACGCGCCATCTCTTCGCTGCTTAACGGACCGGCATTGCGAATCATGACATTGCGCAACACCTGCGCTTCACGCTCGGGGCGATAGAAGTCGGCCGCTTCGACATCTTGCGTGCTTACATTTGACTTCAGAGCAGCCACCTCCTGGGCACAGCGGGCGCGCTCATTAATGAGCGTCTGAATCTGCTCATCCAGCAGATCAATGCGTGCGCGAATGTGTTGCAGTGAATTGGTGGCCATAATTCAACGTTGTCTGTTTGTTATCGATTCAGCTCGATGCGGCAAGCCGGGCAAATTGCCGCATCGATTGTGGAAAAGGCAATGGATCCTGTTTATAGAACCCTTACTGCTAACACACCTTCAATCGCGGCAATTTCCTTGATTACTGCCGCCGGAATTGCGGTTTCTACATCAGCCAGGGTATACGCTATATTACCTTTGGATTTATTTAATAAATCAATGATATTCAACCCAGCCTTAGCCATGGTGGTGGAAATCTGCCCTACCATGTTGGGCACATTAGCGTTGGCGATGGCAATGCGGTAACCCTCGGTGCGCGGCATTACTACTGCGGGGAAGTTTACCGAGTTAGTGATGTTGCCGTTTTCCAGAAATTCACGCACCTGATCAGCCACCATCACGGCACAATTGTCTTCGGCTTCCTCCGTGGATGCGCCCAAATGCGGCAGGGTAATAACGCGCGGGTGCTTCTTCAGCAAGTTGCTGGGGAAATCACACACATAACCATAGAGTTTGCCAGCATCGAGCGCCGCCACCAACGCGGCGTCATCAATAATACCTTGGCGCGAAAAATTAAGCACCACTCCGCCCTGCTTCATGAGCAGGATGCGTTCAGCGCTTAGCATGTTGCGTGTGGCATCAACCAGCGGCACATGAAAAGACACAAAATCGACTTTTGACAACAGGTCATCAACACTGCTGGCTTGTTGCACATCCGCCGAAAGCTTCCACGCCGCCTGCACGGTAATCGCAGGATCAAAACCTCTCACCTTCATGCCGAGCTTAATGGCAAGATTCGCCACCCGCACACCAATCGCACCCAGACCAATCACGCCCAAGGTGCGCCCCGGCAGTTCGTAGCCGACGAAATCTTTCTTACCCGCTTCCACCTGCTTGTCGATGCTGGCATCATCACCTTCAACATGGCGGGCAAATTCCCAGGACTGACAGATGTTGCGCGAAGCCAGCAGCATGCCCGCCAGCACCAATTCGGCCACGGCGTTGGCGTTGGCACCCGGGGCATTGAACACCGGAATGCCATGTGCGCTGAGCTTGTCGACAGGGATATTGTTAACCCCCGCACCGGCACGACCCACGGCCTTGACTGACAAAGGCAAGGTGTAATCGTGCATTTTGAAGGAGCGCAGCAAAATGGCGTCGGGGTTGTGCATCTCACCCGGTGCTCCCTCCGCTATATCAGCCACTGCATAACGATCACCCGGCAAAC
>JBKJTS010000114.1:0-5997 GCA_046590885.1 Gammaproteobacteria bacterium
GTACCTTATACCCCGGCTACTGGGCCGCGCCTGTTACTGGCAGATATACCGCAACGTGCGCAAGTGGCGGATCTATTGATTAAGGGCGCGATAGAGCATGCGCAGCGCAGTAATCTATCGGGTTTACACTGGCTGTTTACCAACGCGGCGGATACGGCGCATCTGACGCGGCATGGTTTTCTGCAACGTGTGGGTTGTCAATATCACTGGGAGAATCGTGGCTACCGTGATTTCGACGATTTCCTCAGCCGGCTTTCCGCTGAAAAACGCAAAAAAATAAAGCGTGAACGACGCCATGTAGGTGACGCAGGTGTAGTGCTCGAGTTGCTGGATGGTTATCAAATCAGCGCGGAACAGTGGGCTATTTTTCATGAATTTTATAAATCTACTTTTGATGAGAAAGGCGGAGTTGCATCCCTAACCTTGGAGTTTTTCAAAGAGTTGGGGCGCACTTTGCCGGATCAAACATTACTGATTATGGCAAGTTATCAGGGCCAATATGTGGCGGGCGCATTTTTCCTGCGCGGAAGGGATGTTTTGTATGGCCGACACTGGGGGTGTGCTGAGCAGTTTCATAGCTTGCATTTCGAAGCTTGTTATTATCGTGCCATCGAGTATTGCATAACTCAGGGGTTGCAGCGCTTTGAGGCGGGTGCGCAAGGCGAACATAAAATCAGCCGTGGTTTTTTACCTACGCCAACGTACTCCATGCACTGGATTGCTGATGCGCGTTTTCGTATTGCGATTGCTGATTTTTTGGGGCGTGAAACACAAGGTATTGAACAGTATATGCAGGAATTAGAGAAGCATTCCCCCTATAAGTTGGTTTAAGGCGATCTGGTGCCTGTCATTTCGAGCGAAGCGAGAAATATTGATATTGTGAACTGCTGGAGTGTTTGCCATTATTGATAATGGCCAGGATTTCTCGACAACGGTTCTTGGCGGTTCTTGCGAATCCTGCAACGTGCATGGAAGCACGAGTGTCGCGGGAGGCATGGATGCCGGGAGCGACCGCTTACCGCAGTTGGGCATCCCGCCCGGCGCGTTGCTCAGCATCCATGCAGTCGTCGGTTCGCTCGAAATGACACGCATCAAAGGTTACTTAACTTGATCGGTGAGCCTTGTAATAGTTGATCAAACCATTGGTTGATGAGTCATGACCTTTTACGGTTTCGTCACCCTGCAATTCCGGCAATATCGCTTTAGCCAGTTGCTTGCCTAACTCCACGCCCCATTGATCAAACGAGTTTATGTTCCAGATTATACCCTGTACGAAAATTTTGTGTTCATACAGAGCGATGAGTGCGCCTAGGGTAGTGGGCGTGAGTTTTTGCAACAACAGTGAATTGGTGGGGCGGTTACCGGGAAAGGTTTTATGTGGTACCAAATTTTCAAGTGCTTCACCCTGCAATCCTGACACTTTTAATTCCGCACGGACTTCATCCGCAGTTTTACCTTTCACCAGCGCTTCAGTTTGGGCAAAAAAATTAGATAAAAGAATGGCGTGGTGTTCGCCGAGAGGATTATGTGTTTCAACGGGCGCTATAAAGTCGGCCGGAATCAAATGCGTGCCTTGGTGTATCAGTTGGTAAAAGGCATGTTGCCCATTGGTGCCTGGTTCACCCCAGATAACTGGGCCAGTGGTGTAAGCAACGCTCCTGCCATCGCGAGTTATAGATTTTCCATTGCTTTCCATGTCGGCCTGTTGAAGGTAAGCGGGAAAGCGATTCAGGTATTGGTCATAAGGTAAAATAGCGTGCGTTTGTGCGCCAAAGAAATTGATATACCAGATGCCTAACACACCCAGGATCACCGGCATATTTTTTTCCAGAGGCGCGGTACGAAAGTGTTCGTCCATATCGTGTGCGCCACTGAGCAGGGCCACGAAATTGTCCATGCCAATATAAATGGCGATCGATAGGCCAATCGTGCTCCACAACGAGTAACGGCCACCTACCCAGTCCCAGAACTCGAACATATTGCGCGCATCAATGCCAAACGCTGCGACCTCTTTGGCATTGGTGGAGAGTGCCACGAAATGTTTCTTTACGGCGCTGGCATCCCCCATCGAGTGTACCAACCACTCTTTTGCGGTGTTGGCATTGGTGAGCGTTTCTTGAGTGGTGAATGTTTTTGAGGCGACAATGAACAGAGTAGTTTCAGGCCGGAGATTTTTTAATGTTTCGGCAATATGGGTGCCATCTACATTTGAAACAAAGTGGACATGCAGGCCGGGTTTTGCATAGTGCTTGAGTGCTTCAGTGACCATGACGGGGCCCAGATCTGATCCGCCTATGCCGATATTGACAATATCGGTAATAGCTTCACCTGTATGGCCACTCCATTGGCCCATACGTACTTCGTCGCTGAAACGTTTCATTTGCGCTAATACGGCGTTGACATCGGGCATGACATCCTCCCCATCAACCAGAATGGGTCGGTTGGATCGATTGCGCAAGGCTGTGTGGAGCACCGCACGACTTTCAGTGGAGTTGATTTTTTCGCCGGAAAACATATTTGATATAGCCGCGGGAAGCTTGGCTTCACGCGCCAGAGAAAACAAATATGTCATGGTTTCTGCGATGATGATATTTTTTGAATAGTCGAGCAGGATGTGGCCCGATTGTAGAGAAAATTTTTCGAAGCGTTGTGCATCATTTGAAAACATGTCGCGCATATGCATATGCAACATATTTTCATGGTGCGTTTGTAATGCCTGCCAGGCTTTGGTTGTCGCCTTGATCTGTGTGGGTGATGTCATGGAGATCCTTTTTGACTATTTTTTCATCCCTGAGCATTAATAGGCTTGCAGGTCGCCACCACCGATGTCCAGCGAATGACGCCAGAACTGATCGTCACGATCAAAGAGGCGGTAGGTGCCGCGTGGCCCCCAACTTCCGGCCTGGTAGGTGTTGATAAAATCACGTTCCATCGACCAGACCTTGACGATGGGGTCAACGACACGCCACGCCCATTCGATCTCATCATAACGCAAGAATAGCGAATGGTCACCTTTCATGACATCAAGCAACAAGTCTTCATAGGCATCATACTTCTGGTCATTCTCTTTATGATAAGAAGCATCAAGGCTGATGGTGCGGGTGTTCATTTCGAGGCCGGGGACTTTAACCTGCATTTCCATTTTCAAACAGTCATTGGGTTGAATGCCTAATAATACCCAGTTGGGTTTGAACTGGTCATGATGGGTATGGCGCAGCAAATGTTGCGGTGGATTTTTAAAACGTATACAGATCGCCGAACTGCCTTCGATCATGCGCTTGCCAGTGCGCAGGTAAAAGGGCACACCTTTCCAGCGCCAGTTATCAATATATACTTTGAGTGCGGCATAGGTTTCTGTTGAGCTGCCAGGATTAACTCCGGCTTCTTCGAGATAACCCGGTACGGTTTTGCCATTAATGTTGCCGTGCGTATATTGGCCACGAAACGCATGGGCATGCACGGCATTTTGCGGAATAGGTCGGATGGCCTTGAGGACTTTTACTTTTTCATCGCGCAGTGATTCAGCATCCATCATTACCGGTGGTTCCATTGCCACCAGGGTCAATAATTGCAGCAAATGACTTTGAATCATGTCACGCAATGCGCCAGCACCTTCATAGTAGTCAGCGCGGCCTTGAATACCGAGGGTTTCAGAGTGAGTGATTTGCACATGATCAATGTAATTGCGATTCCATACTGGCTCCAGCAATAGATTGGCAAAACGAAATACCAACACGTTTTGCACGGTACCTTTGCCCAGATAATGGTCAATACGGTAAATTTGTTTTTCGGTTAAATATTTACTCAAGCCTTGTTGTAAAATCTGGGCGCTGAGTAGATCGTAGCCGAAGGGTTTTTCAATCACCACCCGGCGCCAGCCCTCTTTTTCTTCGAGCAGCCCGGCACCAGAGAGTTTTGCAATTACCTCAGCAAATTCTGCAGGACGAATTGACATATAAAACGCTGCATTGTGCGGAATGGTGGCATCTTTACCCAGTGTTTGTTGCAGGCGCTGATAGGCATCGGGATCTGCCAGATCACCTTGGTGATAATGCAGGCGGGTACAGAAACGCTCAAAGGCCGTTTCGTTAAATCCCTCAGGGAATTTTGCGCGCAGCATGCCGGCCACTTCATTGACCCATTGTTCACGTTGCCAGGGGCGACGCGCAAAAGCGAGAATCACCATGCTGTCTGGCAAGCGTCCGGCGGCCTCAAGCTGGAAGAGGGCGGGAATTAATTTGAGACGGGCAAGATTACCGGTGGCGCCGAAAATCACTAACGTGCAGGGTTCAATCATTTCAATTTACCTTTAATGTCATGGGCGCCGTCGGCGGTGGCCTTAACAGCATGACCGCCAAAAGCGTTGCGCATCAGTGACAAGAGACGGAATGGGTAGCCTTCGCTGTCCTGACTGTTAAAGCGCATTTGCAGCGCCAGTGTCATCACCGGTGTGGCGACACCCTGATCGATGCCTTCAATGGCCGTCCAGCGACCTTCGCCGGAGTCCGGCACATAGGGCGCTATTTTATCCAGGGATTGATCATCCTTGATCGCTTCCGCCGTGAGATCAAGCAGCCAGCTACGCACCACGGAGCTGTGGCGCCATAATTCAGTGATCTGACCCAGATCCAGCGCAAACTCATCCTTGCCACGCAGCAGCGCCAGACCTTCAGCAAAGGCCTGCATCATGCCGTACTCAATGCCATTGTGAATCATTTTGGTGAAGTGGCCCGCGCCAATTGGGCCAACATGAGCCCAGCCGCGATCAGGCGCGGGGGCCAGTACTTTGAGCGCTGGCTCCAGCATTTTAGCAACCTCGGGCTTGCCCCCCACCATCAAACAGTAACCATTATCCAGCCCCCAAATGCCGCCTGAAGTGCCTGCATCCATGAAGTTGATACCATGCTCGGCCAGCCAGGTGCCCCGGCGCTGACTGTCGTGATAATTCGAGTTGCCGCCATCCACTACCAGGTCGCCCCGGGAAAGCAGCGGAATTAATTCGTGCAGCTGCTGCTCAGTGGGATCACCGCTGGGTAGCATCAACCATACAATACGGGGCGCGGAGAGGTTTGCTACGGCATCAGCAACAGAGGAAGCAGGAATCATGCCCTCTTCAGCGGCTATTTTGTGGACGACTTCCATTGAGCGGTTATAACCCACCACATGCACGCCACCACGGCACAGACGGCGCGCCATGTTTCCCCCCATTTTACCAAGCCCTATCAATGCCATTTTCATACGGTGTCTCCCTGCAAGTGGTAGCTGCGGTCTCTTATACAGCGTATCTTCTATATCGCCAGCTTGTCTGGTTACTTTAGTTTTCTTATTCGAATAAATGTTGTGTTGAACATATTCTGTCAAATGATCATGAATATTGGTTATTCATAGTAAAATAGCTGGACCCATTTTGCGATAGCCATGATCATGCCCCTTGTCCAAGCACCCGTTGACATCACCCCCCCGTCGCTAAATATGGTGGCCTTGGCTAGCGACATTAAACGTTGGGGCGTTGAACTGGGCTTTCAGCAGATTGGTATCACAGACACCCAGCTCGACGAGGCCGAAGCGCATTTAATCAGCTGGCTCAAAGCAGATCGGCATGGCGAGATGGCGTACATGGCCGCGCATGGAGATAAGCGCAGCCGACCTGACGTGTTGCGGCCGGGCACAATTCGTATCATTTCGGTACGCATGGATTACTTTCCTCCCGCAGCGGCCGATGCTAACAGTGTACTTAATGACACTCGATTGGGATATATTTCACGCTATGCGTTGGGCCGGGATTATCACAAAGTGTTGCGCAAGCGCCTGCAAAAACTTGCGGAACGTATTAGTGCTGCTATAGGGCCATTTAACTATCGTGCCTTTACTGACAGTGCGCCGGTGCTGGAAAAAGCCCTGGCGCAAAAAGCCGGGTTGGGCTGGATTGGCAAGCATACTAATCTGCTCAACCAGAAAGCCGGATCGTGGTTTTTCCTCGGTGAATTGTACACGGAT
>JBKJTS010000278.1:0-4541 GCA_046590885.1 Gammaproteobacteria bacterium
TTCGGCCAAGGCGTCGCGGGCGCTGGCTTGAGCGGCGCGTTGCAGGGTCGTGAGCAGGTCGACCACTTGCGCTTGGAGGTGCGCGGGGATACCAGGCAGTTCTTCGTGGGCGATTACGCGCGCGCCCAGCTCGGCGTACCACGCGTCGAGCGCGTTGTTGATGGTAGTGGAACTGCCATAGCCGATGATCGCGTGGATGGCGCGCACCGTGATCTCACGCGCGCGACCCTCGCGCAACAGCTGGTCGGCAGCTTGCTTGACCTGGGTGGCCGTGTCCACGCCTTCGTTATCGCTAGTCACCGTGTCAATCGTCCTTTTCCCAGGGCTGCTGCCATTTTGCTCTCCTTAAAAAACCCGCCCAACACGGCGCTATAATTCGTTACGCCTGCGACGCCCCTCATTATCCCCTGAACTTGACGGCCGCACAGGCCGCCAGCGCCGCCCGATCCAACACGCTGTAGTAACGCATTCCCGTCGCGTCCCGCCACGCCACCAGCATAAACCAGCCGTCCTCCGGCATCTCGTGCTCGTAGTGGCACGCCGCGACCACCTCACCGACGTCTCCTGCAAAGTGCAATCGCCGCCCCAGCCAGTGTTCTGCCTCGGCCTCAGTGAGGCGCGTCGTGATGCTTGCGGGTGGGCCGTAGGGGTACGCAACCGAGGCGTTTGTGTGTGCGGCATGAAAGTGGATCATTGGCAGGTCTCCTCTAGGGTAGTGATTACAAATATACTATATTATCTGTTACGATACAAGATATATATGTATCTGTATTAAGTGTTATACGTTGGATAAGTGCCATTATCTAACGTATTAGGGGAACGAGACACGTTGGAGGAGACAGGTGACGTCACTTCACCCTAAAATGTGAACTTCGGATAAGATCGGAGCTGCATGCTTGTCATGGGGCGTTTGTAGTGCTTATATTGTGCATAAATAGTTCTCGTCACCCGTGAGGTAATCCAGCATGCCATCGACCACCGTCCTTGCCATTCCCATCCGTAGTATGAATTTTGAGGGTCTTCTGGACTTCCTCCATGAGCGGGACACGGGTGCCTCGACGCTTTCGCCGAAACGCTTCATCGAGGCGTTGAGCATGGACATGCAAACCTTAGCGAAGCAAGCCCATGTCCATCGCAACACCACCAGTCGAGCGCCCGCCTCGGAAAGCGTGCAGCGGTTTTTGCGTGAGGTGCTGCGCGTACTTCGGGCGGCCATCGATCTGTCAGGCGATATGGGTCGCGCCATCTTCTGGTACCGCAATGAACCGCTTGCCACTTTTGAGTACAAAACGGCTGAGCAATTGGTGACGGAAGGACGTACGGAAGATCTGCTGCGCTACATGGCCTCACTGGAAGCCGGTGCAGCCGGGTGATTCTGACATCATTGGCCAACGTGACGGTCTATCGGATGCATGTGCCGAAACGGTGCGGGTGGAGCGTGAGGTGGGGAAACCATTATATCGATTAATTCAACACGGCGGGATTTTGCAAACTGATCGTTTCTAACGTCGCGTCCGCGGGTGTGGTGCGCGAGACCGAAAATACATTCAATGCAGCTTCTTGCAAAACAATCCCCTGATCGCTGGGGTAAAACCCTGGATGCATTAGGCCGCATAAACATAATTCTTGCGGTAAGTCATTGGGTAACATTGACAGGGCCATAATTACTCACCAAACTGGTGTAAAGAAAGGCGCCAATTAGGGTGTCTAATTTACGTTCGGCGGCTGCGCGCGGCTTGGCTGTTCTTGCGACGCTCAACTATGTAAAATATGAATCAGCGCCCTATTCGCTTTCATCATGAAAAATCAACAGTCACCTATTTTATTTGACCAAAAAGTCGCTGCTTCCTACGACGAGAAAACCGCTCTTTGGGCGTCGGCGCGCGAGGCTCTCTTCTCGTTCATGCGCCTGATTTTCGCCGAGCTTCCGGCTAATGCACGGATTCTGTGCGTTGGTGTTGGAACTGGAGCGGAAATGATCTCTCTGGCGCAAGCCTTTCCTCAATGGCAATTTACCGCTGTAGAGCCGGCGCCTGCGATGCTGGATGTTTGTCGTGGAAAAGCCGAAGAAAGTGGCATCGCCTCACGTTGCACGTTCCACGAAGGTTATCTCGACTCGCTGCCCGCTTCAGAGCCATTTGATGCGGCGACGTGTCTATTGGTCTCTCAATTCATCAAGCAAGCGGAGGAGCGGAGTCACTTTTTCGGTCAAATCGCGCAACGCCTTCGCCCCGGTGGAATTTTGATTAATTCCGATTTAGTTTTGGGCTTGTCGCCTTCGGTTCATGAAAGTTTGTTTGAAGTTTGGCTGCGAATGCTCGGCGGCTCCGGCTGGAGCAAAGAAGACATCGAGAAGATGCGCGCTGCTTGGCGTCTTAATATCACGGCTTTAACTCCACCTGAAATCGAAGTAATCATCTCAGCGAGTGGCTTCGATACTCCGGCATTGTTCTTCCAAACCCTTTTCATTCACGCCTGGTTTGCAAAGCGGACAGCAACAGATTGAAAGTCACCAACAGCCGCCGAACAAGGCGCTGCACCCGACCGCCTACAGCCTGCGCTACGCCTTCGCTCCGGCTTCCGGCGGCGCGTGGGCTTGGGCGTTAGCCGTTAGTGACAGTCCAGCGTTCCGCGAACCCGGAGTGAACTCGTCGCCATGGGACTTTTGACCTTCAGCATCAACATCACCCTCGACGGTTGCGTCGACCACCGGGAGGGAATCGCCGACGACGAGACACACGCTTTCTTCACCCATCTCATGGACGAGGGAGGGGCGATGCTGTGGGGCCGCGTCACCTACGAGATGATGGAGAGCTATTGGCCGGCGGTAGCTCGCGGCGAAGAGGAAGCGCCGCCGGCGATGCGCGCGTGGGCGGTCAAGCTAGAGGCCAAACCGAAATACGTGGTGTCGTCGACGCGAACGGACTTTCGGTGGACGAACAGCCACCATATCGCCGGCGACTTACGCACGAGCGTGCAGAAGCTCAAGGACGTGACTCCTGCCGGCGTGCTCCTCGGTAGCGGCACGCTCGCCACCGAGCTGGACCGGCTAGATCTGATCGACGAGTACAAGTTCCTTCTCCACCCCAGGGTCGACGGTCACAGCCCAACCCTGTACCAGAGTGGGCTGCCCAGCACGCGACGGCTCGAGTTGGTCTCGGCGACGCCGCTCCTCAACGGCGCGGTCGCAATGCACTACCGGCGCGCATGGCATTCGTCCAGAGTCGAGAACATCACAGTTAAGAGAGGTCGCTAATGTCGGAAGACGCAAAGGTAAAGGGTCCAGCCTCCTATTTTCCTTCCATTGAGAAGAATTATGGCATGCCGATCACTCATTGGATGAAAGTACTGGATGCCATGACGGGAAAGAAGCACATGGAGATGGTTGCTGCCCTCAAAACAGACCACAAGATGGGGCACGGGCACGCCAATGAGCTATAGATACGGCTCGATGAAGTTTTAAGCGGCATACTTAACATGCTGATCCTGAAAATAGCTGCGCACGCGTTCTGGCGACTGCGCACGCATTGTCATGTGTGCATTGGCGGCAGCGCGCAATTTTGCTTTGGTTCTCACGGGGACACGTTTGCCCATAGATTGTTTTAAATCAGCATTGAGTCTTTCTTCCGGGTTGAGTTCTGGACTGTAACTTGGCAAATAAAACGCCTCAATTTGCGCCTCCTGCGCTTGCAACCATGCCTTGACGATTTTGCTATGATGGACGCGTAAATTATCCAAAATTAAAAACACTTTCTTCCCTGCATCCTTGATCAAAGCGGTTAGAAATTCGATCAATTTATCGGCGCTGAAAGCCTCGTCAATAATCATCCAACGTGTTTCACCTTGATTCGTGACGGTGGCAATCATGGACAATTTATGGCGTGTGCCACCTACCGCCAGCGTCACGGGGGTTTTGCCTGCGGGCGCATAACTACGACCGCGCACATCCGTGTTGACCAACGCCGTTTCGTCGCCCCAATGGATTTCTGCGCCTTGTTCTTTTGCCTTGGCTTGGATTGTGGGATAGTGCTCATCGAGCCAGACTTTGACGGCTTTGGGACGCTGTTCTACGCTTTTTTAATTGGCTTCTGCGGCGTAAACCCCCAGCGAGAAAGATAGCTACCCACCGTGCGCACAGGCAGTTTGATGGCATATTCCTGTTCAATTAACAACATCACCGCAGCGCGACTCCATAGGCAAAAATCCATCTTCAATTGCTCAGGCCGCTTGTCAATGATGATGCGCTGAATGGCTTGCTCCTGCGCGGCTGTCAGCGCACGGTTCTGCCCTTGTTGATGGCCGCGAGCGGTGGGAACAATGGCTGCCCATCCGCCCGCACTGTAGCGATCAATTGTGCCCCGCACCGTCGGGTAAATTAAACCCGTCATCCCCGTAATGTGCATCACTTTAATGCCTTTGTTATGCAACCGCACGACTTGCTTTCGCCTCTCGTGAAGTTGCAACAATGTTTGGTATCTCGCGTCTTCTTTTTCCATGACCCGTTGGACATGGAAAATATGAGAAAGTTCAAACTTCATCGC
>JBKJTS010000059.1:0-11408 GCA_046590885.1 Gammaproteobacteria bacterium
AATTCCGGAAAATCCAACCGGCGTTTTATCATGGGAAATTCGCCAAAACCAGGATTCCTCGCTGGGTTCAGGATGACAACACACTGTCATTCCGGTGCAACAAGGAATCTTGCTTTGTTTCATTCATGTGCCGCGTAGATGATTTGGGTTAATCACTCATCATCGCCCTGCGACTTAAAAACGGCGTGGATTTGTTCGGGGGTAAATCCCCGGTATTGCAAAAAACGTATTTGCTTGGCGCGCTCACTCACATTAGCCGGCATACTCGCACCAAAGCGCTTGTGTCGCACTTCTTTAATTTTGCCATGCCACTGCGGGTCGTTTACATCCACAGCAGCGCTGACCAATTCATCACTCACGCCGTGTTCGCGCAACTCGCCTTGAATACGCAGCGGCCCCTGACCCTTGCCAACCCGCGAATGCACCAGCATTTCCACAAAACGCTCATCACTTAGCAACTGTTGCTGCTGTAATGTCGCCAGAACCTGATCAACCGCAGCACCCTCCATGCCCCGCACTTTCAACTTGCGCTTCAGTTCACGGGTGGAGTGCTCGCGCCGTGACAACAGATTCATGGCGGTGCGGCGCGGCTGGCCTGGATCCCTAGGTGGAGATTGACCAGTTACAGTAGCAGATCGGGAACGGCGGCCGTTCACGGCATCTTGCCTTCCACGGCAGTTACGCTGGACAGGATACCCAAGTGCGGTGAGCGCAGGGATGCGCAAGAGCCGCCACATCCGTGTGCGGCGCACTTTAAGATATCAAGAAAGCTCAAGCGTCGAGCTTCTCGGGCTCAGCGCTGACGGCTTTGGTCAGCAATTTGGCGCGGATTTTATCTTCGATGCTGCGCGCCAGCGCCGGATGCTCTTTCAGATAAATACGTGCATTGTCCTTACCTTGACCGATACGTTCGCCTTCACAGCTATACCATGCGCCGGATTTTTCAACGAAGCCATGGGTTACGCCCAGCTCAACCAACTCGCCTTGCAGTGAAATACCTTCACCATAGAGAATTTCAAAACAGGCTTCCTTAAACGGTGGTGCTACTTTATTTTTCACAACTTTAACGCGGGTTTCACTGCCCACTACTTCATCGCCCCGCTTGATGGCGCCCGTACGCCGAATGTCCAATCGCACTGAGGCATAGAATTTCAGTGCATTACCCCCGGTGGTCGTTTCCGGACTGCCAAACATGACGCCAATCTTCATCCGGATCTGGTTGATGAAGATCACCATGGTATTGGAGCGATTAATGTTGGCCGTGAGTTTGCGCAGCGCCTGCGACATCAGGCGCGCCTGCAAGCCCATGTGCGAATCGCCCATCTCCCCCTCGATTTCAGCCTTGGGGGTGAGCGCCGCCACGGAGTCGATGACGACCACGTCTACTGCACCGGAGCGTACCAGCATATCGGCAATTTCCAACGCCTGTTCGCCGGTATCCGGCTGGGACACCAGCAGGTCGTCGACATTTACGCCCAGCTTTTTCGCATAGGTGGGGTCGAGCGCATGCTCAGCATCCACAAATGCAGCTGTGCCCCCCAGTTTCTGGGCTTCCGCAATCACTTGCAGGGTGAGCGTGGTCTTGCCGGAAGATTCCGGGCCGTAGATTTCGACAATGCGACCACGTGGCAAACCGCCGATACCTAACGCAATATCCAGCCCCAGGGAGCCAGTTGAAATCACCCCAATATCGCGCGTTACACCGCCATCACCCATACGCATCACGGAGCCTTTACCAAACTGCTTTTCAATCTGGCTCAGCGCTGCACTGAGCGCCTTGCGCTTATTGTCTTCCATCGTATTCACCTGCCGCTTTAAACTTAACCTGCTGTCTACTTAACCTGAATCGCCCACTGCCCTACTATAAATTAACTTAGCCGCCCCCGGATAAATAGAGGGGGTTCTGCAGCTAACAACCGAATCAGTCCATTATTTCATAAACGCGGGGGGTGGCCTAGCCCCTAAAACCGTGTAGGCTATGATTTTAAGCATTTTCACCGTAACCCAAGGAAACTTCCGATTTGACTCCGACCATCAATACCACGCGCCTTGCCAATGGCATAACCATTATCAGTTGCAGCCTGCCGGTGGCGCATAGTACGTCTATAGGGGCATGGATTCTTAACGGCGGTCGCCACCAGACGCCCACACAAGTGGGCTATGCGCATCTCCTGGAACATGTACTGTTTAAAGGCACCCACACACATAGCGCCTTGGCGCTGGCCCGCCGTTTTGAAGCCATGGGCGGGCAGATTAATGCCCACACGGGACGTGAGCTTACCGCCTTGCATGGCTTGGTGCCTAGACAGTATATGTCTGAATTAATTAATTTATTTGTCGATATGCTGGTTAGTCCACGCTTTGATCAACACGACCTGGAAATCGAGCGTGAGGTGGTGCTGCAAGAGGTGGCAATGATTGCCGACACCCCCGAAGAAGCCATCGAAGAAACCGCTGTGGAGAAGGCCTGGCCTGACCATTCCCTAGGTTGGCCGATTTTGGGCCGCGCGCCAGTTATCGCCAACGCCACCAGCGCGGCGCTGCATGCTTATCTGCGCGATTTGCTGACGGGTGGCCGGCTGTGGATCGTGGCAGCCGGAGCGGTCGATCACGCTGTTCTCGTACAGGCATGCGCCCAACTCGCCAACTTGCCTGCGGGGGAACCACCGCTCCTCGCTGCCCCTCGTTTTAAAGCAGGCCGCAACCGTGCCCAGCAGGATCTAGCACAAAGCCACCTGGTGTGGGCCATGAACGCGCCCGCGATCAACGACAACGAGCGCTATCCCGCGTTAGTGGTCGCCAATCATCTTTTGGGCGGCGGCGCATCGTCTCGCCTGTTTCAGGAAATCCGTGAACGTCGCGGCTTGGCGTATGCGATACAATCGCGTTTAGATCTCTATTCGGACAGCGGCTTGTGGATGATTCAAACCGCCTGCGAACCAGAACGCGTTGACGAATGCCGCCGTGCCGTGGAAGATACCCTGCAACAACTGGTGCGTGACGGACCGGCAGCGGATGAGCTGGAAATATCGCGCGATCACTTGCGCGCCAGCATGCTGATTGCCGAAGACGACCCTGAAGAGTGCATGGAACGATTAGCCCGCGAGGCCATTTATCAACAGCATCACTGGTCAATGGCCGAACGTCTGGCGCAGTTAACTGCGGTGACGCCTCAGGACATCAAGGATGTTTTGCGGCACGCGTGGGCGCAGATGCTGCATTTGGAGTGGTCACCCAAATAATTCAGGAGGCAGTATACAGCATGATATTCAAGCAACTATTTGCAGTCGCGGGGTCAGGCCTTACACTTGATATCGCATCCATCTGTCAAATGCAAGGGCTGATCCCGTGATTTGCGACTATGCGCCGATGATTGAGATTTTCAGGAAAGTCGTGAAAGCCAGCAGTTAGCGGGCTTTTTTTGTCTGCTTACCGGGTGCAGGAGAGAGGGCGCGTTCAGCGGCTTTTTTTACGCCTTCAATCGCAATCGAGGAAAGCACACTGGCACGCAAGGCACGCTGATATTCCTTCGCATTGCGCAGGTGTGGGTTATGTTGAAGCAGAGATTTCGGAGCCATGACCGCACTATAATGGACATGCCGCGATAATTCAACTGCCGTAAATGTGGCACTTGTAAGGTCATGGGCACAGACTTGCGATGCAAGACTGTGGGTGGGAGGCTTCTTTAGGAGTGTAGCGCCCTCAGTGCTGCGTCCGACTCCTTTTCCACGTTAGTCCGGTAGTTGGGCGAAGCCGCTACGCGGAAAAAGGCGGGCACGTCCAATTAATTCTACAGCGCCATGAAACCCGTGTTGGATGAAAACTTCAAGAACAACGAAAAAAGTTAGACTGTGAGATTGAAGAAAACTACAATCTAATTTTATTCGTTGCGCTGGAGGCAAGTCGTTCTTGGCAACTCGTTGATCCCATGGATCAATGCAGGATCAGTGTGGTCAGTGTGGATCGATATTGCACAAAATCAATTCACACTGACCACACTGACTCCTTGATTTGGTATCCCGCCCGCGTAGAGCGCACACATAAATCAATCGAATCTGACCCCATCGATCCTGCGCGTCGGAGAAATATGGCCGCAAATCAGGCTAACTCAAGCCTCGTAAACCGGAAAGTGGCCTGTGACGGAAAAAACGACGGTTCCGGCTTACAACCCCTATATGTCGTCAAATTGTAGCTTCGCTCCCACTAGCAGCCTGTCGGACTTAGGTCGAATACTGGCGGCAAAACGCGACGTGCATTTAATTGGATGCACAGATGTGTATCCATGATATTCTTTTGGTATGTCAAACAAAGACGTTGGCCTCCGTATTCGTATTGATAAGGAACTCCGCGAGGCTTTCCAAGGGGCTTGCGTTGCCGAAAATAGAAGTGCATCGGAAGTGCTACGCGACTTTATGCGAACTTTTGCTGAACAGCATCTGGACGGCAAACAGCTTGGCCTGTTCGCCTTGACTCCTGAAAGAAAACCACGTCGATCATCAACAAGAAAATCAACATAAAAATGAGCCAATTTACATCGCTTGAAATGTGCGCCGGCGCCGGTGGTCAAGCGCTTGGGTTGGAAATGGCTGGCTTCGATCACGCTGCGTTGATCGAGATAGAACCGCCCGCCTGTGCAACGCTGCGCCTCAATCGCCCTGATTGGAATGTCATCGAGGGGGATTTGCGCACCTTCGACGGCACCCCTTACCGTGGCGTTGACCTGGTGGCCGGCGGTGTACCGTGCCCGCCGTTTTCCAAAGCGGGAAAGCAACTCGGTGCGAGTGATGAGCGAAACCTGTTCCCCGATGCAATCCGTCTGGTCGATGAGTGCCGACCGCAAGCCGTAATGCTGGAAAACGTGCGCGGTCTGCTCGATGCTGTCTTTGATGACTACAGAAATAAAGTCGAGCGGCAGCTAAAGAAGTTGGGCTATGTGCCTGGCTGGAAGCTGCTAAACGCATCGGATTATGGCGTGTCTCAACTGCGGCCGCGTGTTGTATTCGTCGGCATCCGCAAAGACCTGGCTGCCGGGTTCTCCTGGCCAGTACCGAAGAAGGTAGCGCCTCCCACGGTAGGCGAGTTGCTGCACGATCTTATGAAGGCCAACCGCTGGCGCGGTGCTGATCGCTGGCGCGAACATGCCAGTAGCATCGCTCCTACGCTGGTAGGCGGCTCCAAAAAGCACGGCGGGCCTGATTTGGGGCCAACTCGCGCAAGAGCGGCATGGGCCACGCTGGGTGTTGATGGCATTGGTCTATGGGATGAGGCACCGGAACGTGATTTCGTCGGTATGCCGCGGCTTACGACCCGCATGACAGCACGCATTCAGGGCTTCCCGGATGATTGGCAGTTCTCCGGCCGGAAGACGGCGACCTATCGCCAGATCGGCAACGCGTTCCCGCCACCAGTGGCTTCCGCTGTAGCCCGCCAAATCTTCGCGGCATTGGCCGTCAAGCGCATTTTTAAGGTGGCGTGATGGCTGTACCAGCCCACTTTGCGGAAGCGCGCAAGGCATTTCATGCTTCCCTGTTTGTATCAACCCTGACGACCAACAGCGCTGGAGTAGTAAGCAACGCTGACAGTTCCAACACGTCGAGCAAAGCGATTGCCACGGGCATTGCCAAGCTGCTCAAAGCGGAAACCATCGGCGAACGTATCGCAGGACAAACCTCCGGCGGTCAGTTCGAGGATATTTGCGCCAAATTCGTACAGCAAACATTCCTCAAGCTGAAGCACTTGCGCCCCGGCTCATGGGATGTTCATCAAGTGACAGGTCGCAACCGTCTTGAAATTGCCAAGTACGAGCAATACGCTCACTTGGTGGCGCTCGACCGAGCAGCCAAAAATGATCCAGAATTAGCAGCGGCCTTGGGGAGCGACTATACAATTACGCCGGATATCGTCGTGGTGCGCGACACCGAAGACGATAGCACCATCAATGCGCCCGCTCTCCTTATCGATGACAGCGTAGCCACGCTCGCCAGCCTTCGGAAGAACAACGGCGGCAAACCGCTCTTACATGCCAGCATTTCGTGCAAGTGGACAATCCGAAGCGACAGAGCACAAAACGCCAGGTCGGAAGCACTCAACCTGATACGCAATCGCAAAGGGCGTTTGCCGCATATCATGGTTGTCACGGCGGAGCCAACACCAATCCGCCTCGCCTCGATCGCCTTGGGGACCGGCGATATTGATTGCGTCTACCACTTCGCTCTATACGAGTTGCAAGCGACCGTAAAAGCGCTCGGCATGGACGATGCTGCCGATCTGCTTGCAGTGATGGTCGACGGCAATCGATTGAAAGACATTTCAGACTTGCCGCTTGATCTGGTCGTGTAATAAGCTACGCTTTGCAAGCTATCGAATTAGTCACTAACTTAATCGCACTCCTTACAGATGACAAAAAAAGTCGCTTTAATACTCGGTAATGGATTCAGCATAGATTTCGTAAATTTCATGTCCGATAAGTGTACTCGCAATGAGATTAATCTCACGAATCTGTTTAGTGATGGTGACGCTCTCCGCTGGCCGCTAGATGGACGGCCTGGCTTCCTTTCTTACAATCACTGCCCTAATCTTTGGTCTATTGGAGCCAGATCATTTCTAGCTCCAGCAGAGACACTGAAAATTCTTGAACGCGTAGTAACTTGTGCGAACGTATATTCTCTTAAAGGGAACGACAACATTTCAGATAAAACTGGAAATGGATTTCTACATGCATATAAAGAGCTAGTGACCTATTTGAAGTATTTATTTATTCACTACAACGAAGCCATTCCAGACATTCCTGATGAAATAAAGGAATGGCCATGGGCACAGTTTTTATTACAATTGGATTCAGACCAAAATATTGATGAGGTAGTAGTCGTTTCTTACAACTATGATATCTGGCTCGAACGGATCCTATCAAAATTGGGAATAGATTTTCAAGTCCCCCTTTTATCAACTGACGCTGGTAAGTTTCGATTATTTAAACCTCATGGCTCAATTAGCTATCAGCATAGCAAAGCGCTTCCTAAAGATTCATTTTCAATAAATTACAACTCATTATTCGTTGATTGTCCGATATCCGATATTGTTGTAACGTACGACGATCTTGAGCGCCATACTCCTGTAAATTTCATTATCCCACCTGCCGGTGTGTCTGTTCGTAGCTCAGACACTTGGGATAAATTAATTCGAACAGAATGCATTTCACGAATTAACACTTTAAAAGCTGAAGATGTAGTCATGCTATGCGGAATCTCATATTGGCATGTAGATCGAGCCGAGGTAGATGCTTTAATAAACTCAATGCATCCTGAGATAGATTTTGTCCATATTGATCCCTATCCATCTCCTACGTTGGATGCAGTATTAAACAGTTTATTTACTCATTACACACATCTTTCAACTAGCAAACTGCTTAAAGGTTACCCAGTATGAAAAAGCTTCTTGAAAGATCGTCAAACAATATAAGTATCTCGAATTTTTTTGAGGAGTATACAGTTGGCAAATATGACATGGACCCCCCCTACCAACGATTGAGTGTGTGGAATCTAGAAAAAAAGGCATTCTTTATAGATTCGATACTTAAGAACCTTCCAATTCCTCCTGTTTTCCTTCGCCAAAAAATTGATAACAAAACTGGCAAGACAAGATATGAAGTGATTGATGGCAAGCAACGACTTACCTCTATTGTTGAGTTTATCGGTGATTTGTTTGCTACATCTGATGAAGCGGATGACCCATTCCATGATGAAGAACTGGCAGGCAAGCTTTTCTCTGAACTTGAAGGTGAGAAGCTCAGTCAATACAAGAAACTTTTCTGGAGATACCTGATTCCAGTTGAATATATTGACAGTGGTGACCCAGTTGTCATTGACAGAATATTTGATAGGTTGAATAGAAATGGAGAACCCTTAACAGGTCAGGAGCTTCGCCATTCGAACTACTACAACACTCCCCTTCTAGAACTTTGCTATCGGCTTTCAAAGCATCCGTTTTGGAGTGAGAGACTAAAAACCACAGACAAAGCGCGAATGGAAGATGTTGCGTTTATATCAGAGCTAGTGTTTGTATTACTTGAAAAAACTGAGCTTACTGCTACGGATGATGTTCTCGATTCACTCTACGGAAGTTACGCTCGTAATCAAAATATTAATTGGGAAGAACTGGAGGAACAGTTTGAAACACTGACTAAATTCATTACCAATATTGAACTTGATTTTGAAAAACTTAAAATTAATGGGGTCAGTCATTTATATGGTCTGTGGTGCTTCGCCTTTGTTTGCATTGGGAAGAATATTCATCCACTGGATATAGCCAATAAATTGACCGAATTTTATGAGCTTGCTCGCAATCGGAATTATGCGCATCCTGCATCTAACGATTACAAACAGAGTATGTCCAATAGAACCAAATTCAAAGGTCAGAGAACCAAACGCAAAATTGCACTCATGACTTACTGTGGGATAGCGCAGTAGCAGTATTCGGCCTCCAGTGCGCAGTGGAACGGAAAATACACTTAAGAGGTCAATTTAAGTAGCCAATAACTCTGGTATTGTCATCGGCCGAATCCCGCAAGGAGGAGAACCTCGGGGGCAGGCCTTACATTTGACATTCCGAAGGACTTAACATGATATTCAAACAATTATTCGAACCAAACTCATCAAGCTACACTTACCTGCTGGGCTGCCGTAACAGCGGGCAAGCTATTCTCATTGACCCGGTACTCGAAACAGTAGAGCGGGATCAGCGTGTCATACAGGAACTGGGGCTAAAGCTTGCCTATTGCATAGAAACCCATATTCATGCCGACCATCTCAGCGGCGCACGCAAATTAAAATATTTGCTGGGCAGTAAAATCGCCGGGCCGGCCCTTGATGGTATCGCCTGCCGTGATGTTGGACTGCGCGAAGGCGAACTGTTCCGTGTCGGCAGCATTGAAATTCACCCGCTATTCACGCCCGGCCACACTGACACGCATCATGCTTATCTGCTCAGCAGTGACACGCACGCATTGTTGTTCACGGGTGATGCATTATTGATTGATAGCTGCGGACGTACGGACTTTCAAAGCGGGGATGCTGCCACGCTCTACGAATCAATCCAGAAAAAATTCTTTACCCTGCCCGATGAGACTTTGGTGTATCCCGCACATGATTACAACCAGCGACAAATATCCACCATCGGCCAGGAAAAAATCCGCAACCCGCGCATTGGTGGAAAAACCGCGCAGGAATTTGTCAGCATCATGCACCAGTTGAACCTGCCTTATCCGAAAAAAATGGAATTCGCTGTGCCTGGGAATCTGAATTGCGGCGAATGTCCGCCGAATGTGCCGGAGAAATTTAAAGGACGGTGTGAGATTTACGAGCAGGGATAAAACAGCAGATAAATTTATTCGCTCTCAGGCGGCACAATTTTCGGCTTGCGGTTTTCGTCAATCGCTACGTAAGTGAGTGTGGCTTCTGTGACTCTAATGATACGTAACCCTTGCGAACTGGCACGCTCAGCGTAGACATCAACATTAATGGTTAGGGAGGTGCGCCCCACTTTAATAACATCGGCATAACAGCTAATCAGATCACCGACAAACACTGGCTCATGGAATTGCACAGAATTTACCGCAACGGTTACCACATGACAGCGGGCACGGCGATACGCAACAATGCTGGCTGCAATATCAATTTGTGAAATAATCCATCCCCCGAAAATATCACCCGCAGCATTGGTGTCCGACGGCATGGGGGCAAGGCGCAGGGTGGGCTGGCGATCTTGCGGCAGCGTCGTATTTTTAGAGTCCATTAATGCCCTTCATAAAGTTTCTCCACCAGATCACTATAACGCGTTAACACCAGATTGCGACGCACTTTCAGTGTGGGGGTCAGCAGTCCATTTTCGACTGTCCACAGATCCACAGTCAAAGTAACACGCCGCACCTGTGCATACGCATGGAAGCTGCGCAACTGCGCGCTTAATCTTTCCAGCACGGCATTGCAGGCGCGTTTATCCTGCAACAGTGCCGGATTCAAACCCAGCGTATTGGCCAATGTGGCCCAATGCTCCGCATTAAGCACTACCAATGCAGCCAGATAAGGTCTGCCCTCACCAATCACCATGACTTGCTCAACCAGAGGGTCCAGCGCGATCGCCATTTCCATATCGGCAGGGGGTACTTTTTCGCCATTGGCCATGACGATAATATCTTTAAGCCGACCAGTGATATAAATATGATTATTTTCGATACGCGCCTTGTCGCCGGTGTGCAACCACCCTTCGGCATCAATTATTTTGGCAGTGGCTTCAGGGTTATCCCAGTAACCTAACATGACACTAACGCTCTTGGTTAACAACTCATCGTTGTCACCAATACGCACTTGTATACCCTGCAGTGGCGACCCGACACTCACCGGGTCATTATCGTCGAGTCGATTGCCACTGATTACAGGGCTGGTCTCAGTAAGGCCGTAACCCACAGTCAACGGCAATCCTAGCCCGAGAAACACTTTGGCAATCGGCATTGACAGCGGCGCGCCACCGCACACCGCCATGCGTACACGCCCACCTAATCTTGCTATGACTTTGCTGGCCACCAATTTATTCAACACTGGCCATAACGAATGGCTAAGGCGATAGGGCCCTCGCCCCTGCAGGTATTGAAAACGTGACCAGCCAACTTCAACCGCCAGATTAAACAGCTTTTGCGCCACCGGTGATTTAGCGTCAATCTGCGCCTTGATCTTGCCATAGACCCTTTCGAAAATACGTGGCACGGACACTAGAGCGGTGGGGCGCAGCGTCAATAGATCTTCAGCAAGCACCGGAATGCTCCGCGCATACGCCACGGTGGCGCCGCCCATCATGGGCGCATAATAACCCACAGTACGCTCAAAGGTGTGGCATAGTGGCAAAAATGATAAAAATAAATCATCGGTATAGGCAGGAAATCCTGCTGCACATGCAGCAACATTTGCCAGAATATTGTTGTGGCTGAGCATCACGCCTTTAGGGCGACCGGTGGTTCCCGACGTATAGACAATGGTGGCAAGCGCATCGGCAGCAGCGTCACGCGCAAGCAACTCTCCACCCATCTCCGGCAACCATTCCACGAGGGTTTTCAGGCGTGGCTCGTGTACATCTGCGATCGGCTGCAAGCTGACAATGCGCAATAAATCATGTAACTGATTTTTTATTTCTGGGGAAACTTCTGACAGGTTACGCCAATGTTCTGCGCCCTCTATAACCAGCAAACGCACGCCAGCATTTTGCACAATATAGGCAATATTTTCGGCGCGATCATTAGGGTAAAGTGGCACTACCACCAATCCCAAACCTAACGCCGCCTGCTCCAGCATCACCCATTCCCGGCAATTGCGCAACAACATCGCCACCCGCTCACCGGGCTGCAGTCCTTCACGTAGTAA
>JBKJTS010000201.1:0-10672 GCA_046590885.1 Gammaproteobacteria bacterium
CATAAAGAGCCTGGAATCAAATTACAAAAAGGTACCTGGGACGGCTGGCGCTACCATCATGGGCGATGGAAAAGTGGCGATGATTATAGATGTGGCGTCTCTGGTGAGAATGAGCCACCAGCAAGCCGCATAAATAATGATGTTTTTGTATGTAGAAGCCCATGATTCAACTACAGACCAACTTGACATTTACAGACCATCACACTTTAGCTTGGATGGATAGCTTAGGAGAGTTTCAATGACGGCAACGCAGATGCACCAGGAGAGCAATAATGTCAATAATTCACATGAAACAGATGAATTTTTGACATTCACATTGGGTGAAGAAGAATATGGAATTGACATTCTCAAAGTTCAGGAAATACGTGGTTATGATTCCGTAACCACCATTGCCAACAGCCCGAAGTTTATAAAAGGCGTGATTAATCTGCGCGGAATTATAGTGCCCATCGTAGACATGAGAATAAAATTCAACCTTGGAAAGGTTGAATACAGTGAATTAACCGTAGTAATAATTCTTAATATTAATAAGCGTGTGGTGGGGATGGTGGTTGATGGCGTATCTGATGTTATCACACTGACGGATGCCCAAATCAAGCCCGCACCCGCATTTGGTGCGACCTTTGATACGGAGTATCTGACAGGCTTGGGCACCATAGATCAAAGAATGTTAATTCTCGTGGACATAGAGAAACTTATGACCAGCAGCGATATGGAATTAGTAGATCAAGTGGCCGCATAAGTGGTCATTAATAGGATTATTTTATAGCTTGTAATTACAGTGAGGAATTGGAAAATGACTTTGTCAAATTTGAAGGTAGGTATACGCCTGGGCTTAGGTTTCGGCATTGTGCTGGCGTTAATGGTCGCCTTGATTTCGGTGGGCATCGTAAACATGTCAAACATCGAGGGACGGTTAGATACGATCGTCAATGACAATAATTATAAAGTAAAACTCAATAATGATATGGCGGAGTCGACCCATATCGTCTCCCGCGTCATGCGCACCTTGATCATGTTACATGAACCACTGCAGTATGCCGAAGAGAAGAAGAAAATTGAAGCTGCACGAAATAAATACAATGATGCCTGGGAGGCTCTCAACAAACTCCCTGCGAGCCCCGAAGGAAAAGCCAACAGTGCTGCAATCCTTGCGGCAGCGGAAATCGCACGTGCGCTTAACAATCAAGTGCTCGAATTGGACGCTGCCCGCAAAGACTCCGAAGCAATCACTTTACTCGTGAAGCACGCTAGTCCTGCAACTCAGGTATGGCAGGATGCGCTGGATAAAAATATCGCCTTCCAGGAAGAGAAAACTCAAAAAGATGCGGATGCCGCTACCCAGGCCTATGCCCAAGCACGCACCCTGATGTTTTCACTGGGCGGGCTGGCCATTGTGCTGGGCGCGATACTTGCCTGGTTTATTACGCGGTCTATCACTGTGCCCTTACAGCAGGCTATGCTGGTAGCCACTGCGGTGGCCAAAGGCGATCTGACCCAACACATCGAGGTGAAATCGACAGATGAAATCGGGAAATTACTACAAGCTCTGAAAGACATGAACGACAATCTGTCTACCATTGTCGGTGATGTGCGCCTTAGCACAGACTCTATTGCCACGGCATCCAAACAGATTGCCGCAGGTAATACTGATTTATCGCAACGTACCGAAGAACAAGCCTCTAGTCTGGAAGAGACGGCATCGAGCATGGAAGAATTAACCTCTACGGTCAAACAGAATGCTGAAAATGCCAAACAAGCTAACCAATTAGCGGTCACAGCCTCTGGCGTAGCAGAAAGAGGTGGAGCGGTAGTGAGCGAAGTCGTCACCACTATGGACTCGATTAGCGCCAGCTCCAAGAAAATTGTCGACATAATTAGCGTTATCGAAGGGATAGCCTTTCAAACCAATATCCTTGCACTAAATGCAGCCGTAGAAGCCGCACGTGCCGGAGAACAGGGACGGGGGTTTGCAGTAGTGGCAGGGGAAGTGCGAAATCTGGCCCAGCGTTCAGCCGCAGCCGCCAAAGAAATAAAGTCATTAATTGGTGACTCCGTTGAAAAGGTTGACAATGGCAGCAAGCTAGTTGATCAGGCCGGAAAAACCATGGAAGAAATTGTTAATGCAGTAAAACGTGTTACAGATATTATGGCTGAAATATCGGCTGCATCAACGGAGCAAAGCACAGGCATCGAGCAAGTAAATCGTGCCATTACGCAAATGGATGAAGTCACCCAACAAAATGCCGCACTGGTTGAAGAAGCCGCCGCCGCTGCAGAATCTCTCGAAGAGCAGGCACAGCACCTGTTCTCTGCCGTTTCCATATTCAAATTGGATGCCGGGAAACAAGGTATGCCATCCCACAGAGAAAGCACCCGTCGTCCTACAGAAGATAAACCAATGCTGGAGGAACGCCGCCATCCTGATCGGCCAAAGAATGTGACACGGATGCCAGTGAGAAAAAAATCAGGATCAATAGCTTCGGCAAAAACGGGGACCGATGATGCAGATTGGGCCGAGTTTTAACTTACCATAATAATTAAGAACATCCATCGATTTTATTTATCTAATGGATAGTTTTGCAGATTCTCTGTACCCCAGCCGGAGCGAGGTGACATAAGTTAAGGTTAAAACACAGGTGAAATTAACGAGCGCAGGTTAAGGTGCCCCCAGTGAAATTTATTTACCTGGCCATAACACAATAAAACAAGTTGCTCACTTGGCATAGTTTTAAGCTATACCAATCTTTTATTAGGCTGAAAGTGGATGTAATTATGAACCAACAGACGTTGCACCGTAGCCTTACAGAGCGCCAATTTACTTTTACTGAAAAAGATTTTGAACGCATCAGAAAACTGATATATAGTCATGCAGGAATCTCATTAAATCCAGCAAAGAAAGATATGGTGTATAGCCGTTTAGTACGCAGAATCCGTGAACTTGGACTTGATTCATTTCACATTTATTTAGGACTTCTCAAAAATGGCGATGCAACAGAATGGGAATTATTCATAAATTCTCTTACTACAAATCTGACATCATTTTTCCGTGAAGCACACCATTTTCCCATACTTTCCGAACATATCAATGAACGCCGTACAAGCACACCACTCAACATCTGGTGTTCGGCATCTTCAACAGGTGAAGAACCTTACTCCATAGCAATGACTATTGTTGAATTATATGGAAGTTATCAGCCACCAGTAAAAATATACGCCAGTGATGTAGACACAAATGTACTTGAAAAAGCCAAAGATGGCATCTACACCACCGACCGACTGGAAAAAATTCCCCAGCACAAGATACGCCGGTTTTTTAAGAATGGCGTTGGTACAAATCATGGTAAAGTGCGTGTTCGCCAGGAATTACGTGACATGATCACATTTGTGCATGTTAATCTTTTAAACAAATCATGGCCTTTAAGTGGCAACTTTGACGCTATATTTTGCCGTAACGTAATGATCTACTTTGATAAACAAACTCAATACAATATCCTGAAAAAATTTGTCCCTCTTCTTAAAGAAGACGGGTTAATGTTTGCCGGTCATTCCGAAAGCTTTCTTCATGCGTCTGACTTGTTTAAGTTACGTGGAAAAACCGTATATGAGCTAGCAGACCAGCAACGTAAGACATACCATAAATGATGCAACCTTCACGTCAGGAAACTACTGATCCAAAGCTGTATTTTGATAAAAATTTCAACCTGAATGCTGCCAAAATATTGCCTGGAGAATATTTTTCCACTATTTATGATATGGTCATTGTGACGGTGTTGGGATCTTGTGTTTCTGCGTGCATTCGTGACAAAACGAATGGAATAGGCGGCATGAATCACTTCATGCTTCCTGAGGATAATAGCAACGACGATAACCCTTTAGGCGTTCCTGCGCGGTATGGCGGCTATGCTATGGAAACCCTAATTAATGATTTATTAAAGTTGGGAGCCCGCAGGGAAAATCTTGAAGCTAAAGTGTTTGGTGGCGGCCGTGTATTACGCGGCTTTACTACCGAAACCGTGGGAGAGCGTAATGCAGCCTTTGTTCTGGATTATTTGCGCACAGAAAGAATTCACGTCGCAGCAAAAGACTTGCTGGATATTTACCCCAGAAAAGTATATTTCTTCCCGCATACCGGAAAGGTATTAGTCAAGAAACTGCTCGCTATTCATAATGACACCATTTTCGAGCGTGAAAAAGCATACAAAACCACAATCAAGTCACAAAAAAGTTCAGGTGACGTGGAACTATTTACATAACCATAAATTCATATTGTGTAAAACAAACTTACTGAAACTTAATAACTCCGCAAATGCGGATATCCATAATGCCAAACCAGATTAATGCCACCAACTTCTGGATTCTCCTTCCGTGGGTTTTAGGAGGTCATCAGGAAGTGACGATTGTTGAATTTTCAGAGGCGCCCTGATGAATACCAAAATAAAAGTGCTTGTTATCGATGACTCTGCTCTGATCAGAAGTATCCTGAAAGAGATCATCAATAGTCAATCCGATATGATATGTGCGGGGACGGCCCCTGATCCCTTGGTGGCGCGTGACATGATTAAAAGTTTGAACCCTGATGTTCTTACGCTCGATGTGGAAATGCCTAAAATGGATGGGCTTGATTTTCTTGAAAAATTAATGCGCCTGAGGCCAATGCCAGTGGTCATGGTGTCATCACTTACTGAAAGTGGCTCAGAGATAACTTTTCGTGCGCTTGAGTTGGGAGCTATAGATTTCGTTACAAAACCCAAGCTGGATATTAGCCGGGGTATTCAGGAATATGCTGATGTTATTACCGATAAGATAAGGGCTGCATCAAAAGCCAAATTAAACACAAAAATCTCTCTTGTTCAAAAGAGTAAAAACGCCGATGGCGTTTTGCCTGCATTATCTAACAAAATTATAACTACTGAAAAGCTCATTATTGTAGGGGCATCCACGGGTGGGACCGAAGCTATTAAAGACTTTCTGGTAAAATTGCCCCCAGATTGCCCTGGCATATTGATTACTCAACACATGCCAGAGGCATTCACCAATTCTTTTGCCAAACGCCTTGATGGATTGTGCAATATTTCAGTTAAAGAAGCAGTCGATGGCGAACGTATTTTACCTGGGCACGCATATATTGCCCCAGGACATTCACATTTATTATTAAAACGCAGTGGGGCTAATTATATTACCGAATTAAACCAAGGTCCGCCGGTTAATCGGCATCGCCCTTCCGTGGATGTACTGTTTCGCTCTGCCGCGGACTGGGCGGGAGCGAATGCCATTGGAGTAATTCTTACTGGCATGGGGAAAGATGGGGCAGCGGGTATGCTGGAGATGAAGCAGAAAGGGGCCTACAATTTTGCCCAGAATGAAGAAAGCTGTGTAGTATTTGGGATGCCAAAAGAAGCGATTGCGGCCGGTGGCGTAGATGAAGTTGTAGCATTACCCGATATTGCTAAACGTGTTTTCGCGCATCTTTCAACATTAGGCAAGCGGGCATTCCGTGTCTGATTTAAGTCACAATTATTACTAATGAATCGCTCATGCCTTTCATTTCGCTCGACGCGTTAATATTTTATTAATATAATTTCTTGCTGCGCTCGGAATGACATAAGTCAGTAGTTCCCTAACGCAGGAAATTAAACAATGACAAACCCTGTATTTTTACAAATGATTGCTGTGCTGCCTGTAAACCAGTTATTTGTAAATTGAGGCGACTCACCGCTTCTGCATAGTCAAGATCCTGAAGATTGGAAAGTGTTTCCTGCAGCTGCAATTTGAAAGAATCATTGGAATCTTTTTGCGCATCAATAGCATTCAGCCGTGAGCCTACCCTGGCTCTGATATCACCCACATTATCCAGCGAACGATCCAGGTTTATCAGGGTGCGGTTCATGGTGTTATTAAAATGCGCTTGGCCTGCCGGAGTACTGATAGCTGTTTCTAAACCCAATGCAAAATTCTGCACGGTAGTAAATATATCTTGATTGGCACTGGATG
The DNA here is from genome assembly GCA_046590885.1 of Gammaproteobacteria bacterium. Lineage (GTDB taxonomy): Bacteria > Pseudomonadota > Gammaproteobacteria > Ga007554. Next base: position 5,995 of record JBKJTS010000201.1, read on the forward strand.
TTACACTAAAGCTGTCGCCATTCGCAGGTGTGCCCGTTACACTGGTCTGTACACCATTAAAGCTAATACTGGTGCCGCTGGTATAGGTACCTGATGCAACCAAGCCACTCGTTACACCTGTGACGGTATAAGTAACAGGATCGGTGGGCAATACCTGGATGAAGGCTAAAGTATAGGTATCTGGGACGTATGTTCCGTTTAGCGTGCCCGGATCAATAACGCCCGTTCCGGCATTAGAAATATTCTCCTGGGTTGTGAAATTTCCATTTCCATTACGAATAGCGCGAAACACTGAAGTTCCAGAATCGCCTACTGCCACCTGCCGATTGGGGCCTATTTGAAGATAACGCTGGCCTTCATCGCCATTATAATCAAAGCTTCCTCCTGGATTGGGGGTGAAGGCCTGCGTCATCCCTTTATATCCCGAGAATAAGTGCTCGTTATTGGCATCTTTTGTGTTTGATAAACTGAGCAGCTCATTTAGGCGCTGCCGAACCTCTTGAGAAATGGAGGTACGATCACTATTACTCAATGGTGCATTATTAGCCTGCACAGCTAATTCCCTAACTCGCTGCAGAAGGTCACCGACACCAACCAGTGCACTTTCTTCCAAAGAGAGTCGGGCACGCGCCGCGTCGGCATTGGATTGATATTGACCCGTGACTTCTTTTTGCTGAGTTAGGCCTAATACCTGTGACGCCGCAGCAGGATCATCTGCTGGTGTTAATATTCGTCGCCCTGTTGAAACCTGTAACTGGGTTTTACTGAGCTTACCCTGCTGTTCAAGCATGGAGTTGATGCCCTGCTGTTGTAACTGATGGGTAGAAATGCGCATAAATTACCTTCTTACCGCGCTAAGCAGCGACTGAAATAATGTATCACTTACCGCTATGACTTGCGCAGCGGCCTGATAGGCCTGCTGCAAACGCACCAGATCGGCGGCCTCTTCATCAAGATTTACCCCGGACAATGAATCACGGGACTCGATCGCCTGGTTTCTTAACACCTCCTGGGCATTACGGGTAATTTTTGCCTGATGAGTTTGCGTGCCGACATTTGCCACCAGCTGGCCATACGCGTCTTGATACGTGGCGGTGCCATTATCCAATGTGCGTTGGGTCTGGAGCTGCGTCAATAACAACGCATTGCGATTATCACTGACACCATTGGTATTTGCACCTACCTTAAACACATCACCTGCAACAGGTGTGCCGGTCACTTTAATTGTCCAGCCATTAAAACTGATCGGCTGACCACTCACATAGGGTACCGTGACAATCGGGCTACCCGTGGTAGTACCTGCAACATTAAATGTTGTAGGTGGATTGTTGAAAGTAATAGTGACAGGATCCCTTAAGTTAGGATCAGGGGGGCTCACTGTAGCTGACGTTATAGTACCTGCACCAATGTTGGCTGTGCCGATAGTGGTTACGGTTTTATCAACGTAAAACTTATCCCCGATTGCAGCAACCCCACTGATGTTCACTGTCCATCCATTAAATGTAATACTGCTGCCAGATACATAATTCCGGTTTTGGGCTAATGATGCTCCGGTAGTTTCATCCACAACATTATACGTTGTAGCAGATGTAAACTGCAGGCTGACACGATTATTGGGTGAGTTAACCACACCTGGGTCAATAATACCTGCTCCCACGTTTGAGAGTGCCACCGATGTGCGAATAGGTGCCGCCGCAGCAATTCCTTTAGCATCAGTAATTGCCAGACCAATATTCTGCGCTGCAGTGGACGTGGGACGGATGAGAAAACTGTCATTAAGCGCGGCTCCGGCCGTGATGTTTATTGAAAATCCATCAAATTCTTCCGTAACATACGGCGATGTGCCACCCGTGTTAATGGCAAATGTCTGGTTATCTGACAGTCTTTGCAGGGTATAAGCGTTTGCCCCGTTGTAGGTTAGTCGGTAATCGCTGGTAGTAATTCCACCTGGATTTACCAATGACGCAGTTGCTACTCCTGTACCGCTATTCAACACCCTGGGTTGTACCTGGATGGGAGGGACATTGAAGAAATTTGCGCCCAATTGACCGTTGAGATCCTGACCCAGTTTATGCTGGTCATTAAAAGTATCAGCTAACCCAATCGCTACACGACCTAAATATTTTTTAGCTTCATCGAGGTTATTTTTTCTAAAATCCAGTACCCCAGCTAATTTTCCACCGCTCAATTGATCAGTAATATTGACGACGCTATTGCCGATTTTATATCCCACGTCAAGGCGTGTGGGATCAAATTGATTTTGTACGGCACTCAAGGATTGGGGGCGAAAACCTGACACAAGAGATTGACCGTTCCCTATAAAAATATTTATTGATCCATCATCCTGAGAAACGGTAGTTACAGCGATATGATTAGACAACTCTACAATAAGCGCATCGCGTTTATCCAATAAATCGTTCGGCAAATTTCCCGCGCCCGACCCTGTTGCAAAAGCAATATCCTGATTAGCACTGGCGATACCTTGTGCCAAGCTGTTAATTTCTGTAACAGTATTGGAAATATCTATATTGATCGAGGTGTTTAGTTCAGAAAACCGGGTGTCAATAGCATGAAACCGATCTACCAGAGTGGATGATTCACTCAATAACACCTGGCGGGCGGCAAGTGAGCTGGGGTCATTTGAAACACCTTGTACGCTATTAAAAAAACTCTGCAATGCAGGGGTTAACCCTGCTTGCGGATCTGCCAGTAGATTATCAATGCGACTGGACAAGGTATGGAAATAATCACTTTGGCTAAAAGAGGCTGTGCTGTTACGTACTTGCGATGTCAGAAAACTATCATACACGCGCCGCACACTTGTAACGTTGACACCTGTTCCACTATACCCACCCCCTGTGAAATCAGGCGGACGCGTACCCAGCTCCACGCGCTGACGACTAAAGCCATCAGTATTGGCATTGGTAATATTATGCCCTGCTGTGGCCAGCGAGCGTTGATACGCCAGCAAGCCCGAAACACCTATACCTAGTATGTCACCTGCCATATCCTACCTCAGCTTGGTTCCGAAAATGGCAATTGTTTCAAACTGGAATTTATTGCCGGGCTATTCATTATATTGTTTAGCTTTAAATTATAATCAGGGTCCGTTGCATAACCTGCCGCATGTAAAGCCTGAGTAAACAACTCAGGATTCGCACCCGACAAAAGCGCTTCGCTATAGCGGGGATTGGACCGCAGAAAATTTGCATAATCAGCAAAACTTGCGGCATAAGAATCATAAGACCGAAATACTTCGTTGCGTTTCCCAGGGTTACCATTTGTATATTCGAGGGTGGGCATGATAATCCGCTCCCCCTGCCAACGATTACTCGCTTTGATACCAAAAAGATTATGGGTACTCCGGCCATCGGAGTGTTTCATAATGGCTTTCCCCCAACCTGTTTCAAGTGCTGCCTGGGCCAAAATTGCCTTGGGTGCAACGCCTAATGCTTTTCCGGTATGCTCAGCCAGTGGCCACAGTAACTTTACAAACTCTGCAGGGGAGGTAAACAGCGGTTGAGAGTTACTTGTTTTGGAAACCGGTCCCGAGCCCATCGGCAGGGTTGAAACCGGCACTGTCCCGGGAAAAGGGAACGTGGCATTTTCCACACCGGGCTGGCCCTCTTTAGCAGTGCTGACTATGTCACCGCCCAATTGCTTGATGAGCATATTTGCCAGGCCCAGCCCACGTCCTTGTGACAATGTAATGGCTAATTGCTGGTCAAACATGCCTTGATAAAAATCGGTCTGCTCATTATCCATTAACCCATCACCCGTACTCGCATCACGCATGCTTTTGAGCATCATTTGCATAAGCAGACCCTCAAACTGCTTGGCAACGGCGCGCAAGGCCTCAGGTGAATTTTCCCGTGCCTGAATACGTAACTGACTCAGGCCCTGCAGATCGGTATAAATATTTGGATTAGATATCATATTAAATAACGATAAGTTCCGCGCGTAATGCCCCTGATTCTTTCAATGCCTGAAGAATCGCTACTAAATCACCCGGCGCTGCGCCTACTTGATTTACCGCGCGCACAATTTCGTCGAGTGACACGCCTGGATCAAATAAAAACATGCGACGATTTTCTTCTGTTATTTGAATGTCTGAGGTAGGTATGGTGACTGTAGTCCCTCCCGAAAGCGCTGCAGGCTGGCTGACTCGGGCTCTTTCAGAAATGGTGACCACCAGACTGCCATGCGACACTGCTGCGGGCATAACACGCACATGTCGACCAATCACTACCGTACCAGTGCGGGAATTAATAATGACCTTTGCAGCGGCCTCGCCTGGTTCAAGGGTAAGATTTTCCAATACTGAAATAAATGAGACGCGTTGCGCCTGATCCTGCGGGGCCATGACTCTGATGGATGCTGCATCTAGCGGTTCTGCTGTGCCTGCACCTATGGCGGCATTAATGGCATCCGCCAAGCGTTTGGCGGTGGTGAAATCCGAGGTATGCAGATTGAAGACTAATGCATCCATCTCTCCAAACGATGTGGGAGACGCGCGTTCGATGGTTGCACCATTGGGAATGCGCCCTACGCTGGGAATATTCACGGTGATTTTAGAACCGTCACTGCCCGAAACACCCAAGCCACCTACGGCGAGATTTCCCTGTGCTATAGCATACACCTCACCATCAGCACCTTTTAAGGGTGTCATTAGCAAGCT
>JBKJTS010000213.1:0-4434 GCA_046590885.1 Gammaproteobacteria bacterium
ACGGCTTCCATGGAACGATCGGCAAACTCAACGGCGGCTTCGGAAGCATAGGGCACGCGCAGTTCGTGCAGGGCATCCTGGAAACCCATGATGCCCAGGCCGACCGGACGATGACGCAGGTTGGAATTGCGCGCTTGCGGCACGGAGTAGTAGTTGATGTCGATGACGTTGTCGAGCATGCGCATGGCGGTGTTGATGGTGCGCGCCAGCTTGTTGAGATCCAGACCTTTGTCGGTAACATGCGCCGCCAGATTTACCGAACCCAGGTTACACACGGCAATTTCCTTGTCGGAGGTGTTGAGGGTGATCTCGGTGCAGAGGTTGGAGCTGTGTACCACGCCGGTGTGCTGCTGCGGTGAACGCAGGTTGCAGGGGTCTTTGAAGGTCATCCACGGATGGCCGGTTTCAAACAGCAGGGTGAGCATTTTGCGCCACAAGATCAGCGCCGGGATGCGTTTGGCATTTTTGATTTCGCCGCGCGCAAACTTTGCTTCGTAACCCACATAGGCGTCTTCAAACGCCTGGCCATACAGATCATGCAGATCGGGTACATCGTTAGGTGAAAACAGCGTCCATTCACCGGCTTCGTGAACGCGCTTCATGAACAGATCGGGCACCCAGTTGGCGGTATTCATGTCATGAGTGCGGCGGCGCTCGTCGCCGGTGTTCTTGCGCAGTTCTACGAACTCTTCAATGTCGAGATGCCAGGTTTCAAGGTAGGCGCACACCGCGCCCTTGCGCTTGCCGCCTTGATTCACCGCCACGGCAGTGTCGTTGGCGACTTTCAGGAACGGCACGACACCTTGTGACTGGCCGTTAGTGCCCTTGATGCGGGCGCCCATGGCGCGCACGCGTGTCCAGTCGTTGCCCAGACCGCCGGCGTATTTGGAGAGCAGTGCATTGTCGTGAATGGCGTTGAAGATGCCGTCCAGGTCATCGGGCACAGTGGTGAGGTAACAACTGGAAAGCTGCGGACGCAAGGTGCCGGCGTTGAAGAGGGTGGGTGTCGAGCTCATGAAATCAAAGCTGGACAGTAATTGGTAAAACTCGATGGTGCGTGCCTCGCGGTCAATTTCATTAATCGCCAGACCCATCGCGACGCGCATGAAGAATGCTTGCGGCAGCTCGAAACGATGGCCCTCGGAATGCAGGAAGTAACGGTCATAGAGGGTTTGCAGGCCCAGGTAGGTGAACTGCATGTCGCGCTCTGGCAGCAATGCGCGGCCCAGTACATCGAGCTTGAATTCCTTCAGGCGCGGGTCGAGTAATTCCAGCTTGATGCCACGGCTGATGTAATCCGCGAAATAGTCAGAATAACGTCCGGTCATTTCGGCGGCGGTGGCATAGGCACTGCGTTGCTCAATGAAGCTGAGTGCCTCATGGCGCAGGTCATCCAGCAACAGGCGCGCGGCTACATAGGTGTAATTGTTTTCGCTTTCAATGAGCGTGCGGGCGACCATGACTACTGCCCGGCCTACGTCTTGTTCTGATACGCCGTCGAAGAGATTGCGCTGTACTTCGTCGATGATATGGCGGGGGTTTACATCGTTGAGATTACGACAGGCTTCGGTAATGACCGTTTCCAGGCGCACAGTGTCCAGCGGACGCTGGCTGCCGTCAGGCAAGGTAACACGCAGCGTGGAGGGCGCCGCCTGGCCGGTATCACTGCGGGTCTCTTCGCGAGCCGCGCGTTCACGCGCACGCTCTTCGCGGTATAGCACATAGGAGCGCGCCACTTTCTGCTCACCGGCACGCATCAGCGCCAGCTCAACCTGATCTTGAATATCTTCAATATGAATAGTGCCGCTGCCCGACAGGCGGCGCGTCAGATTTTCCATAATCTGCGCCGTGAGAGTCTGCACGGTGTCATGCACGCGACGTGAAGCTGCAGCATTGCCACCTTCTACGGCGAGAAAAGCCTTGGTTATGGCCACGGCGATTTTGGAAGCATCAAAGTTGGTGAGCTTGCCATTGCGGCGAATCACATGAAACTGCCCGGGCGCGGTACTGGTGAGGGCGGCTGTGTTGCCGACATTCTTTTCTGGAATCTCTGAGTAAGGCGCGTGGGTGGGTTTAATGGACGTGGTATCGGTTTGCATGAATTGTTCTCCTCTGGCTGTTTTCAGACACCAAAATCCCTGGATAGATACGGTCTGAATTCTGAATTTTTTCGATACTATTTTTTATATGTGCTGCTGAAAATTGTGAACCTCAACCTCCCCCATTCGAGAAATAAATTGGGGAAAAGGAGTTAAGTGCCTAGTTAGGCTAAATAATTCTTAAAAAACGTAATTGGGCAGGATTTGCCCATTGAATCTGGTGGCGGAGTGACCACAACAAATTGTGGTTGTTTTATTGTGAGACACAACATAGTGTGTTTTAAGAAGGATTGCAAGCCCTTTTGGAAGCGCAATTTCAGATTGATTCTAAGCGGTTGAACAGGGAAGAAATTTATAATAATTCTGTGATAGATGCCATAAATCAGGCTGCTTGGATCTCGCTCAAGGTGCTGAACGAAACTGCCTTGGCGGTTTCAATAAAGTCTTGCATATAGGGGGTGTTCTGTTCCTCGGCACGCAGGGCGGCATAGAGTGTCCTCCACAGTCCATTTTTACCCAGTGGACGGGCGGTGACATAGTCGTGGGCCAGGTAGTCTGCCAGAACCCAGTTGGGCAGCGCCGCCACGCCGCGACGGCTGGCGACCAGTTGCAGAATGATCAAAGTCAATTCGGCGGTGCGCCGGGTGGCGGGTTCGATACCTGCCGGGTCGAGAAAGTGGCGGAAAATATCCAGGCGTGCGCGCTCCACTGGGTAGGTGATGAGAGTTTCGTGGGCGAGATGACGAGGGTCTATCCATGGTTCGTTGGTAAGTGGGTGGTCTTTGGCGAGCGCCAGCAGTGATTGATAGCGAAATAGCGGCGTGTAAGCGATGCCGGGAATATCCTCATGATCAGAAATAATCACCAGATCAATGTCGCCGCGCGCCAGCGCGGGCAGCGGATCAAAGCTGAAGCTGGTTGACAGATCTATCTGTACCTCTGGCCAATGGTCGCGGTAGGTGTCGAGAGTGGGCATTAGCCACTCGAAGCAACTATGGCATTCAATGGCAATATGCAGCCGTCCGGTTTTGCCCTGCGCAAAGCGTGCCAGTTCCCGCTCCATGGCCTGCACCGCCGGCACCACCTGATCTGCCAGATCCAGTAAACGCTTCCCGGCCGGGGTGAAGCGTAGCGGGCGGCTTTTGCGCATGAACAGGGCGCAGCCGAAATGATCTTCGAGGGCCTTGATCTGGTGCGACAACGCCGATTGTGTGACGTGTAAGCGTGGTGCCGCGCGCGTCAGGTTACCGCTGTCACGAATCATGGCGAGACTATGAAGATGGTGTATGGCAAGAAACATTATGAGTTTTATTCATATTAATTATTAATAAATAGAAATTGATTCATGAATATTTTAGCTCCACACTGGCGAACAGTAAAGAGCTTAAGCCAAATAATGTCTGAGGGGTCTCATCTCAACCCCAGGAATTACTATCATTTCGAACGTAGTAAGCAATCTTGAAGGATTTTTCACTGTGTCCGCAATGACATAGCCGGTTTTCATCAGGGTTTTCCCCAACAACAGGAGCACATCATGATTACAGCGCACACGCTGGGATTTCCCCGCATCGGCATACAGCGCGAGTTAAAGCACGCTACAGAAGCCTATTGGGCAGGGTCGTTGGATCGGGTGGGGTTGGAGCAGGTGGGGAAAACCCTGCGCGCCCGCCACTGGGCCATTCAGGCTAATGGAGATCAAGCGGGTGCTGGACTTGATTTTGTAACGGTGGGCGATTTTTCTTGGTATGACCATGTGCTGGACATGTCCATGTTGCTCGGGGTAGTGCCGGCGCGTTTTAGTGAGACGGCCGAGGTGGTGGCCGCTCCTGCGCATCCTGCGCCCACGGCAGTTGCACATCCCTGTGCGGCGGATATCGATACTTATTTTCGCATGGCGCGGGGTCGTGCGCCGGGCGGTGCGGATGTGGCCGCTTGCGAAATGACGAAATGGTTTGATACCAATTATCACTACATTGTGCCCGAGTTCAGTACAGAGCAGGTGTTTCGTCTGGCATCCAACAAGCTGTTTGATGAGGTTGCTGAGGCGTGTGCGCTAGGTTATCAAGCTCAGGTAAAGCCAGTGTTGATTGGGCCTCTTACGTATTTGTGGCTGGGTAAAATCAAAGATGGCCAATTAGATAAAGGGTTTAATAAGGAGTTCGATAAGCTGTCCTTGCTGGAGCGGTTGTTGCCTGTCTACGGTGAAATATTGGCAAAGCTCGCGCAGTTGGGTGTAACGTGGGTGCAGATTGACGAGCCGATTCTGGCGCTGGATCTGCCGCAGTCCTGGAAAAATGCGTTTGAAGCAACATACATGCGCTTGCAGCATCCGGGG
>JBKJTS010000222.1:0-3023 GCA_046590885.1 Gammaproteobacteria bacterium
GCAGATGTTTGGTCAATCTGAACGCGAGCGCGAACGCATTTCGCGCCAGGGACGGCGGCTTCATGATGCGATGGTCGATCGAGCGCGGGTGGCGGGTCAGATTCTGGGCGTGACCGAGGCTACAGTGGCGCTCGCCTCTGCGGCCGCGCTGTTGATAGGTGTGTTTGAGGTGGCCGCAGGGCAGGCCAGTGCTGGTACGGTCGTAGCGGCTATGGCTCTCGTGGGCATATTGATGTCGCCGTTACGGGATCTTGGCCGTGTCCAGGAATATTGGCACGGTGCGTACATTTCCCGGGAAAAGTTGCGGGAATTTCTTGATTCGCCCTCTCTGGTAGTGGATGCTCCTAATGCACCAGACCTTTGTTTGGGCGCGGGCCGTCTGGAATTTGAGGCTGTAAGTGTGGTGGGTGGCGTGGATCAGGTCATGGCGACCGTTGAGCCAGGCACGGTAGTAGCACTGGTGGGTCCCAATGGCGCAGGTAAGTCGACGCTGCTGTCCCTGGCGGCGCGCCTGATTGACCCCGATCAAGGCGTGGTGCGATTGGATGGGCAGGATCTGGCCAAACACAGTCTGGCCTCGGTACGGCGTGCAATAGGCATGGCGGGTTCCGATCTGCCGCTGCTGCGTGGTACGGTGGAGAAAAATCTGCGTTATCGCTGGCCGGATGCCCCGGAGCAGGAAATTGCCCGGGTGCGGGCGTTATGTGGCGTCGATGAAGTACTGGCTGAATTGCCGGATGGCGAGAAAACCCGCGTCGCGGAAGGTGGTGTGGGCTTGTCAACAGGACAACGGCAACGCATCGCTCTGGCGCGCGCACTACTGGGTAATCCGCCGTTGCTGCTGCTCGATGAAGTTGACTCTAACCTTGATCCCAAGGCGAGTGCGGTGGTGGACCGGGTGCTGGCTGAGTATCAAGGCACCATCCTGCTGGTCACCCATCGTCTGGATCATCTTTTGAAGGCGGATGTGATTTGGTACATGGAGGCTGGGCGGGTGATGGAGGCAGGTCCGCCAGCAAAGGTATTGTCAGGAAACGGCCCAACGGCGCGCATGTTTCGTGCGGGTATAGCGGCGGCAAGTTGAAGTCAGTTCTTTTCTGGAGTATTGCCATGTTCACATATGCTGCATCTGCCATGGGCATAACAACTTCAGCCTCAGACATTGCGAGCCCAAGCATTTCTGACGCTCAGACTGTACCCGAGATGGGTGTTGTGTTGCATCGCACATTGGCCGATGATCCGCGCCAACACTATTTTATGTATGTTCCGCGCAACGGTGGCGCCACTGCGCGGATCTTCGTCACGGTGCATGGTATCTCGCGCAATGCACATGAGCACGCCGAACGTTTCGCGCCCTTTGCGGAACGCTACGGCGTGGTATTGATCGCGCCTTATTTTTCGCACGAGCGTTTTCCTGATTACCAGCGCCTGGGGCGAAAGGGCAAAGGCGAACGCGCGGATATGGCATTGGACAGTATCGTTGCTGAAGTAGGCCAATTGACAGGCGCCGAGATTAGCAAGTTATTCTTATTTGGTTATTCTGGTGGGGCGCAGTTTGTGCACCGTTATGCCTTGGCGCATCCAGAACGCGTCGCAAGGGTAGTGTTGGGCGCCGCCGGCTGGTATACGCTCCCGGATCCCAACGTGAAATATCCCAAGGGCATAGCACCAACGAAGAATTTGCCAGATGTGACTTTTGATCCAGCCCGTTTTCTGACTATTCCCACCTGCGTGCTGGTCGGTGAGCGGGACGTGCGGCAGGATGTGGCACTGAATAAATCCCCGAAGATTGCACAGCAGCAGGGCGCAACACGCCTTGAGCGCGGCGCGCATTGGATTGGCGCAATGACGCGAGCCGCTGCGGCGCATGGACTCGACACGTCCTACACCTTTCACACACTCCCGCGGTCTCGTCACTCGTTCACCAAAAGCATGGGACGTGGCAAGATGGGAGAAATGGTTTTTAACTGTCTGTTCGGGAATGAAAAATGAAATATTTACCCGCCCTGCTGCCCGCTATTCTAATGATGGCCGGGCTGGCTATCAGTCCGGTTTTTGCCGAACCGGCCGTCAGTAACGCAGCAAAAGCCCCTCAATTTACTTTCAAGCTTGGCGGACTACTTATGTACGATGCCGTCTGGTATCAGGGTTATGATGGGTTACGGGGAAACAGCCCTGACTATACCGATGAGAGCGGATTCCGCCGCGCGCGCCTTTCCGCACAAGGGAGCCTTTATGGAGACTGGGATTATAATGTGACGCTGGATTTCACTGGCGCCCTCAATGATGTCAACAATGCTGATGCTGTCGAGCTCTGGCAGGCGCTGGTGTCTTATTCCGGCATCAGGGCGGTAAAGATTAAAGCTGGTCAATTCTATGAACCCTTCAGTCTCGAAGCGGCTACCAGTTCCCGAGTTATCACCTTCATGGAGCGCGGCCTGCCATACGCATTTTCACCTGGCAAAAGTCTCGGCATGAGTTTGGCTGCTACTCCCACAAAAGGAGTGAATATGGAAATGGGGGTGTTCACGGAAGATCTGAACTCCGCTGGCAACCTCAAGAGAGCACTCACCGGACGGATTGCTTATGCCCCCATCGATACAGAAGGCAAATTGCTGCATTTTGGCACGAGCGCCAGTTATCGTGTGCCGGGAGATAACACGTTACGTTACCGTGCACGTCCTGAGTCTGATATGGCACCCGCGTGGTTTAGCACCGGCACGATGAGAAATATCGACAGTGTCACGCTGACGGGTTTGGAAGCAGCTACCGTAAGTGGCCCCGTTTCCCTGCAGGCTGAATACGTGCGTTCCGCTGTCAAACGTAGTGATGGCAGACAGCAGGGCGATATGGATGGTTATTATGTCTATGGCAGTTGGTTCCTGAGCGGAGAATCACGCCCTTATCGAAATGGCAGATTCGCTACCATTAAGCCGGACAATTCCTGGGGTGCCTGGGAAGTGGCGGTGCGCTACAGTGCCATCAATGATAATGGCCGGGATGATCGCAGCGAAACACTTAAT
>JBKJTS010000246.1:0-3366 GCA_046590885.1 Gammaproteobacteria bacterium
CGCCAGCGTCGGCAGACGTAGCGACTTAATCAGCAGTGCCACCAGCGCCAATGGAATCAGCAACGCGCTCCAGCGCATGTCTGGCAGTGCCGTGAGTTGCTGAAAAGCAAGTATGCCGGCCAGAAATGCCAGCGTCCCCAAACGCATGTTTTTGTTGTATCCTGTAGGCTGAAATGGAAGTCATTTCTCCGGGCGAACGAAATGACATATCCGGCCTAGATTTCTCACGCACCGTTTATTAACTATATTTAATGCCCAAGAAATTTATTAAGCGTTACATCCCCGATCACAAAACCATCCGTGATCACAAGCACCTAAAATTTTTAGGTAAGTTGTTGCACGATCCGAATTTATGGCATTTAAACCGGCACACAGTGCCGGGCGCTGTTTCAGTGGGATTGTTTGCAGCGTTTATTCCAGGCCCAGTGCAGATGTTGCTGGCAGCATTCGGCTCTATTATATTTCGCGTCAACATGCCGCTGGCAATTGCATTGACGTTTATTACCAACCCTTTTACGGTGGCGCCAATAGCCTATTTTTCATATAAAATTGGCACCTGGATTTTGCGCATGCCAGAACATAAATTCGAAATCCAAATGTCCATTCAATGGCTATGGGATGAGCTAAACACTATCGGGGGTCCATTTTTGCTTGGGTCATTAGTGCTATCGCTGGTCTGCGCCATTATCGGCAATCTGATTATACGTGGCATGTGGCATTGGCATATCATGCTATATCTGAAAAAGCGCCGACAGCGTATGACTGTGAAGCAGGGGACACTAAAATAAGGCATTATGGATAGGGTATTTCGGCATTACACTATCCCTCCCGCAGCACCCCATCGTCGAGTCGCAAGATGCGATCCATCTTCGCGGCCAGCGCCATATCATGTGTCACCACAATAAAGCTCGTTTGTAATTCACGGTTCAGCTCCAGCATTAATCCATAAACATGATCTGCTGTTTTGTGGTCGAGATTACCGGTAGGCTCGTCGGCCAGTACGCATTGTGGTTGTGTGACCAGCGCTCGCGCCACGGCCGCACGCTGCCGCTCACCTCCTGACAGTTCGCCGGGCTTATGAGCAAGACGCGCGCCGAGTCCTACATTTTCCAACAGCACGCGTGCTTTAGCCGATGCCTCAGCGGGGGACGTGCCGCGTATCAATAGTGGCATGGCGACATTTTCCAGCGCCGTAAATTCCGGCAGCAAGTGATGAAACTGATAAATAAACCCTAGCGATTGATTGCGTAATTGGCCGCGTTGCACTTCATTTAACTGCGCCATATTGAGGTTATTTACCCACACCTCCCCGTTGCTCGGCGTATCCAGTCCGCCTAGCAAGTGCAGCAACGTGCTCTTGCCTGCCCCCGATGTGCCCACAATCGCCACACGTTCACCGTGCGCCACTGACAAGTTGATATCCTTGAGGACATCAACAACCAAGCCACCCTCATTAAAAGTTTTGTTCAGATTATGACACCATAAAACGGCGGCCGCTCCGGCAACCGCTCCCGGCACTGGGGCATCCTTTCCGGCGTTGTTATTCATATCGTAAAGCCTCTGCTGGCTGCGTACGCGCTGCATGCCAGGCCGGATAAAGTGTAGCCAGCAAACTTAGCACAAACGACACGCCACTAATTTTGCCAATATCTCGCCAGCGCATCTCAGAAGGTAGTTCAGTAATGTAATACACCTCCGCCGCCAGAAATTTCAAGCCCAGCAATTGCTCAAGCGCTGGCACCACTGTCCCCACATTCAGCGCGAGTGCCACACCCGCCACGGTACCAATCAGCGTGCCAATAACCCCAATTACAGTGCCCTGTATCATAAAGATTGCCATAATGCTGCGCGGCGACGCGCCCAGCGTGCGTAAAATGGCAATATCCGCCTTCTTATCTGCCACCACCATTACCAGCGTTGACACAATATTGAATGCCGCCACCGCCACAATCAGCAGCAGAATAATAAACATCACCGTTTTTTCCATCTGTACAGCACGGAAGAAATTCACATGCTGGTGCGTCCAGTCGCTGATCATATAACCGATGGGCAACTCTTCTGATAATTGACGGCTCACGCGTGGTGCAGCATACATATCGTCCAGCTTCAGCCGCACACCGCTCACCGCACCTTCCATGCGCAACAATTTGGCGGCATCCTCTAGATGCACCAGTGCCAGCGCACTGTCATATTCATACATTCCGGCCTCGAATATGCCAACTACGGTAAAGCGTTTGAGCCGTGGCAGGATACCTGCCGGCGTGACATTCGCCTGCGGTGTAAGCAGCGACACCTTCTCGCCTTTTCCCACGCCAAGCGTGCGCGCCAATTCCTTGCCCAGAATAATGCCGAACTCTCCGGCTTTCAGATCGCTCAGCCGGCCGGCTATCATGTGCGATCCCAGATCAGACACCTTAGGTTCTTCGTCCGGTAAAATCCCCCGGATCAAGGTGCCACTCACCTCGGAACCATTGGCAAGCATACCCTCGCCATTCACATAGGGCGCCAGACCCACCACCTGCGGATAGCGTGTCAGTGCACTCGCCAAAGTCCGCCAGTCACGCAGCCCTTCGTCCCCGAGACCCGTGACAGTGGCATGTGCCACCACCCCCAGAATGCGACTGCGCAACTCCTTTTCAAAGCCATTCATCACCGACAGCACAGTAATCAGCGCCATCACCCCCAGTGCAATGCCCAGCATTGAAATTAGCGAAATAAACGAAATAAAATGATTGCGCCTTTTTGCGCGCGTGTAGCGCAGGGCAATAAAGAGTTCCAGGGGCTTAAGCATAAGAGTGAATCAAGAAAGTATCCGCAGTGAGAGATTTTGCCAAATTTAACAGATTATTATACACTTAAGTGAGTATTATAAATATATGGGGTCTTGCCTATGCCAGTCACTCAGCCAAATTTCACCCTCACTCCGCAGGCCTATCTGGAGTGGGAGAAAGACAATGAAATCAAGCATGAATTTATTGACGGTGATGCCTTTGCCATGGCTGGCGCTAAAGACGCCCATGTGTCCGTTGCCCTGAATTTGGCGACCCTGTTGCATGCCCATGTCAAAGGAACCCCCTGTCGCACCTATATATCCGACATGAAAGTGCGCGTGGATAAGGCCAATGCGTTTTTCTACCCGGATGTCATGGTGACGTGTGATGAACGCGATCGGCAAACGGATTATTTCAAAAGCCACCCGATCCTCATCGCTGAAATCCTTTCCGAATCTACTGCAGCTTTTGATCGTGGCCGCAAGTTTGCCGCCTACCGCCAACTCGAAAGCCTGCAGGAATATCTTCTCATCGACCCTGGTGACTACAGCGTGGACTGCTTTCGACGTGACACGGCGGGGCATTGGGTGCTTTA
>JBKJTS010000160.1:0-2522 GCA_046590885.1 Gammaproteobacteria bacterium
CGGGTAAAATCATTTTACCGGCGGCAAGGCCATTGCCAGCACGCTGTCGCGCAAGGTGTCACGGAAAGTGTTCAGGCGTTGCGCCAGATCAGCGTTGTTGCGTGCCAGCAGTGCTACGGCAAACAAGCCTGCATTCGCTGCGCCAGCGTTGCCAATTGCAAACGTTGCCACGGGGATGCCTTTGGGCATTTGCACGATCGACAGCAACGAATCCATGCCGTTAAGGTGTTGAGAAGGCACCGGCACGCCGAGTACCGGCACTATAGTTTTGGCCGCCAGCATGCCGGGCAGATGCGCCGCGCCACCTGCGCCCGCAATAATGCACACCAGTCCACGCGCCTGCGCGTCTTGCGCATATTGAAACAGCAGATCTGGCGTGCGGTGCGCTGATACCACTTTGGCTTCATACGCGATGCCAAACGCGTCCAGTTGCTGGGCGGCGTGTTGCATCACGTCCCAATCACTGTTACTGCCCATTACCACGCCGACCAATGGATTATTCATGCTGGTTGTCTTTACAAAATGTCTGGTAAATAGATGTATGGCGCGCCCGAGAGGATTCGAACCTCTGACCCTTGCCTTCGGAGGGCAATACTCTATCCAGCTGAGCTACGGGCGCTTATTTTTGCTACGATAAAACATAATAGTATAACGGATTAGAGTAACGTTTGTCCACAAACCCGCCGGCCGACTTGTGTGATTATTTTTTAATTTTCAATGAGATGTCTTATGCAATGGGTTTGCCCAGCAGCCCGCGCACATTGGCCAGATGCGCCGCGCCGCGTTCCTGGCGCTGCTGGGGATCAACTTCGGCGCCCGCACCTTCCCACACCAGATCTTCCTGTGGCAATTCATGCAAAAAGCGGCTCGGTTCGCATTCCAGCATCTCGCCATAGCGTTTGCGCCGCGTTGCGAGGGTAAACGTCAGCGTTTCGCGCGCGCGCGTGATGCCCACATACGCGAGGCGGCGCTCTTCTTCCACGTTGCCTTCTTCGATACTGGTGCGATGTGGCAGCAGCTCTTCTTCCATGCCGATCAAAAACACATGCGGAAACTCCAGCCCCTTGGCGGCGTGCAACGTCATCAGATGCACGCCGTCAGCACTGTTTTCTTCTTCCTGACGGTCGAGAATATCCATCAACATAATATGTGACACCAGCTCGGTGATGCTCTTTTCTTCCTGGTTTTCGCCAAAGCCGCCGGTCTGGTCATAAAGGCGCTGCAACCACGCCACCAATTCATGCACATTTTCCATGCGCCTCTCGGCAGTTTTCGGGTCTTTGCAGGTGTCAAGCAACCACGTTTCATAATTGATGGATTGAATCATCTCGCGTACCACCGCCACCGCATCGCCACGTTGCGCGCGGTCACCGATGTCCACCAGCCATGCGGTGAAATGACGCAAACGTGATACGGCGCGTTCCGGCAAGTGATGTTCCAGCCCCAATTCAAAGCTTGCCGTGAGCAGGCTCACGCCACGTGTGCTGGCGTAATCGGCCAGTTTTTCCAGTGTACCGGGGCCGATCTCGCGGCGCGGGGTATTGACGATGCGTAAAAATGCGCTGTCGTCATCGGGGTTCACCAGCAGGCGCAAATACGCCATAATGTCTTTGACTTCAGTGTGCGCGAAAAATGAGGTGCCGCCGCTTAATAAATAGGGTATGCGCTGTTCGCGCAACATCTTTTCAAACAGACGCGACTGATGATTGCCACGATACAGAATTGCGTAATTACGAAAATCGGTGCGGTGTTTGAATTTATGGCTGATCAATTCCGACACGACACGTTCGGCCTCATGCTCTTCGTTACGCGCACGTAGCACGCGTAACGGCATGCCATAACCCTTGTCGCTCCATAGGGTTTTTTGAAATACATGCGGATTGTTGGAAATTAAATGATTGGCTGCTTTGAGAATGCAGCCAGTAGAACGGTAATTTTGTTCGAGTTTGATCACGGTTAAATTAACGAAATCTTCCTGCAATAACGCCAGGTTTTCTGGCTGCGCGCCACGCCACGCATACACCGACTGGTCGTCATCACCCACCACTGTCAGCGCACCGCGCACACCCACCAGCAAACGCACCAGATGATACTGGCTGGCATTGGTGTCCTGATATTCATCCACCAGCAAATAGCGAATGCGGTTTTGCCAGGTCTCAAGAATCTCGGGGCGCTGCGCAAACAACGTCACCGGCTTTAAAATCAAATCATCAAAATCCAGCGCATTATAGGCTTTGAGGTGGCGCTCATATTCAGCATATACCGCCGCGGTGGCGACCAACACCGCATCACCATTGGCGACTTCCAGAGCCTGCGGCGCGTTAATCAGAGTGCTTTTCCAACGCGAAATCTGCCATTGCATCTGCTCGATTTGCCCGCCATCGCCGGACGCTCCCGGCCTCCTGCCTCCTGCGGCACTAGCGCGTCCCTGCGCGTCGGAGAATTCCTTATGCAGCAAATCCCGCAGCAGTGCCGCGCTGTCCTGCGCATCAAAGATCGAAAATCCTGGCTTGTAGCCCAGC
>JBKJTS010000031.1:0-33123 GCA_046590885.1 Gammaproteobacteria bacterium
CCGGTGGCGATGCGGCGTTTGCGTGAGCCTTTGATGACGTCCGGGAAATGCCGTTCCTGGGGTGTCATGGAGTTGATGATGGCTTCGATGCGGCCAAAATCATTGTCGCCAACCTGGTCTTTAACCTTTTGCGGGACGTTGGCCATGCCGGGCATTTTGTCCATAATGCTGGCCATGCCGCCCATTTTGCGCATTTGCTGAATCTGGCTACGAAAGTCGTCGAGGTCGAAGCCTTTGCCTTTTTTCATCTTGCCGGCAAATTTTTCGGCTTCGGCGCGGTCGATATTGCGCTCCACCTGTTCTACCAGACTCAACACATCGCCCATGCCAAGAATACGCGAGGCGATGCGGTCGGGATGGAAGGGTTCAAGCGCGGTGGTTTTTTCACCCATGCCAAGAAATTTTATGGGCTTGCCAGTAATATGGCGAATCGACAACGCCGCGCCACCGCGCGCATCGCCATCGGCTTTAGTAAGCACCACGCCGGTGAGCGGCAAAGCGTCGTTAAAGGCTTTGGCGGTATTGATGGCATCCTGGCCGGTCATGCTGTCGACTACAAACAGGGTTTCGGTGGGTTGCAGCGCGACATGCAGGCGCTTGATTTCGTCCATCATGTGTTCGTCGATATGCAGTCGACCGGCAGTGTCGATAATCACCACATCGATCATACGCTTGCGCGCCTGATCTACCGCGCCCAGGGCAATGGCGACTGGGTCTTGCGTGATATCACTCGGATAAAACACTGCACCGACTTCTTTGGAGAGGGTTTCGAGCTGGTCGATAGCGGCGGGACGATAAATATCGCAACTGGCGACCAGCACGCTCTTTTTGCGTCGCTCTTTGAGCAGTCGCGCCAGTTTGGCGACGGTGGTGGTTTTACCAGAGCCTTGCAGCCCGGCCATGAGAATGATAGCAGGCGGGGGCACATTCAGCTCAAGGTCAATGACCCCGCCCATAATGGCGATCAATTCATCATGCACCACCTTAACCAATGCCTGACCAGGCGTGAGGCTTTGCAAAACATCCTGCCCGACGGCACGTTCACGCACCCGCTCGATGAAGTCCCGCACTACCGGCAGCGCAACATCAGCCTCCAATAGCGCCATGCGCACTTCACGCAGAGTGTCTTTAATATTATCTTCAGAAAGTCGGCCCTGCCCGCGCAAACGCTGGATGACGCCATTGAGTCGCTCAGTAAGATTATTGAACATGAGGTATTACTTCTATAGCAAAGGAAGGCTAAAGATTAATTATAGCCGAAGGGTTGATATATTACAGCCGCGGGCGGGGGAATTCCAGCCTCAGGTGGGTCACACCAGCCGTATAACCTCACCACCCCGCAAGGGCAGCAATCGTCGCCCCGGCATGGCGGCCTGGCATTCAGCAAAGATCAGGTCTTCGCTACCGGGCTTATTATGGGTGATATAAATCAGGGGATCGTGGCGTAATTTTGCAATGTCCTCCGCCAGCAGGGATGGGCAGTAATGGCGCGCCATTTGGCTTAATGCGAGGCTTTCATTAGGAAATGCGGCTTCAACGATAAGTGCGTCCAACCCCGGTCGCGCGTTAAGCACGTCCCAGAAGCTGTCGTTGCTGGTGGTGTCCCCGCTGAAGGCAACAGCACCCGCAGGGCATGCTACACGATACCCCACGCCCGGCACGGCATGGTTGACGGGAATCATCTCCAGGGTGCGCTCAGCCATCTCCAGGACGCTCCCACCGACGGTGTAAATGTCGCCGGGAGCCATGATTTCATAGCGCAGTACCGGCCGGTCTGGATGCGGCAATCGGGCAAAGTCGGGCCAGATGATCCAGTTGAAGATATGTTCCTGCAAGGCGCGTAGCGTGATGGCTTGTCCATGCACCACCAGCGGTTGCTGAATGCGGTCAAAGATGCTGTCAAGCAACAGCGGCAAAAAAGCGATGTGGTCGAGATGGGAATGGGTGATGAAGACGTGCCGCAGGCCCAGCATTTCATCCAGGGTCAACTCACCTACGCCGCTGCCAGCATCAATCAAGATGTCGTGATCAATCAGCAGCGAAGTGGTTCTTAGCCCCTGCCCCACCCCGCCACTTGCTCCTAACACGCGCAAATTCATGTGTTCTATTCCAAATAGATCCATGTGCTTAGCAGTCTGTCGAACTTAGGTCGAATCTACTGCAAAAGCGAGAAGACGAATGTCTATTACTATGACTGACAACCCTGGAAATCCCCAGTATCACTACATCGGCCAGTTTTAACGTAAGCATGAGCCTTTTGCGGTATCTTCTCATCAACACCTTCAATGACCCTTTCACTCAAAGGCACAGATGTGCGATGATTCCAGTTACTCCTCAAGACTCAGGACTCATGAACACGATCATTATCGGTTTTATCGCCATTGCTCTTTATTGCGCAACCGGTTTTCTGCTGGCCTTCTCGCTGTATAAAAGGGGGCGCGCCCGGGCAAGTCGCGGACAACTCATCGCATTGGGCATGACAGCGACGCTGCTGCATACCATTGAGTTGCAAGAGAGCCTGTTTACCAGTCAAGGGTTAAACCTAGGCTTTTTCAATGCTTTTTCGCTGTTTTCGGGGCTAATGGCGCTGTTGGTACTGGTGGCCGCGCTCAGCAAACCGATTGAGAATCTGGGCATTATGGTGTTCCCTATGGCGGCGCTATCTATTGCCTTGGAGATGCTGTTTCCTTCACAACATCTCCTGCTTGAAAAGGCGCTGCCAGGCTTACAGGCACATATCCTGATTTCGGTGCTGGCGTATAGCCTGCTGAGTATTGCAGCAGCGCAAGCCATTTTATTATGGGTACAAGACCGGCAATTACGCAGTAAGCGGCCCGGCGGTTTTATTCGCGCCTTGCCGCCGTTACAAACCATGGAGACGTTGCTGTTTCAGTTAATTGGTGCGGGCTTTATCCTGCAAAGTTTATCGCTCATCAGTGGCGTGATCTTTCTGGAAAACATGTTTGCCCAACACCTGGCACATAAAACGATATTGTCGATTATTGCCTGGCTGGTGTTCGCGGTGCTGTTATGGGGGCGCTGGCACTTCGGGTGGCGCGGACGCACGGCGATTCGCTGGACTTTAAGTGGGGCTGTGGCACTGATGCTGGCTTATTTTGGCAGTAAACTGGTGTTAGAGCTGGTGCTGCACCGTTAAAAGCTGGTCTTAAATAAGATCTTTCGCGGGAGTATTTTCGGACAAACAAACCTTGTTACGGCCGCTTGCTTTGGCTTTATACAAAGCTGCATCGGCCATTTCAATGAGCGCGGCGTGGATGCCTCCCTGCCATGGCAAGGCGCTCGCCACTCCCAGACTAATGGTGACATGCTGCGCAGTTGGGGAATGGGCATGCTCTATCTGTAATGCTGCAATTGCACTACGCAATTTTTCAGCGATGATTTCCGCACCGTGCATATCGGTATCAGGCAATACAATTACAAACTCTTCGCCACCATAACGCGCTGCCAAATCCGCTGCACGTTTAAGTTCGGCATCAAGCGTGCCGGCCACCTGTTTCAGGCAGGCATCTCCCCCTTGGTGCCCATAATTGTCGTTATATGCCTTGAAATGATCAATATCAATCAGAATTAACGCCAGCCTTTTACCATCACGAGCGGCGCGTAACCATTCCTGTTCCAGATATTCATCAAAGCGTCGCCGGTTGGCAATCCCGGTAAGACCATCCAGACCCGATAACCGTTGCAGCTCGCTATTCTTTTTTTCAAGCTCGACCTGCAACTCCCGTAATTCTCGATACGCTTCATCACGCTGCTGCTGGGCCAGGTAACTGCGGGAATGCGCACGAATACGCGCGACAACTTCAAGCTTGTCAGGAAATTTAACCAGATAGTCAGTTGCGCCTAACTTAAAGGCGTCCTGTTTAGTCTTAGAGTCTTCCTTACTCGACAGCACCACAATCGGCGTGGTCCTGGTTATCGGGTTAGCGCGAAAGAAACGCAGCAACACCAAACCGTCCACATCAGGCATCACCAGATCCTGCAAAATAACCGTAGGATGAAACTCAATCGCTTCATTCATGGCGCGGGTGGGATCCGTGCAAAAACGCAATTCGATATCAGCCTCTCCTTCAAGCATTCGCTTTAGCGCCTCACCCACAATGACCTGGTCATCAATGAGTAAAACACGCGCCAAATCCGCGGTTTCGGAAGCCAGGGTTTGCGCAGCTGATTGCCTGTCATTACTCATAGTGCGGGTAGCCTCGCTTCATTGGCACCACCATTAGCCTCGGCAAACCCCTTAAAGTGCCTGATCAGGGCGGGTGCTATGCTATCAAGGGGCAATATATCAACCGCTGCTTTAATGTCGGCAGCCGCCTTAGGCATGCCATATACTACACAGCTCGTCTCATCCTGGGCAATAGTGTACGACCCACGTTCGCGCAGCCTTAACAATCCCTGCGCGCCATCACGGCCCATACCCGTCAATAACGCGGCTACCAGGCGGCCTTTCCAGTGCCTGGCCACACTTTCAAAAAAAACATCCGCAGAGGGTCGGTATACAAGTTCGGCCGGAGAATCTGTATAACCTAAATATTGATTAGAGTGCATCACCAGATGATTATTTGTGCCTGCCATTAATACTGTACCGATCTCCGGGGCATCACCGTCACGGGCAAGACGCACGCTCAATGGAGATTGCTTGTTTAACCATGCGCTTAATTCCCCAGCGAATTGCGCATCCACGTGCTGCACAATGATCACGGGAGCCGGATAATTCGCGGGCAATTGAGATAGTATTTGCGCCAAAGCTTGCGGTCCTCCTGTCGAAGAACCAATTACCACTAAAGGACCCGCCCCTTGCTCATTAACCGCATGCGAATGGTTCACAAAAACTGAGCGGCCCGGAAGAGTGGGTCGCGTCAGCCTCTCAATAGTCCTCAGTTTGGCCTGGAACGTTTCACAGCTATTACCGGATCGCGGGTCAAGTACGGGGGTATTCACTGCATCCAGTGCCCCTGCCCCCATTGCTTCAAACACCCGCGCGCACTGGCTATCTATTGAAGTAGTCACAATTAAAATCGGACAAGGGGTTGTCGCCATAATGCGCCGCGTGGCTTCCACTCCATCCATCACTGGCATGAGGAGATCCATCAGAATCAAATCAGGCCTGTCCTCGGCGCAACGCTCTACCGCAGCAGCGCCATCGCGCGCCACCCAGGCCACCTGGTGAAGCCCCATCGCCAGCACCCCTTGGCGCAGACTTTCTGCCGCCAGCAACATATCATTTACAATGGCAATTCTCACGATACTGATTCTCCAATTAGATCACGTACCGCTTGCAATAATGAGTCATCATGAAAACTTCCTTTTGTCAGATAATAGTTAGCTCCTGCATTCAAACCCCGATGACGATCCTCGGCTCTGTCTTTATATGACACTATCATTACAGGAATATTTTTTAACTTCATATCCTTTTTGATCATATGAGTCAGCTCAATACCATCCAGACGCGGCATATCTACATCTGTAATCACTAGATCATACACACCACTACGCGCAGCATTCCAGCCATCCATCCCGTCTACTGCAACATCAACCTTGTAACCATTATTTTCAAGAAGCTTGCGCTCTACTTCACGCACTGTAATGGAATCATCTACTACCAGAATTTTCTTTTGTGAGGTGATTTGCTCTGTTACTTCATCATCAATTCGACTGAGACGACCCTGCTTAACAACCATCTCTATCGAGTGCAACATATCATCAACATCAATAATTAATACTGGGGAGCCATCTTCCATGAGTGCGGCGGCGGCAATGTCCTTTATCTTTCCCAATTTTTCAGGTAACACATGAATCACCAAATCACGCTCACCAATAAAATCATCAATTACCAAACCATAGCAATTATCTCTATCTCCTATCACTACAATAGAAATATTTTCTTTAAGGTCAATAGCTCCTTTCATATCCAGAATCTGGGCTGCGGAAACCAGGCCAATACGTTGCCCCCCAAGACTGGCATATTGATGTCCTTCAATGGACTCAATATGCGACCTCTCCAGACACAAAATACGCTGTATACGCACCAATGGAAAAGCATAGGGTTCGCCTGCAATATCAACCAATAATGCCGGGATAACTGACAAGGTTAACGGTAATTGCATTTGAAAACGCGTACCTTTTCCAAGCTGTGATGTAACACGCACCATGCCACGCATTTGCTGCACCGTATCATGCACAACATCCAGACCTACCCCACGCCCGGATATTTCAGTCACTTCATCTCGCGTGGTGAACCCTGGCAGAAAAATAAATTCCAGCAACTCCTCTTCAGTGAGATTAACCCCCATTTCTGGCGATACCAACCCGCGACCAAGTATCTTGATTCGTAATTTTTCTATATCTACACCGCGGCCATCATCCTCAATGACAATAGATAACATACCCGCTTGATGATAGGCGGAGAGGCGTAACGTACCTTTTGCAGGTTTGGCCGCTAACGCACGTTCCGCGGGAGATTCAATGCCATGGTCAACCGCATTGCGTAACAGATGGTTAAGCGGGGCCTCCATTTTATCAAGGATTTCCCTATCAACCAGCGTGTCCTGGCCTTTTATATCCAACTGCACATCTTTTCCCAGTGAGCGCGCCACATCACGCACCATCCGCGCGAACCCATGCACGCCGTCGGCAAACGGGCGCATACGACTTGTCACGACTTCACGCCGTAAACGCCACGAAAGATTGTTTAAGCGGTTATCAAATGATTCCAGTTCAGACAAACGTTCACCCAGCAACTCTCGACAGGCTGACACTTTTTGCTGAATTTCACGCAAAGACGCATGGGCTTTCTTGCCATGCTCGTTAAGTTCCAAACTTGCCGATAATTTATCAACTAATCCTACCAACTCTACCTGTCTATGCTTAAGGCGAAGCATAGATTGGGTATAAGGCCGTAGCCAATTTGATTCGATCATGGCCTCCCCTGCCAGGCCCATCAAGCGATTGAGCTGTTCTACACCAATTTTCAACGCCATGTCTTTAGGAGAATGTTCATGCTCTTGAACAGGATTTTTTTTCACTACCTGCAGATTGGCCTTGGGTACAGAGTCAAGTTTTTCCTGCGGAATTACATCACCAGACAGAATCGCTTGCAGTGCTAACAATAAATTGTCGTAAACGGATTGATGCTGACGAATCCACGCATCGATGGACCCGTCTAGCACAGCAATGCGGGAAATCATATCCACGCCTTTCAACAAGACATCAATATGCCAGGATTCAAAGACCAATTTCCGCGTCTGTACCGCAACAAAACAGTCTTCCATAAAGTGCGCTACACTCACTATAGGAGGTATACCCACAAGCCGGGCGGCACCCTTAATAGAGTGGGCTGCGCGCATCATGGATTCAAGATATTTAGTAAGTGTAGGGGTCTGCTCAAGAGATAATAATCCTTCGGTTAAAACAGCGGCTTGTTGCTCAACTTCAGTGCGAAATAAGGCTAGCATTGACAGATCAATCGCGACGCTATCTTTCATGTCATTGATCTGAGGAGTCTTTGTTTCTATATATGGCGCACTTTCAGTGTCGCGTATATTGCTGCGTTCGTCCGATAATGCGGCAAGCAAAATACCGTTTAATGCATCCGAAATATCATCACATTCCTTTTGGAGGGAAACAATCCATGACTCTGGCGAGCCTTGGAAAGCACTGATCTGGCCAAGCATACTCGCGCCTGTAAACAGCACCTGGATATTCTCTGCGTTGAGCAGCAGCTTGCCTTGATGCGCGGCAACAAACACATCCTCCATAACAGCCGCAATCCTGGCGGCAGGGGGCACATTCACTAATGTGGCAGTGCCTTTTATAGAATGTGCGGCTCGGATCAAAGCATCGAGGCTACCTGAGTCCGTAGCTTCATTTGTCAACCCCAACAAATTGTCTGACAAGACGGCTGTTTGCTGCTCAACCTCGACACGGAAAAAATCAAGCATGGAATAATCACCCGTATCCATCAGGCACTCCCTCGCTCTAATGCGGGTAGTAACAATTTCTCATCCAGACAGCCAATATGGCCCTCTTCATCACCGTCTTTCCACGCTATCAGGCCGGACAGATAAGCCCTGGCGCTATGGGTTGCTGTCGCCGGGGGCGCCAACAAATCTTTAGCAGAATAGCGCCGTAGTCCACGTATTTCACTCACCGGAAAGACATAGCGCGCCCCTCCCTTCGCGATAACAATCATCCGTTCATAGATACCCTTTGTGATGTTGCCTCCCTGTATTTCTCCCTTTTTAATATCCAGCAATTGGCCCAGTGACATACATAATTGCAGTTCTCCGCGTATATTGACCAAACCACGCAATATCGTGCCGCGACGATGCGGCACACTGTGAACACTGCGAAACTGAACGACTTCCTGGAATAAATGGGTTGGCAGCCCCAACCATTCCTCCCCAATTCTGAATATCACGATGGAAGTTGTATTATTCTGGTTTATCTTTTGTTTGCTGTGTGCCAACGTGGCCGCACCTTCCTGCATATATTCATGAGAAATATCCCTATCTAACAATTGACGGGCAGCTGCAGAATAAATCTTGCAATTAGCACAATGGATAACCCGCTCTAATTCAGGGCAACGGGGCTTGACCTGGCCCCATACGCCTATCTTATTCCAGCAATCATCAATTTTTATATTGGAATCGGTCATATTTCTAATCAATCAACTATTTCCGGACAAGCGTTTGGCGCGTGTCCGATAAGTTGTCGCTGCAGGCATGTCACCTTGACGCTCGGCCTGCGCGGCAAGATGAATCAATGCATCATAGTTATTTGGGTCAAGATATAGAACCCGGGTGAGCAATTCCTGAGAATTCAGAATGTGACCTTGTGCTTCGCGTATTACGGCCAATAAATAGTAGGCGTCAGTGGAAAATGGATCCAGCCCCAGTTGTTTCTCGCACAGCCAGCCCGCCTCATCTAATTCGCCACGGTCAGCAAGTTGATTCGCTTTTATCAACAGTCCTTCATAATTTATATTCGGGGCTACCTTTACGGGAGATTTTTTTGTCATTTTCCCGGTAGATGATGCGGAAATAGCGGCGGAATAAACAGAAGGTTTGATGTTTTTTTTATGAACCGGCTCATTTCCAGCCTTGTTGGCCGGTGATCTCACACTGATGCCTTCTGCAGGCTCAACACGCTTTCTGTAAGAAAAGGCTCCTTCCCGGCGTATTAAAGAAAACAACGCGCTGTCAACGCACCCTGATTCGGCATGTCCAACAAAAAGTATTCCTTGCGTAGCCAATAAATTGTGTAATTTTATTAATGCACTGGATTGTGTAGCCCGATCAAAATAGATCAATAAATTCCTGCAAAATATTGCATCATAACCACTCGTGCTTGCCAGGAAATTTTTATCTAACAAGTTTTCATGGCGGAAATTTACAGATTCCCGTACTGCATCATTAATTGCATATCCATTCGCTACAGGGTGGAAATAGCGACTCACAGCATCTCCTTCATCGCCACGAAATGAATTACGGCCATAAACTCCCAGTTTGGCACGCGTTATAATTCTGGTATTAATATCTATAGCATCAATATTAAACTGATTCTTTTGCAGCCCTATATCCATCAGTACCATTGCAATGGAATAAGGTTCCTCACCACTGGAACAGGGGATGCTAAGCACACGAAAAATCTTGCCGGGATGAGACTTTATCCATTCTATCGCTACATATTCAGCTAACAGGCGAAATGGCTCAACCCCCCGGAAAAACCATGTTTCTGGAACTGTAACTTCATCAATCAGCGCCTGCAGCTCTGGGGGAGATGTTGTCAAGAGCTCAAGGTAGGCCTGTTCATCAGACAATTTACATGCCAGCATACGCCTCCGCACGGAGCGATCTATTGTGGCAGACCCTACGGAAGCACTGTCTAACCCTATAATTCTTTTTAGCAGCTCCTCTATTCTTTGTGTGGCCATGGTTAATCTTTCATATTACTTACGACGGCATTTTTATTTCCATCATCGTAAAATAACAACGCTTTTACAGATTCAGGTAGCACCCGCTTGATATCAATAACCTGAATCATGACCTCGTTGTGGATAGCGATATCACCCAAAAATGGCGTATCATTTGTGATTACCCTGGACTTTGTAAAAGCATGATCAGGAATCCTCACAGTTTCCGTAATTCTTTCAAGCAGCAATCCCAACAAATGTTGCGGTTGATGGTCATCATGATAATTTACCAGCACTATGCGCGAGCTGATTCGCTTGCGCGATGCCTGCGCAGCCATCAGTAAAGTTAAATCAACTACAGGAACCAACTGGCCACGATAATTAAGCAAACCGGCCACATGTTCCGGTCCATTCGGAAAACGCTTGAGCGCAACATTTGGCAAGACTTCAGTTACGTCGCGGACATTAATTCCATAATTATCGCCGCCCACACTAAACATCAAAATCATCATGTTGAATTATCACCTCTCACCATTCGCAACATGGCCAGTTTATTTTCAAGCTCCTGAGGAGCCTCGCACCTTAAAGCGCGATACACCATTCTGCAGCCCATGAGCAGCTTCATTTAATCGGTCTATAACAACATTGGATTGCCTTAATGAATCTACGGTTTGTTGTGCCGACTCACTTAGCTGCACAACCGCCTGCTTTATCTGTTCCGCCCCCTGTGCCTGAAAATGCATGCCTTCGTTGACGCTTTCAAAACGAGGGGTGAGTTCCCGAACTTGGGCTATAATTTGATTCAATTGCGAGCTGACTTGTCGTACATCATCGACACTGTGCCGAACCTCTTCAGAAAATTTATCGACGCTCATTACGCCTGCAGTGACTGCCGACTGCATTTCCTTAATCATTTGTTCAATATCCCATGTAGCTACCGCTGTTTGGTCTGCAAGTCGCCGAATCTCTGTTGCAACTACAGAGAAGCCCAGCCCATATTCGCCGGCTTTTTCAGCTTCTATAGCTGCATTGAGTGATAACAGATTCGTCTGATCAGCTACTTTCGATATAGTGGTTACCACCGTATTGATATTGTTTGCTTTTTCACTCAACACCTCAAGTTTTGTAGCAATGGACGCGGAGGCATCTACCATGTGACGCATGGTATCTTCCATCTTTTCCAAGGCCGACTGGCCATTAGCCGCTGAATTTGCGGTGCTTTCTGATACACGAGACACTGCATCCATGGTGCTCACCAACTCCTTGGTGGTCGCAGAAATTTCTGTTGCGGTCGCAACTACTTCATTCACTGTTGCCGCCTGCTCTGTCATCGTTGCTTCCTGCTGACGTGCAGTGGCAGCAATTTCCGTGGATGATGAAGTCACCTGAATTCCGGAGCGCTGCACCTGCGAAACCAGCACGTTCAGATTATCCATCATGCGCTGTACAACCATCGCCAACTGCCCGATGGTATCTTCTCCACCTACCGTGATTTTACCGGTAAGGTCGCCTTCGGCTGCCTTGCTTACCACACCAAGAATACTGTCTACTTTCTGCCTGAGATCTTCCATGGCAATACGCTTTTCTTCAATGGAAAGGCGTACGCTATCCATCATTACCTGTAACCCCGCGCCCAATTCACCGACTGCATCATTACCAGAAAACGTAATTTCCCCAGTCAAATCGCCTTTGGCGGCTTTATTTACAACCCCCAGCAATATATCTACTTTATTGCGCAGTTGCTGCGTCGCGGCACGCTCACGTGCCTCATTAGCATCGGCCATATCGGCCATGTCATTAAATGCTTTTCCCAGACGACCAATCTCATCCGAACTTGTAACAGAATACCGCACACTAAGATCTCCCTTGCCGCGCTTCGATATGATATCCATGAGATTGCCTAAGGGACGCGTAATCCAGCCACGCAGTACCATACTCGCCACAATCAAACCCAGCGCCATCAGCACTAGATTGGCGCCCGCGCCTATCAATATATCCTGTTCTACTGCAGTATCCATCTCGGCTAGCGAATAACTTACACGCACCGCACCATTTACTGTACCCGCCGGCACATTGTGGCAAGCCAGGCAATTCACATCGCCAGTATTTTCCGTGGCCTTGAAGGGGGTTACCACAGTCAGCGCACGGCCTGTCGGACGGCGCTCTAACTGCACGATTTCTTCACCACGCAACGCCCTGAAATCCAGCTCATCTACGGGCCGCTCATCTGCAAATCCCGGTCCAAACTGTTTATTGACTGGCTCCCCGCGTATTACCCGTGCATCCAGTACACTGTGCCGACGCAAGGCTTTTTTGCGCAAAATATCCCGCTGATTCATGGTGCCGGTTAACATCAGGGTGTTAAGGGCATCAAAATATGAGTGGGTCATGTCTTTGGTTTGATTAGTGGCGAGCTCAAGCACTCTCTCTTTCTCTCTCACACCCGAATAAAATGTGACGGATCCCACCACGAGAATAAACACCAGGGCCACAGTCAAATTGACTTTCGCCAGAACCGGCAAACGGTTCAGCAAAGGAAGACGGTTAATCAGCGATAACATCATGAAATATCTTTTCCTCTGAAAATATACAATACGGCAGGACTAGGGGTTTCCCCGTGCTAATCAACGGCAGAAAAGTGCTAAAACTTTAATGGGAAAGGAAATGTTGGATTATTGTGCATTGGAAAGACCACAGGGCCAGTAGCAACTATCCGCAGCAGGGGTGGCATGTGACAGGGTGGTAGGATTGCCCCTAGATTACGGACGCTTCATGTGATTTAAATGGCGCCTTACATACCAGATCAGCCCCAGCAATAAAATAACACCAATAACAGCATCAAAACGGTGAAAATAGACACCCAAGGTATTCCAGTTCTGGCCGAGCTTGAGGCCCACCCAAGCCAGCCCCCAGCACCAGATATAGGAACCGACGAAAGTATAAATGACAAAACGACCCATCGGCATGCGGCTGATTCCTGCCGGAAAAGCAATAAAGGTGCGAATCACTGGCAGCAGACGTCCTACAAAAATGATGATATCACCATGACGCTGGAACCAGCGATCTGCTATAGCCAAATCATGATGAGAAACAAGCATATACTTGCCATACTTCTCGACAAAAGGTCGTCCGCCCCACGCCCCGGCATAATAGGCTACAAACGAACCCAGGACACACCCTACTGCGCCTGCCATTGCGACTGCCCAGAGCTCCATTTCTCCCTTGAATACTAGATACCCGGCAAAGGGCATGATAATTTCGGAAGGCAAGGGAATGCAGGCGCTTTCTATAGCCATCAGCAACACAATACCGCCGTAACCCAAATTCGATATGGTGGCGATGACAAAACCCGCGAGAACAGTAATGATTTTTTCAATCATGGCTAATTTTTTCAATCACTGCGCATCACCAGAAATAAAATAGTACCAGCGCACCCAATACGATGCGGTAATAGGCGAAGATCGTAAAATCGTGCCGCCCGACATATCCCAGAAACAATTTCACCACTATCAGCGCGGTCACAAACGCGGACAAAAATCCAGCCGCAAATAACCCGCTATCCTCCACCTGCAATATATTGCGGCTTTTATAGAGTTCATACAGTGTAGCCGCAAACATGGTCGGCATCGCCAGAAAAAAAGAGAACTCTGTAGCGGTGGTGCGTGACAAACCGCTGACCAGCCCCCCCATAATCGTCGCGCCAGAGCGCGACACACCCGGGAACAGCGCCAACATTTGTGCTAAACCTACTTTAAAAGCATCCATGGGGCGCATCTCTTCTACGCTCATAATGCGTGGTTTATATAGCTTGCGCTCGATAATCAAAATCAGGATACCGCCGACTATCAAGGCACAGGCGACACTGACTGGATTAAACAAATGGGCCTTGATGGTTTTATGCAGCACCAGGCCCACTGCCGCCGCTGGCATAAAGGCGATGAGCAAATTCAGCACAAAGCGCTGTGACGCAGACTGATCTAAGCTCCCCAACACGCTAAATATCTTGGCCCGGTAAAGCCAGGCGATGCCCAGCACCGCTCCGAGCTGAATGAAAATCGCAAATGTTTTTGCCCGTTCCCCGGTAAAATTCATCAGGTCTTCAGCAATAATAAGATGCCCTGTCGAGGACACCGGTAAAAATTCAGTCAATCCTTCTAAAAGACCTAACAGCACGGCCTTCAATAACAACATACTATCCATGAAAACCTCAGCCGCGATACTGCTCAACGAACATAAAAATGGGGCTATTCTATCTGATAAGCATGTCGAGGCGCCATGTATTAACCTCTGCGCCAATCATGGACCACCCCAAAAACAGCCTTATAACAAACCAATCATTGGCGTCGCATTCCTGCAATTTAAGAATTGATATGAGTCCCAAAAACGGCAAAGGAGTAATTAAAAAAACGAGGAGGTGTGGGAATAAAACTAACTGATTGAATTTAATATAAAACTTAAATGTATTTAACTTCGTCTGCGCGCCACTTCGGGGTATCAGGCACTGGAACAGTGCGGCTGTTGCGCAAACCTGTAACCATGACCTATACAATAATCCAACCACTCGCTCAGAAACCGGTTAATTCGGCATTTTTCTCTGAGGTTGGGTACATTTAAAGTGGCATCAGGTTGAAATATCGGGAGCTGTGACTGGCATTGATAACTCAAAACCTCGGCTACCCGTGCATCATGATAAATACGGATTTTCATAAATGGGTCGGCAATCATTGCATTGTCCACGCGAAGGTGATGCGTCAGCGCAATTGTGGTAGTGTATTTGCTGTGTTCCAGTATCGTAAGATGCAGACTCATGCCGTCTACACCATGACATAACCATACCCCCCGCATCGAATCAGGCACCGATACTAGCGTTGGCACCAGCCAGGCCAGCCGCTCAAAATTGGCCTCATAGTAGCCGGCTTGTTGACTCACATCGTACTTCATAGTCCTCGACTCATTTGGTTATGCCACTCAAGTATATTATGACTCGTCATTAATAATAGCGTCCAGCCCGGACAAAACTTTTAGTCAGCAACCTGCTCCTCATCATCTTCCAAAAAAGTGTACTAAACACACTTTTAAAAATCGGCTAAAACGATAAATATATTATAAATCATTAAGTAAGATCAATTTATACAGCATAATTCGCAGTGCTTAGCCGAGGCTCAACCCTGTTTATCGCATCTGAGTGAGGTTTATGTAAAGAAGGGGTAAGAAATCTTTTCTCTTGTGTGCGGCGACGCACCGACTTAATGGTCTCACCCTCCATACAATGGACTCAAGCTCACTCAATAATTCAGATTAATACTGATTTATTGACGGGCTGCGAGACAGGAGTTTCGTTACGTGACGGATTACGCTATGAGACAGGATGCCTCATTAATAAGTAAAGGATTATAGGATAAAAAACTTGACTGAAGACCTTCGGGACTTCTGGAAACGATGGTAATTATTTTAATAGTTCCCGTCGGTGGCTACCTAATCGCTTGGATGAGTTGGCCATTTCAAGTTTAACAACGGAATTTTTATCGACCGCCAAGGATGGCGACTATAATTAATAAAGGAGATGGCCATGATGGAGTTTCTCGTAGAAGCCGTTATTATTTCTTTTACAATAGGTGGCCTTATTGGTGGAATTGTTTCGTTAAAGCTATTTTCCCCTCAAAACACTGCCGTCGCGGCCTCAAAAAATACACTAAGATCAGACGCCCTGAAATAGGCGGCGTATGTTATTTTAGGGTGTATTTTAAATTCTCCCCTGTGATTTGGTTATACTTGTTATAAAATTTATACAGTATTGACCAATTAGGACACTGACTAACTTCAAAGTAGTCGGCCTGTATTATTTAAAGGGCATCTGTAGCATATAATCAGCCAAATGTTTCATCCTTTCAGGTTAAAATGCCAGGCTCACTCCTGAGGCGTGGCTGATTAATGATTTCTCCTGCTCACCTCCCCCCTCCGACACGGCGCGAGCTGTTCGCCTGGATGATGTATGATTTCGCCAACTCTGGCTATACTACCGTCGTTCTTACCGCCATTTTCAATGTTTACTTTGTCAACGTCATCGCCGGTGGATCAGATAAATCTCTGCAGGCCGAAGCCACCCTGTTATGGACGGTGGCCATAGCGATTGCGAATGGGCTGGTATTATTATCTGCGCCCGTCCTTGGCGCGATTGCAGATCATCTAGCCGTCAAAAAACGCTTGTTGCTGGTAACATCACTTGGCTGCGTGATTGCCACTGCCCTGCTTAGCCTAGCGGGCCCGAAGGACGTGGTACTCGCCATGACCCTGCTGATTATTGCAACGGTGATGTTTTCCACTGGCGAAAATTTGATCGCCGCCTTTTTGCCTGAACTCACCTCACAGGAAACTATGGGACGTCTGTCAGGGTGGGGATGGACGGTTGGTTATCTGGGGGGATTACTGGTACTGGGCCTGGGCTTAGCCATTATTATGGGCGGCGAAGCGCGGGGATTTTCGGCGCAACAGACCGTACCCTTCATCCTGTTGACAGTCGCACTTGTCTTTGCCTTGGCAGCCACTCCCACGTTTTTATGGTTGCGTGAACGTGCTTTGCCTCGCACACGGCCGCCGGGGCAAAAGTATAATTATTTAGGTATTGGCTTTCAACGCCTGCGCCATACATTAATCCACGCGCGACATTACACCGACTTATTTCGTTTCCTTCTGGCGCTTACGGCGTATACCTGTGGCATCAATACCGTGATCGTACTGGCGGCAATCTATGCCCAGCAGGTCATGGGCTTTAACACCCAGGACACCATCTTGTTGATTCTGGTGGTGAACCTTACCGCTGCAGGTGGCGCCTTTGTATTTGGCAACGTGCAGGATCGCATTGGATCAGTGCCCACCCTCGCCATCACCTTGCTGGTATGGATCGCCGCCACAGTGCTGGCCTATTTCACCACCCACCGCGCCGAATTCTGGGTGGTCGCCAACCTGGTTGGCCTTGCCATGGGGGCCAGCCAATCGGCTGGACGCGCCCTGATCGGCCAGTTTTCACCACCCGCCCGTAGCGCAGAATTCTTCGGCCTGTGGGGCCTGGCCGTTAAGCTATCAGCCATCATCGGGCCCCTCAGTTACGGCCTCATCACCTACCTGACCGACGGTGACCACCGCCTGGCGATTCTATCCACGGTGCTTTTCTTTATTACCGGCTTGGCACTGCTCACCGGCATCAACGAGCAACGCGGTCGTCATGCCGCACTTACAGATCATCCTCACAGCTAGCTACTGATCTGAAAACCAGTGCTACATGGGATACAGGTTCGCATCGCAGTTCTTATGGATTATTGTCTATTGCTGCCATTGTTGCTACAGTCTTTCCCTGTAACGCTAACCCTTAAAAGGCCGCCCCATGGAAACACATTCAGCATTAGCTTCATTCCGCTTCACGCGTCGCCTCTTCACCCGATTGATCGCGCTACACGCGACGCAGATACTGCCTGTCATTGCACTGTTATTGGCCCTTGGTGGCTTTCCGTCCACCATATTGGCCGCAGACAAGGCATCCGCAGCACCCACACCCCAAAGTGACCCTCTCGCAGATTTTTTACGTTCCCTCGATCCACGCCTGCAACAGGCCATGAGCGATTCGCTACTCATCTACCGCAATGCGCCGCGCATTACTAAAGCCATTGATAAAAAAAGGCTGATATTTGGCGAGCCCACCACGCCGCTGCAATTGATAGAGTGGACTGATATTCGTTGCCCCCACTGTAAACATCTTGAAGACGCGTTGGCTGAAATGCGGCGGGTTGCACCCACCGGGTCGTGGAGCGAAGAAGCCCGTCATTTCCCCCTGGATTCTGAATGCAACCCTAACGCGCAACGATCGGATGGGAGCGGCGTCAGTTGCCTGGCAGCAAAACTGCAAATCTGCCTGGTGGGAGATACGAAGGAATTTAACCGTGTGCGTAATGCGATGTTTAAAGAACAGCGCACTCTTACGCGCGACAGAATCTGGCAAATTACTACCAGCGATGCCAGACAGCGCAAAAAACTCGAAGGATGCATTAAATCACCGCAGACTGCAAAAATCCTGCGCGAAGACATTGACTATGCGATACAGCATAAACTCGAAGGTACCCCTCTGGTGGTGATCAACAATCGCAAAGCCACGGCATTACCGGCGATGATTTACACCATGATCATGGTCATGGGCCGAGACAACGACCCAGGCTTTAAGGTGTTGCCGCCCCCCAATACCCAACCTTAAAAGCCTATCTCTAACCAGACTATGACCTTCATTGAGGCCACTGCCACATTCTTGTTTCTTGGTCTGGGCTGGTTCTGGTGGGATAGTTTAAAAGTGCGGGAACATGCCATAAAATTAGCCTTGCAGGCCTGTCAGGGCGCACAGGTGCAATTACTTGACCATACGGTTGCACTGAAAAAAATCTGGCTTGGACGCAAACGCAGTGGTCGTGTCGCGCTGCTGCGCTCTTATGAATTTGAATTCAGCAGCATGGGCACGGAACGGCGCAAAGGGCTGGTGGTAGTGTTAGGCATGGTGCAACAATATTTCTCTATGGATTTACCACAGCACCGAACCATCACTATGGATCCTGACGGTTAGCACAGCAAGCCACAAAGAACGCAAGGGCAGTAAATTGTATCGTTGAAATAAAGTCTCTTCATTACCTCGTTTGTTGGCTGTCCCGCGTGTCGTCGATCCCTCCTCTACCATCTTGTGCGCGCTACTTGCTGCAAGCTTCAGCTTGAGCGCTCCGAGGCATTCGCACACTATTTTTCCATAAACACTAACTGTTTTGGTGAAACTGTTAACTTGATACGCTGGCCAGTTACCTTGATCACATAGTCAAACCCCGTAACGTGCCCTTGAGGAAGGATGATCACGCGGTCGTGCCGAGACGCGAGGTAATCCTTGAATCCTGCAAGGGAGGAATCGCCATCGTTTAGTGCCAGATAATCCACCGTGCGGCGAAACAGTTTTGGTAAAATAACGTTACGCTCAGTGAGTGAAGCAAGATCTTTCACTAAAAATCCCGCCATAGTTTTATCGTGGCCCCACAGCCCCTTGCGGCGCGCAGCGAGCAGGGTGCGCGTCATGTCATCCCGCAGGTCGGGATACAACTTGGAGTAATAGGTGGGGTAGGCTAGTCCCTGGGCAAGGATGTGATGATTAGCACTTTGACGCATAAGTTTTTTGTCGAGATATAGATGTGTACCATCGGTTTGAGCATGGCCACCTGTAAATGCAAATGCCACACAACGGCCATATACATCCGCAAAGCGGGTCAATATAAATCCGTTTATCTGCAAGGGCTGCGCGGATACTACTTTTTCTCGCTCTGCGCGTACGACTTTCTTGAAGCCAAGAAACTTTAACAATTCTGCTGCAGCACCCTGGGCAAACAGCGGTGGCTGATGCAATAAGCCCAAGGTGGCAGGCCTGGTTTGATAGTGCGTTTCGAGTGCATCAATACCTTCAAGACGCAACTGCCCACCGCCACTGCTATTGGCATGCACACCCAGCGTGCGCCATAAATCAGGATTGTCAGGATAAAATCTAACTGAATCCCCATCCGGTGCAGCATTGATTATGCGGTAGCTTCCTTTAATAAGCATCAGTGGCATGAATTAGCCCTCACATCTATTATCTATTTATAATTTCACTGCAAGGGAACGCTGCATATCGATATGCGATAATGGACTCCAGCAACGGAAACATGGGATGATCACACTGAATATCATTCAGCGTGCTTCCAGCCTAGTCTACACGATTTATTCTTGGCCTGTGCCTACCCAGCGGACAACGCTATACTTGGATATCAATCTGGCAGCAGCACTTCGGAACATCATTTATGAAAAACGCACTCACGGCGCTTAAAGCACATATAGAAAACACCCTTGTTGGTCAAACGGTGCTGGTGGAACGCCTGCTGATCAGCGTGCTCGCCAATGGCCATCTGCTGGTAGAGGGCGTGCCGGGGCTGGCCAAGACTACAGCAGTGCGCGCCCTGGCAGATGGCATTGCAGCCCGCTTTCAGCGCATTCAATTCAGCCCTGACCTGATTCCTGGCGACATCACTGGTACAGATATATTTATACCTAACGAAGGCCGATTTCGTTTTGTCGAAGGGCCGATTTTTAACGACATTATCCTCGCTGATGAAATCAACCGCGCGCCGCCCAAAGTTCAAACTGCCTTGCTGGAAGCCATGCAGGAACAGCAGGTCACGGTCGGAGGCGTGACGCGCAAACTTTCCCCAGTATTTCTGGTGATGGCGACCCAGAATCCGATTGAACAGGAGGGGACATATCCACTGCCTGAAGCACAGCTCGACCGTTTCCTGATGAAGGTGGAACTAGACTACCCTACCACTACCGAAGAACTCGAAATATTGCGGCGCGATAGTGCACGGCTGCAAGGTGCCAGCACAGGAACAGGCACCACTACGACACCGCAAGCACCCTTGACATCACAACACATCATGGAGGCACGCGCGGCGGTAAATTATATTTATATGGATCAAATGCTGGAACGCTATATTGTCACACTGGTGGGGGCCACGCGTGACGCGACGCGCTGGGACGATCAGGCGCCACGGTGGCTGGCACGGGGCGCATCGCCGCGCGCCACGCTGGCACTGGCACATGCCGCGCGTGCGCGCGCTTATTTACGCGAACGTGATTTTGTCGAACCGGGCGATATTATGGATCTGGCATACCATGTATTAAATCATCGTATCGCACTAAGTTTTACCGCGCGTGCCGATGGTGTGACACGTCAGCAAGTTATTACGCGTTTGCTTGATAAAATACCTATGCCATGACACGTACTCATCATTATACTGCTGGTCAAACATTCTCTGAGCAGGCACTGCCAAGTTCTGCGGAGCGGCCACTATTAAGCATCGCTGATCTGGAACAACTACAATTCAAAGCCTTGGAACGCAAATTGCGTACCCGACAACGGGCGACCTCACCCATCATCGGACAGCGTCCCTCAGTATTTCGCGGACACGGTATGGAACTGGAAGACGTGCGCGCCTATCAGGCTGGCGACGATGTGCGTTACATGGACTGGCGGGCCACTGCCCGCAGTGGCAAACCCATCATGAAGGTATTCCGTGAAGAACGCGCTCAAGGTTTATTCCTAATGATTGACCGCCGAGCCAGCATGCACTTTGGCACGCGCGGCGAGCTAAAGGCCGTCACCGCCGCGCGCAGTGCGGCAATATTGGCATTTTCTGCCTTGATGACGCGTGACTCGGTAGCCGGCATGGTTGTGGAAAACGATGAGAAATTTTTTCCTGGTGCGCGTGATATTAATAATGTACTGCAACTGCTGTGGGCTGCCAGCGCACCGCTGACACCGTTACTCATGGCTGACAAGCATACTGTAATCATGAGCACACTGCTGGCACAAATAGATCGCGCCGCAGGCCGTGGCGCATCGGTATGTCTGATCAGCGACTTCAAGGACTTACGCGCTGAACACGTTCCTGCATTATTGCAGCTTACCGCAAGCCATGAAGTATTGGCTGTGCAGATTGTCGATCCCGCCGAAGAAGCATTACCTGATGCTGGAAAGCTGCGCATGACATCACCCAGCGGAGAATTGTTGTTTGTGGTAGATACTGCGGATGCCGGATTACGGGCCCGCTATGCACAAGCCATGGCGAAACAGCATGCCGATCTTGCCCAGTTATTTGCACGCACCGGCATTTTACTGCAACGCCTGTATACTCACAAAGATACTTTTGAACAATTAGCCTTTCACAAATCATTTGGCGAATAATTCCGAAATCATGAGCAAGCCGAGCGGCACAGCACCTGCGACGTTTGACAGCCCTGTTGTGGTACTGTGTTGCATATCTGGATCCAGGGCATCACCATGACCAAATCCACACAGGTTCGCGCTGAAGCTGCCATTACCAATCTGGGCGCGCGCGCCACGGAGGCGCGCCGACGAACGCTGGAAGTGCTATTCAGTGTTGAGCGTCCGCTTTCCCATACTGAAATCGAATCCAAACTTGCCACGCGTGGTTCCCTCGACCGCGTTACCCTTTATCGCGTGCTGGACTGGTTGGTTGCCACCGGCCTCGTGCACAAGATCGAAGGCCATGATCGGGTATGGCGCTTCAGTGCAACTGCCGTCGATGCCCTTGGCCATGCCCATTTCTGTTGCACTGATTGCAACAAGATGTACTGCCTGACCGGGATAAAACCAGTATTTGCGCTTGCTTTACCCCCCGGTTTCCGCTTGGGAGAGGCAGACCTGTCTCTCCGCGGCACCTGTCCGGACTGCCAACCCCGCTAACGCACTGGTGGGTTGCGGTTAACAGGACTGGTCTGTACAATGCAACTCAGTTGCTTTTAAGGTAATGTGCACTGGTATGAAATCCGTCCTCTCCCCTTTCCCGCTCATCGTGGCGCAACTGGCCGCTGGCTCAGCGGTTAAGTGGGACGTTGTCGGAGCCATGGGTTCCCTCGTTTGCCTGATTCATTGTCTGCTGCTTCCGCTGGCGGTGGTTATGCTGCCGTGGTTCGCTCTGTTCGAGGGAGAATGGCTGCATCAATGGCTGGCTATCACACTGGCGGTACCCGTCCTGCTGGCTTCCGTATTCGGCTGGCGTCGTCATGGGAAGTGGCTGCCCAGCTTCTTCATGGCAGGGGGTCTGGGCGCGCTCAACGCAGCAGCTTTCGCCGCGCCCGAGCACTGGGAGAGCGGGTTGACGGTGCTGGGAGGTCTGTTTCTAATCGCTGCGCATGGTCTTAACTACCATCTTTGCCGCCGCTGCCGCATCTGTGTCAATGAGCGTGGCTGTCATTTATGACTCCCGCCTATATCTTTGTGAAAACAGCTGTTCATACCGTGAGGCCACCGAAATGATCCGCTGTGTGCGTCAATGGGCAACCCAATGGAGATTTATACTCCGGGTCATGGCCTGCCTGCTGGGCCTGACGTTGGTGGCGAACCCATTGGGGGCTGTAGTGCATACCCTGTCCCACCTCGATGTCCAGTCACCTGAAAAGCAGGTGTTGAACGACGACTGTTGCACCTTGTGCGCTGCTTACGGGCACCTGACGGGGGCTGCGCCGAGCATGCCTTCTTTTCCGGCAGTGATCGGCGCGCCAGCGGCGGCACTGCCGGCTCCGCGCCCTTCGTTCGTCCAGTTTTTGCCGTGTCCTTATCAGGGCCGCGCCCCCCCTTTCCCTGCCTGAACCTTCCTGGCCCGCGTGGCCGCAAACAAACATTGTGCCGCTCTAAGTGGGCGGCACAATGTGATTTTTTATTTTATTCACACAGAGTGATTACCCATGTTCAAAATGACACCTATTGCACTTGCCGTAGCGGCCGCCCTGGCCATTCCCCTGACCACTGTGACCGCCGCCGAGGGGGAGCTTCAACAACTGCATGATCGGGTACGCGCCCTGGAAGAACGGTTGCAGCAAACCGGGACGGCGTCCATGCCGACGCTAGCCACACCCGGCGCTGCTACACGCGTGAATCCGGCGCCCTTTAATATCGGTCTGTCCGCGCTGTTCAGCGCCGGTGGTTCGAGTGTGGACGACGCCGCGCTGGCGAATCTTCAGGCTGGTGGCCACGACCCGAGTCGCAATGGTTTCACCGTACAAAATGTTGAGATGTTTATCGGTGGCGCGGTCGATCCTTATCTCGATGGCCAGACCAACCTGATTTTCCTGATTGATCGTAACGGCGAGACCTTAGTAGAACTGGAAGAAGCATTTCTCACCACGCGTGCGCTGCCCTACGGCTTGCAAGTGAGGGCCGGGCAGTATTTCACTGAATTTGGCCGGCAAAATACACAACACCCGCATACATGGGTGTTCGTGGATCAGCCGGTTATTTTATCGCGCTTCTTCGGCGGTGACGGGCTGCGCAGCCAGGGCGCGCGGCTCGCATGGCTAACACCCTTGCCTTGGTATTCGGAACTCTATCTCGGCATGCAAAACGCCAAAGGTGAAACTATCACGAGCTTTTTGTGGGCACCGGCCGAAACCGTGGGCGGCTCCACGCTTATCGATCGCGGCGGCGCGCGCAAGCTGGGCGATCTGCTATATTCGGCACGTTGGCTCAACGGTGTCGACATCTCGGACACGCTGAGCGCTAACCTGGGCGTGTCCGCGCTCGCTGGTCCAAACGCCACTGCCATCGATACCAACACACGCATCTACGGCGTCGATCTGTACCTTAAATGGCGGCCGTTGGTGAATCAGCGTGGCTTTCCCTATGTCGCCTGGCAAACGGAGTGGCTGACCCGCAATTACGAAACCCCGGACAGCACACTGAAAGATAGTGGCGGCTACACCCAGGTGCTGTGGGGCTTCACACCGCAGTGGGTCGCAGGTCTGCGGCTGGAATACGCCGACGGCACAGGTGATGACGGCACCGATGCGTCGCGCGACCAGCGCAAGCGCTATGCACCGAATCTCACCTTCTACCCGACCGAGTTCAGCAAAGTCCGCCTGCAATACAACCGCGACTGGGCCGAGCATCTGGTCGGCAACACGGCGGACTCGGTGTGGCTGCAATACGAGTTCAACCTGGGTGCGCACACCGCGCACAAGTTTTAAGGAGGCGACATGAGACAACTCCGTTATCGAGTGCTTTTCGGCCTGGGGCTGATCTGTGTGGCTGCAGCGGCTCAAGCCAGGTTAACAGTCCTCGCTACTACAGAAGATCTCGCGACGCTCGCGCGTACAGTGGGTGGAACGCACATTGAGGTAACCAGCCTCACGCGCGGCACACAGGACGCGCACTTTGTCGAGGCCAAGCCGAGCATGATTCGCCAACTCGCGCGGGCGGATCTCTTCCTTGTAGTGGGTGCCGATCTCGAAATCGGCTGGTTGCAACCTTTGCTGGAGACGGCGCGCAACGTACGCGTGCAGCCCGGCACGCCCGGTTATCTCGATCTCTCGACCTCGGTCGTGCTGCTGGATAAGCCAACGGGCCCGGTGTCGCGCGCGCAAGGCGACGTGCATGCGGCGGGCAATCCGCACTATTGGCTCGATCCACGCAATGGCTTGCGCATGTCCAAAGCCATTGCTGCGCGTTTGACCGATATCGATCCCGGGCACGCCGACGCGTTTCGCGCCAATCTCGCCGCGTTCGAGCGGCAATTGAGTGAACGGCTCACGCAGTGGCAGGCACAGCTCGCGCCGCTCAAGGGCCAACCGGTGATCACCTACCACAAATCCTTCGTCTATCTGGCGCACGCCTTTGGCTTCGACATTGTCGGCGAAATCGAGCCCAAGCCCGGCATTCCGCCAAGTACCGCGCATTTGCAACGACTGATTCAGCAGATCCGGGCGCAGAAGATCGGGTTACTGATCATGGAACCTTACTATGAGCGCCGCTCAGCCGATTATCTACGCGAGAAGACGGGCATTCGGATTGCAGTTGTGCCTAATTCAGTCGGTGGCGCGGTCGGCACAGACGATTACATCGCTTTGTTCGATGTCATCGTGCGCACGCTGGCGAACAACAGCACACCACCATGAGCGCTTGGGAACTCCTGCTGCCAGCGGCCGTGCTGTGCGCACTGATGCTGGTGACCCACACCTATTTCGGGCTACATGTGCTGGCACGCGGCATCATCTTCGTGGATCTCGCCCTTGCGCAGGTGGCCGTGCTCGGCGCCAGCTTCGCCTTCATGCTAGGTTATGATACGCACGGCAACGCGGCGCACGCCTTTGCGTTCGGGGCCGCGCTCCTTGCCGGCGCGGCGTTCGCCGGTCTGCGCCGCATCCCCGACAAGATCACGCGCGAGGTCACGATCGGCTGCGTGTACGTAGTGGCGACCGCCATGACCATCGTGATCCTGAGCCGGTCAAACCAGGGCATGGAAGAGCTCAAGGCCATGCTCAATGGCAACCTGCTGTTCGTGCGCTGGCAGGAGATTCTCGTACTGGCATTAGCATACGCCGCTCTGGCGGCGCTGCATGCGGGGTTCTTCCGGCGGTTTTACGCCCTGTCATTCGGCGACAGCGGGAAAGGGCGGAACGGGTTCTTCTGGGAGTTATTG
Source organism: Gammaproteobacteria bacterium (assembly GCA_046590885.1). Classification (GTDB taxonomy): domain Bacteria; phylum Pseudomonadota; class Gammaproteobacteria; family Ga007554. The sequence continues at coordinate 25,978 of JBKJTS010000031.1, forward strand.
TTCTTCGCCTCGTTCGCGCTCGTGATCACGCTCGGTGTCGATCTCGCCGGCGTGTTGCTAGTATTCGCGTATCTCATTATTCCGGCCTTCAGCGCGGCGCTGGTAGTGCGTACCTTCGGTATGCGCTGGCTGCTTGGCGTGGTGCTGGGACTCGCGGCCAGCGCGCTCGGGCTGTGGTTGTCGTTCGCTGCCGACCTGCCGACTGGCGCCACACTCGTCAGCGTGCTCGGATCCTTGCCGATCATCACAGCACTCGCTGGATTGCTATACAGGAGGTGCTCCACTGCAACAAGAACATGATACAAGCTTTGGCTGCAATGTGATCAATCACTCTGGGCAGGGCAATTGAACCAGGACAGCTAACACAATATACTGATTACAGTGAGCAGGCGCTTAACCCTTCGACACGCTGGTTACGCGGGGACGTTCAGTGCAAACGGGCTAACCACCCATTAACCCATCATAAATAATATTGTGAACCATTCCGAAATACTGGCTCGTCTGGCAGACATTGAGTTGCCCGCACCGCCCGACTGGCAGCCACTGCTGATAGCAAGTGGCGTGACGATCAGCCTATTGCTGTTAATAACATTAGCCTGGCTAACCATCAGGCGCAGTAAAAAAAATTCTTCCTTTCCAAGTCAAAATTCAGATCCGGTGCTTACCGCACGACTGAAACTGCAACAACTTATGCATGACTGGCAATCACACACCATCAATGACCGTGAAGCTGCCTATCGTCTCGTGACTCTACTGCGGCTCGGCCTGGGTCTACAACAGCTCACTGATATCTGTCCGCCACACATCGCCACAGATCAACAGGCATGGCAAGCGATTGTCAGACTATGCGCCAGCCTGCGCTATCAAAAAACCCCAGCAACGCCGCTGTCTCTTGAAATTTTTCAGCATGCTGAACAATGGTTACTGAAGACCAGTGCGCATAACCAAAGCATGCGTGTATATGGCATATAAACCATGCTAGAGCTTGCCGTACCCGCGTGGTTATTAGCCGTGCCCTTACCGTGGTTGGCCTGGTGGGTTACGGTTCGGCGCAAACCGGGCACGCCTGTATCCGCCACTGCACCCGCCATCAAACATGCACAGGCAGATATACTGTTCAACATTATTGGTAACACTCAGCCACACCTCAATCGCACTCCCTGGCTGTGGATTATCGGCTGCGCCTGCATGGTCATTGCCCTGGCCCGTCCACAATGGATAGAGTCGGTGCCCAACACCTATAAAGGCCGTGATTTCCTGCTGGCACTGGACGTGTCCGGCTCGATGCGCGCGCAGGATTTCAATGCTCAAGGAAGCGCGAGTGCCGAGGGAGGCAGTATGCCGGGGGCGGCCACGCTGGAAGGTGCCACGCTGAGCCGTCTCGATATGCTGAAAAAAGTTGTCAACCAGTTCCTCAGTGAACGCCATGGTGACCGAATCGGCTTGATTGTGTTCGCTGACGATGCCTACACATTATCACCACTCACCAGCGACATGAACATAGTACGCAGCCTGTTGAAAGAAGTGCGGCATGGCATGGCGGGAGAAAAAACTGCGCTGGGCACGGCAATGGCACTTGCCGTGAAACGCCTGCAAGATGATGATGCCAAAGCCCGCATATTGATTCTGCTTACTGATGGCAGCAATACAGCTGGAGAAATCCATCCTGATGCAGCAGCGGCGCTCGCTGCCGAAGAAGGCATACGTATTTACACGGTGGGCATAGGCTCACATCAAATCATACCGTTTCCGCGCGGCCCTAATGAAAAACCTGCCTACACTGAAATGCCACTCGATGAAGACTTGCTACGCCGCATTGCCGAACGCACCCAAGGCCGTTACTACGCTGCTGCGAATACTGCGGAAGTTCAGCGCATCATCAGCGATATAGAAAAAATAGAGAAAGTAGATATTACAGATAATGCATTACAAAAATACACTGAATGGTACTGGTTACCACTCATTTCTGGATTGGCGTTACTCCTGGCGTCACAATATCATGCGCGCAATGAGGTGTTGCCATGATGCCACAGATAGAATGGCGCGAACCATTATGGTTGCTGTTAGCCATCATCCCGTGGCTGGGTTTTGCATGGGCGCAATGGGGACCCAACAAAAAAAACTCCACGCAGCAGAAGCGTCTCAGCGCTTTTGCCGACCCACATCTGTGGCAATACCTTATTTCAGGGCAAGGTAAATCAAACCGCGCCTTTCATGAAAAAAACTGGCTTGCATGGATAGCGGCATGGACACTGGCGGCATTGGCAGCCAGTGGCCCCGCCATGAAAACACAACTACCTGATACCACAACACACGCCAGAGGCATCGACATAGCGGTGATCATAGACATCTCGCCCTCGATGTCAGTGCAGGATATTGCTCCCAGCCGCCTGGAACGCACCAAACTAGAATTACGCGATTTCGTGAGCCGTTTAACCCATCGCACATATAGAGACCGCGTCGCACTGATTGCATTTTCCGCCAACGCTTATGTGACATTACCATTAACCCCCGACACAGCCACTTTTCTCAACTTCGTTGATCTCCTCGATCCTGGCCTTGTGATCAAACACGGCTCCAATATTGCGCGTGCATTATTGATGGCACGTCAAACACTCGACGGTGCAGAACAACAAAGCCGCGCCATTGTCTTAATAACAGACGGTGAGTCCCACAACAGCGCAGCCGCCCTGGAAGAAGCAAGCACATTACGCTCCTTGGGTATTCCACTATTCATTGTCGGTGTCGGCACTGCAGCAGGCGGCCCAGTTCCCGATGGCAAGGGACACTTTATAAAAATAGAAGATAAGCTGGTTGTTTCGCGGCTGGAACGCGCCACGCTGACATTGTTAGCACAGAAGACCGGCGGGCTTTACGTTGATCTCAGTAGTGACGACAACGAGTGGCAACAATTATTTACCCAGTTGCGTAAACTTAAACCTGTCCAATATGTTCACGCCACCCCGCAGCAATATTACCAACTCTTTCCCTGGTTGCTTGGAATCAGCTTGCCATTATTTATATGGACGTTCCTGTGGACAGGTGCACGCCAAGGTACAGCCACATTACTTGCCTGGATAATGATAATGCCTTTGGTTGCATTGCCTGAATGGGCTGATGCGACACCCTGGGCAGAGCAACGCGCACTGGACGCACTCAATAAAAATAACTACGCCCAAGCCACCGCGCTGTATCGTGGCATAAAATCATTTAATGGCTTGATGGGTCTGGGCGCCAGCGCCTACCGTCAACAACAATGGGAAACAGCATTGAGTGCCTTTCAACAGGCATCGCGCAATGCCACCAGCGATACCGAGCGTGCGCAGGCCAGTTATAATACCGGCAATGCATTGGCAAAGATGAATCGTCTCAACGAGGCAGCACGCGCTTATGAAATCGCGCTCGGCTGGCAAAAGAATTACCCGCGTGCCGCGCTCAATCTAACACTAATCAATAAAGAAAAAGAGTTTCGCGCCAATATTCGATCAACAGACAAAAAAATAGATGATCCGAAAAAAATACCGGCTATGAATACAACTGTCCAGTCTGAAAAAAATGACGCAGGACTGCAGCAGGAAAACACTATCACCAATAATCCTTTGCATGATTCAAAACAGGCAGAAAAAACATTACAAACTCGAGAAAAAATGCAAGCCCTGCGTGAAAACTCCCAAGAATTATTGAGCAACCGCTTTGCTAATGCTGATAAATTCTCTGGCGTGCTGGTGGTAGAGGATGAAAAGCCGTGGTAAGAAAAATAATTCTACTCATTACCGCATGCATATTATGGGCAGTCACTCTTTCTGCACAGGCAGCCCCCATGCTCATGGCCAGCGTTGACCGCACGACTATAAAAATGGATGAGCACATTGTATTCACACTATCACTAATTAATAGCGACACACGCTTACGGGCCGAAGGCTTGTCGCCCAACGTTGACTTGCGGGTGCTCGCTGCTGATTTCGAAACAGGCATTCCACGCGCAACTAATCGTTTTAATTTATCGCGCAATGAGGGTGGCCAGAGTAACCGCGCAATCTCCAGCATTACCGTGGAGTTATTTCCAAAACGCATCGGACGGCACACCTTACCTGCTTTTCAGATAGATGGGCATCGCAGCCAACCAATTGCTATTAATGTCACCGCCGCCATCGCTACAGATACACCAGAAGTTTTTATACGCAGCGGTGTCAACAAAACTACTGTGTGGGCGGGCGAGCAAACCCTTATTTATCTTGAACTTCTCCATCGCGTTAACATTAGTACTGTCAGTCTCGGCGGGGGTATTCAAACATCCCCCGCGCGCATTGAATTAATCGACTATCGCAAGCTCCCCCAAACCGAGCGTAAAGAACAGATTGCCGGCATTACTTACCATGTGCAACGCATGGCCTGGGCATTATTCCCCACTCAAAGCGGCAACCTGAGTATAAGCGTTCCTGATATCTGGGCCATTACAGAAAAAGGACGCCGTGTACGCTTACCTGGAAAACAACATCCGATTCAAGTTAAGGCACTGCCTACAGGTGTTGCTGCTGACATACTGATAGGCAAACCTGAAATCAACCAGAGCCTCCTTACAGCTTTACCTGACCTCAACAGCCTCACCTCCTGGAACATCACCTTACGCGCCCCAGTAATGGATCACACACTGCCCGCCAACTTACCAGGATTAACAGCACCGACGCACATCAAACTTTACCTGGACAATGCACAACGACAAGTAGAAGAAAATGGCGACGGCATTGTCAGCGTTGCAAATTACACCGTCTCTGTCACACCGTTAGCCGCTGGCGAATTTCGAATGCCCACAATTATAATTCCCTACTTCGACACGCTCCGTGGCAGCATCGACAAGATTGAGCTGCCTGGACAAACACTTGCTGTAAAATCTGGGCCTCCGCCTGTCACGATGACACCAGCAACGATCACAGATGGACACGCAAAGTCACAACCCTCAGCCTCTGCCCTATCCCGTGAACGCTCGTGGCCATGGCAGATTGCCACCCTCATTTTCGCTGTACTGTGGCTGACTACACTAATATTATGGAAACGGAGACGCCCTCCGCAGAATCTTCAAGAAAAAACTGTTGGGCATAAAGTTCTCAACGAGCAGTCAGAGCCACTTTCCCGTCGACCGCTGCAAACAATGCTACTGGAAGCTTTCGGCAGCCAATCACTTGAACAAGGTCTGCATGAGTGGGAAAAGAGACATGGCGTAGACCAGGAATTGCGCCAAACTGTGCGGGGAGTACAACGTTTTTATTACGGAAAAGAGAAAATAGATGATGCACATTTAGAGCAGGCGGTGCGTATAGCGGTAACAAAAATCCACGCCGCTCATCCACCATCATCATCTTACCTCGATAATGCCTGGCTACCCGAGTCATTTACTAAATTTTAGATTAGTGGGGGAGCGTCAATTAATTCATGCGCCGTTTTTTCACTAATGGTAACTTGACGGAGATAGTACAGCATCGCCAACTCCTGATCTGACAGGGGAAATCTTCGCTGTCACAAAGTAACAACACAAGACATGTAATGCGGAATTTTGGAATATACCTCTGACTATGCGCCGAATAACCGCCATTCTTGTGTATAGAAATGCAATGCAGGTACCGCTTTCCCCGTCACCGTTACTGTTTCCAGCACCTGTTCATGCTGGCCATCCAGCACAGTAACAGTGCCATCGGTGGGATTAGAGATAAAAATTCGTTTGAAAGTGCCGTTGTGTTCAAGAAATCCAATCGGGCGACGGCCACACTCGGCAACACCCACCTTGACCTCTTTAATCAAGGATAATACCGGCAATGCCGACGTATCGAACACCAGTAAAATATCTTTTCTGAGATTGGCACACTGACTCCCTTTACCGGTAGCCGCCGTGGTCAAATATAATTTACTTCCATCATGGCTGAAGCGATATACGCTGGGATAGATATCCGGCAAATCAATCGTCTCAAACACGGTTTTACTAACCACATCCAATACCGTAAGTTTTCCTATCACATGCTCAGGCTGGGTAGCGCGATCAGCGCCTTTACAGATAAGGAAACGGCCATTCGGACTAAGCAACGCATTGCTGCTCAGACCAACATAAATAGAATCCTCAATGTTATTGGTCAGTGGATCAATCACCGCCACTGTGCCATAACCATTATTGAGGTTATAGACTTTACCCGTCAATTCTGAATACGCCATACCATGCGGCGCGGCGCCATTGGCAAACCCCGCATCCACCGTACAGGGAGGTACTAGTGCCGCGGGAGGCACGACGCCGGGAGCGACCACTTTTTTCTCGCGCGCCGCATCCTGCAAATTAATTGTGGCTAGCACTTTGAGATAGGACGTTGCATCTGCAGGGTCATTGCCCACCACTGAAATATCACCGCTCATCAAATTACTGACAAACGCGCGACGCGGTGTTGCAGGCGCCGCCGGGGTTGGATATGTAAACGCAACCACATGATGACCACGTCCTACGCATAAAGTGCGCAATACATTAAGTGGCGCTCCTTCATAACCGGGACGCATATCGTTTTGAATAACGGTGACGGACGATCCACCCGCCCCACAATTTTCAGGATCAGCGCCTGTGGATTTATCTCCATCATTCCCCAACCACAGCTGGGCCTGGTCGGGGTAACGGTACATATGATCGGGACGCGCATCCACGGGGAATTTTTTCTGGGTCGTTATTTTTTTCGTCGCCGGATCCAGCAATGCGACTTGATGGGTTCCCCCAATGCCACAATGGGTCGCATTCAAAAAAACACCCTTAGATGCGCCATTTGGCGGCTCAACATCGAGCATGGTGACGCTGGTTTTGCCACTATCACGATCATGATCAATAACGGCAACTGCGCCTGTTTCCTCGTTACCGGCATAACATACTAAAGACCAGCCAATGTCATCGGCTTTGTTGTGCGTCATTTTAATGTCCTGTTTATTAACTGCGGAACAACGAACCAAGCTTACTGCACCGGCGTTACGCGAATAGGCGCAGGCTGTCTGGAGGGGGGCATATCGACGGCTGGACTGTTACGATCCATCCATTCTTTACCTTTGCGCGCCATAAATTCGGCTTCATGCTTAGGCAACGGACCGCGCGCCATACTTCCTTCCCACTCCCACATCGCGGCACGG
>JBKJTS010000123.1:0-11521 GCA_046590885.1 Gammaproteobacteria bacterium
AATAGAGGAGCGCGTAAGCCATGCCTGCGCATTGTTTGGTTCTCGTTGCAAAACGAGCGATAGATCTGCCAAAGCCTCTTTAAATTTGTGATTACTTTGATTAATAGTAGCCCGCAATATCAAAACTTGGGAGGGTGGCTGGTCCAATTTCCACCAGACGGCAAGTACCCCTTGGGCATATCCGAGATAACGAGGATCCGCCTCTGCTCGAGCGTGTTCAATGTAACGCCGCGCCAAATGCTCTGCTAATGGCAAATTATTAGGCTGCACCACAAGTTGTGTGCGTAATTGACGCAATTCCCGTAAGACAGGATCGTTTGGCTTGGTTTGTAATTGCTCTAGAACTTGAGATTCGTCACGAGGCACAAAGGGAGCTGCGGTTGCAGTTTGTGTATCCATGAATATCATGTATACACCTAACAACATGCAGAGAGATCGTATTGAATTATTCATTATTTGAAAAAATTGGCTGAGTCTTTCCTTTATTGAAATTAAACCCAGACTTCCTCTAGTTAAAGGCGGCTGACAAGAGTAGCCTTGCCAGCCGCCACTCATTTACAGCACCTGGGGTTCAGTATCCTCAGGGGCAGGTACGATCTTACTTTCAATGTCGATCGGCTCAGCGTCCTCTGGAGAAGTATTCACTGCGCTTTTTACAACCTCTGTCATATCATTAGACTGTACTGCGTTTGAACCGCTTTTGTCATTACAAGCGGACAATAGTAACAAACCCGCAAGACATATATATAAACGTGGCATGGTTTTCATAGTTATCCCCTTATCAGCTTAGTTAGGTGAACCAGGCAGTGGCATCTTTAAGTAGGGGAAGGCATTATCGAACATGCCCGCATTCACTATCGCACCATCAGTATATGCACGCTGACCATCGGGAGCATCAGCTGCAGGTAGTAATACACCCATAGCTACACGCAGTGCAATATCTACCACGTCATCACCTGGACGCCGACCATTCGGAAAGCCAGCAGTATCACCTGCAAGCACACCGAGATTGCTCTGGCTCCCGGCAAGGGTAACTGGGGTATTTGTATTAAGCCTTAGCATTTCTGCAGTGGCTGTAGTTTGATTGAGGTTCGGAATGCCTGTCAAGAAAGCGGTCACCAGATCTGAACGCGGGAATTTGGTAGGCGCCTTGACACCAAACAATACCTCTATTAACGCCGGCAGGGTTGGATTTGTAACATAGTCGGCGAATTGGCCATCATCCTGTGGCTTGCTGGCATTAAATTTATCCTTATCTTTAATACCGATAATCACCTCATTGACTAACGGCATACCTAGGCGCGACACCTGAGTCCATGCACCACCTTGAATGGCGGGCTTATTAAAGCTGGGTACAGGACTCAACAAACGTGCCTGACGCATACTGGCAGTGGTCCAGCCAGCTACCACTGAATCCTTGCCAGTCAAGCAAGCGGCCGGAACCTCCAATATTAGGGAGGTCACATTCGCAGTTGCCAGACTATCTTTCTCTCCATCAACCGGGCCCAAAGGATTAGTATTCACCAAATCAAATACTTCTCCCAAGTTCACAACAAAGGAATCTTTGCGCTGCCCAACAAACATTTTACTTGTACCGCTGCAGCCGGGAATATTTACGTTATAGATGTGAGATGCCGCATAAGCAGCATAATCAGGAATCGATTTGTTTCCAATATTGTCTACTGGCTTAGCAAAAGTAGTTGCCCCGGTTGCAGTATTTGTGACTGCTTGCGAAGTACCCGTGCGCCGGTTTCCCCTTACTATCGAAACACTATAACTTTCGGTGACATTGAGGTTTGCTGTGTTACCAGCTGCAATAGGGCCCACATTGATAAGTGGCACAGACACTTGTTTTTCTTGCCCAGGAGCACCTATTTTCAAGGCCACATCCTTAAGCTTATTATTAAAGCGAAATTGGAAAGTAATATCCTCTTTGGCATCTCCACTATTATCAACATGGATTTCATACAGCGCGTTGGGATCCAGGCTAAAGTAGTTAGGGCCGCCATAAGGTGCCTGTAATGGCACATAGTTAGCTACTAACGTTACGAACCCCGTACGTCCCGGCTCATAACTGTTAAACATATAAAAATCTGTTGCATCCACTTTGGGTTGCTGGGTAATAAACGGGGCTTCACGATGACTGGAAGCCAAGGTTGGCACCGGTGCCAATAATGTAATAGCGCCCAGTATGGCTATGGGCGCAGCGAGTGGGGTTAAACTATAAATATTCATATTTCAATGCTCCTAAAAAAAGTATATTCCTATTCCGGTTGATTCATATGTATATACGCTGAAAAATCGTGAGTGGATGTATATCTTTATAAACTTAAGTGCATATCAATACTTAATACACATATTGTGAATTACCCCCAATTTTTATAAATTATCAACACTCACGCATTTCTTTTAGATCTCTTCGGGTTTGAAACCCCTCGCTGCTGGATTTATTACTCATAAAAATTTAATCAGACGACTCCCAGCATCTCCCTGCATAAAATCTCTCTCAATCAAAAGATCAGAGTTATGACTCAGTTAAATGGGAACGCCAGCAGAAAGTTTACCTGTGGATTATTTGATCAAGAATACATCTATTTTTTTACGCGGCGCGTATTACCTTGTAGAAGTTATTTTTTTAATTACACCGAGCTATGTGGGTGAATTCTTTTAGAATTCAATTTATTGCTTGATAATTAAATATTTATATCTAATAACGCTAGTAAAGCGAGGGACGTTATGGTTATAATCCGATCATGTCAAATACAGATAACCAATCACCCTGCGCGGATATACGTTCCTCATTTGATGCGCAAGAAATGTCTTTAATAGCATGCCTCGAGAAAATTGCGGGCAAAGATGAAAATGCCTTCGCCATGTTTTACGATGCTACTGTAAACCGTGTGTATGGGCTAGCGTTGCACATTACCCGCACTTCCCATGTAGCAGAGGAAGTCGTATCCGATGTGTATATGCAAGTGTGGCAGCAGGCGTATCGTTACGATGCGACACGCGGCAAGGTGCTTACTTGGTTACTTACCGTCAGTCGGAGTCGTGCGCTTGATGCACTGCGCCGGGGTGATCCTGCGGAACTTTGCGCGGAGCCTGAATTACTCATTTCAGATACCCGTTCAAATAATGATGACCCATTAGGCCTGCTGTTAATAGTAGAACGTGATACTGCGCTACATACCGCGCTTAAAACGCTCGATCCGATCCCACGGCAATTATTAGCCTTAGCCTTTCTAAAAGGTTTAAGTCACCAGGAAATCTCGGACCATACAGGAATGCCTTTAGGCAGCGTAAAGACCATACTGCGCAAGACACTGGGGGTGCTGAAACAAATATTTCCCAATAACACTCTTTCTTTTAAAGAAAAATCATTATGATACAACTTGAAAATTCACATCAAAACATCATTGACGACGAACTCATGGCCGCCTTGCTCGATACTATGCCGTCGGGCACACCCCCTGACACCTTGCGGGCCCAGATATTAGCGAGAATTCATAGCCCTAGCTCGATGAATGAACTAATCACCGTCCGCGCCGACGAAGGTCGTTGGAGTGAAATGGCCCCGGGCATTGAAATCAAATTGTTATTTCAGGACAAAGACAGTAACAGCCGCTCGCTATTAATGCGGGTTCATGCGGGCTCAACCTTTCCCGCGCATGGGCACGATGGCCTTGAAGAGTGCCTGTTACTGGAGGGTGAATGCAATTTTGGAAGCCTGAATTTGCGTGCTGGTGATTATCACCTTGCGTTACAAGGTGCTAATCACGTAGCTCTTTCCAGTCGGACCGGAGCACTGCTTTTTCTGCGGACTTGTGTGACACAATATCCTCTTGTTGCCTGAATGGCTGCAAGGTTGATTTACCCAAAGGAAACAGGGCATCTTACACTCCTATAGCAATAACATTAGAATTAGCACTGGCAGGGATTCCAATTGTTATTTTCAGGTTAAAGTGTTGCTAAGCTTGACAAACTGCTTCAGTGTAAGGGTTTCAGCACGCAGCGACGGGTCAATTCCTTGCGCATGAATTTGATCTTCACTTAGTAAGCCTCTTAAAGTATTGCGTAAGGTTTTGCGCCGTTGGGAAAAAGCCTGCTTGACCACTGCAGCAAAATGAGCGACGTTGGTCACCTCCACCTCAGGCGTTGTATGGGGCACTAACCGCACCACCATTGACTCCACTTTGGGCGCGGGTGAGAACGCTTCCGGGCCGACCAAAAATAAAGGGTCAACATAGCAGTAATACTGAATCATGACGCTGAGCCGCCCGTAGTCCGCATCACCCGGTGTGGCAGCCATCCGCTGTACAACTTCTTTTTGCAGCATGAAATGCATGTCTTGCACACACTTTACTTTTTCAAGCACATGAAACAGCAAAGGGGTGGAGATATTGTAAGGTAAATTACCCACCAGGCGGAGCGGTCGGCCATCTGTGGCAAGTGCCCCAAAATCAAAACGCAGCACATCAGCGTTGTGAACGCGTAACTCGCCCAGTCCCGAGCACGCTTTTTTCAACACAGGGATCAAATCCCGGTCAAGCTCTATGACGTCAAGGACACCCGTTTCTTTTAGCAAATATTGGGTAAGCGCACCCTTGCCGGGGCCAATCTCAACCACATGTTGACCCGGCTCAGGGCTTACCAGTGAAACAATATGCTGGATAACACCTACGTCATGCAGAAAATTCTGGCCGAATCGTTTACGCGCGATATGTGGCATAGATAAATACAAGTTGATAGGATGCGGTTAATTCTAATTCAATAGTGCAATGCATACTTATTACTCCGCTCTTCCCCCTAGCCACAGGGGGGAGACTATTTTTATTCGCTGGTTAAAATGGAATAACGATTAAACGAAAAAAGGCCAGGGGGACAGACGCCGCCCTGGCCTATATTACGGTGTGCCACTACAACACGCGGCGATTTCAGGTCTAAGCTTCGATCTGCTGAATGCCATCCAGAAACCAGGTCGGGTGTACGCTACGTGTGGGGCGTGTGAAGTGCCAAATCTCACGTATGGAGGTCGCCAACCTGACATCATCACCATTATCATTAATCATACTGTAGGCATCAGTTTCTTGCATCAGGACGTTAAACAATACAGTGGCTTCGGTGTTGGAATCAACTTCACGTACTTCAAGCAATTCGCATTCCACTTTTAAGAGTTCAGTGTGATTTTCTCCACTACGCGCGCGGATCTGATCTTGCAGCTCGCCAAATACTTTGTCAGTGGTGAACTGACGCAGATCGGCAAGATCGCCATTGTCCCATGCGTGTTGCAGGCGCCGATACGCGGCAGTAGCGCCTTCCACAAAACCGACACTGTCAAACCCTTTAGGGATAGTACCGGACGTGGGGCGAAACGCCTCTACGCTAGACAAGCCACTTGGCGCAGTGACTGCGGCTGCACCTGCGTATCCCGGCACTTTGTCCTTGAAAAGTAAATCAGTTTCAAACGCGCTGCTACTGCGATGTTGCTGAGATGGACTCTCCTGACCCTGCGGCGTTTGCGCGTCCCGGCGCAACATAACAGTATCATCGGCCATATCGGTAGGCGCATAGTTTGCTGTTACTGGTTGTGACTGGGATTGTATTTGAGGCATCGCAGCACGTTTTCTCGAAGCAAATATTTTATACAACACAAAGGCAATTAACCCGAAGATCAGCACATCCATGAAGTTGATATTTTCAAACGCGCCACCAAAGAATAGTGCGCCCAGCAAGCCCCCTAAAGCCAGCCCACCCAACATGCCCATCATGCCACCCCGACCTGCCAGGGCAGAGCGCTGACCCGCATTTTGCGTTTGTGCAGCAGATTGCTGCGTGCCGGAAGGATTAGAATTGGCAGGCGCTGCCTGCTGGCGATTTTGTGCGGGCTTGTTAAAGCTGCTTTTGCCCCCAAATGATTTACCGCCACCCATGCGCTTGGCCTCGGCCACATCCATCACCCCCACGGACATCACAATAGCAGCCACAAATGTCAATATTGCGCCTATGAAAGTCTTTGTTTGTAGGTTTCTCATTGATGCATCTCCTGTTCGTTATTAAGTTTAACTATCTACAGGCAAGGGCATGGAGCGCCCCAGCAGGCGGTTAATTGCGGCAACGCCAAACAGACTAAAACCGCGCAATGCTTCGGGTGGATGACCTGCGACGCATACCAAGGGCTTACCTTGTGCAATGCCCATGATAAGTGGGCGGCCAGAACGCATCGGCACACCATCTACCAGTAATTCGCCCAACGCCTTCACCAAATCAGATATAAAGTCGCGGCCACCCGCTGCTGTCCCGCCAGAGATCACCAGCATGTCGGTCTCTTGCAGCGCTTTACGTGCGGCAATGACGAATCCATCAAAATCGTCTTGCATTATACCACAAAGTATCGGGGTAGCCCCGGCCTGGGTAATAGCCGCCGCCAGCATTAGGGAATTGCTGTCGCGAATCGCACCGGTACGCATCGGAGCAGTGGAGGGCACAACCTCATTACCTGATGCAAAAACTGCCACTTTAGGAAGGCGCGCCACCTCTACGCTATCCAGGCCAAGGCTGGCGAGAGTGCCTACCGATAATGGATCAAGCACCATACCGGCAGTAAGTATCACAGCACCTTTTTTAATGTCACAGCCCTTTTCTTCAATGAAAAACCGCGGCGGAAAGGGCCGCGTAATGGTAAAGCTGTTCTCTTGTTGCCTGGCTTCCCACATACGCACCACAGCAAGGGCGCTGTCATCGACAATGCTGCCAGTGGACACGCGCCAGCCTTGACCACGCGCCGTGGACGGGCACTGGCTGTCACCGGGCTTGATCTCACCCGCCACCATAAATGACACGGGGGTGGATTCGGAAGCCGCAGTGGTATCGGCGGCGTTGACCAAAAACCCTTCCACAATCACCCGTGGATAGGGCGGCAAGTCCATATCGGCCACCAGATCGCTATACAGGGTACGGCCCAGCGCGTGGAACAGCACACAGCGCTCGGCGCCTCCAGTACGAAACGGCAGCTCGTCAACAAATTTTTGCTGTGCTTCAACTAAAGGTGATACATCTGCCATATGAGCCCTTTATCCATAGAATTCAGTTAATTGTATTCACATCTTTATATGTGAATGTGGATCGCATCTTCCTAATTTTGCGTACATACCGCCACTTACTTAACAATACCCCAAAGCAACCACCAATGCACCTGCATTTAACGATGCCCAGCCAAAAATAACCCAAAAAGGCAGAATCTCGCGATTATGACTCTCTGCTTACATCCTTTTCAACAATTAAGGTGGGTCATAAAAATTCGTTTCTTTAAATGGGCAAGGTAAGATTAAGGGAAATATCACGAATGGAAAAATCAAGGCTGTTCATTAAATACGATCAACACACTGTTTTTCATTTACTAAGGTAAGGAGACACTGCTTACCTTAGCTAATTGCTTAGTAAGGATAATTAATTGAGGGGGGAAGTCCCACGGTCGTCAAAGAAAACCGTGGGTTGGCAAAGATAAGAAATTCGCTTCCTAATTTCTTTCACTATGTCTAAAAATAATTTAACACCTATTTCTTTAAATAATCCTCTAAACGTTTTTCATGGCTAACTAAATTGCAAGGGTATATTTTTAATAAAAATATATATATGCGGACAGTTGAACTTGCGCGCAATTCAGTTACGTTAAACAGGCGATCTGCCATTAATAACCCGGAGAAGTACAACTATTATTGCAATAACGAGGAGAATATGAATAAACCCTCCTATCGTATAGGAGGTAACCATGCCTAACAACCAAAGTATAACCAAAATAACTGCAATTGTATAAAGCATATATAGAACCTCTCTATGTAGTATGTTGTTGACAAATCGTTAATAAATTAAACTTGTATGATTCATTTATATTTTAAAGAATAGTTATTAGGTATTACAAATAATATTAAACTTTACGTCCTGGGCAAGGATATTTTTTCCCTATGGCCTTAGTACTTCCTTGTACTTTATAATTCAAGGAAAGTACTCAAAGTACTCACATTTGAATAATAACGCCAAAAATAAAATCTTCAATCTTTCAATAACATGACAGGCTAAAAATATTAGCCAATATATTACCTACCAAACAGGTGTTTTGCCTGAGCGATACATTTATCTTTGGCATCGCCAGAAAACGCGTCGCATTTTTCTTTCTCAACAGCAAATGCAGCATCACTCTTGTCTTCAGCTGCTTCATGACGTACTTCACTCTGTTTTTCTCGCGCTTTCATGGCCGCGTCATGTGAAACAGAGTGTGCTTTATCATGTGCCTCGTGTGTTGTTTTGTGAACTTTCGCATTTGATTTTGCTGTTACATACGCAGCTTTAGCTTCCTTTTTGCAAATGTCTTTAGCGTTGCCAGATAAGTCATCACATTTTTCCTTTGCAAGTTCATAATCAGCATCCGCTCTGGCTATTAAGGCTTTAAAACGGTTCTTCTCATTAGGTACATTTTTTACCTCAAGGTCAGCACTGGCAATTTTCTCCTGACCTTTCGCATCAACTTCGCAAATGTCCTCAGCATTACCTGCTAGCGCATTACATTTTTCCTTGGCTGCTTTATATTGTGATTCAATGCTGGCTTTATTGCTCTGATACTCACTCTTCGACATTGATATTGTTTCGGCTATCGCATTCACATTAAATGTAAGAAGCATAGCGGTTGCTAGTGTTATATACTGAATTTTATTCATCATTTATTTCCCTATATATTAGTTATTAATTTATTACCTTGACACTAGAGCCATCCTTGATATTAGCAAGATTTCTGGCGTATTTGTTCGCATCTTCCAAGCTGTCAAATGATGCGAGCGGTTTTTCAAAACCTTCTTCGCAAACGTCCCACCGATCTTGTTTAATCTGCTTGACAGAAAATACCGTTGCTGCTTTTTGATCAAACCCCATAGCACACTCCTAATATTTGTAGTGGTAAATAGCGGTTGGCGGGCGCTTACAATTCTTAGCTGTTCGCCCGGTTTCTTTGTTGTAGCTTGCGCGCCAATTCATTACGCTTCCCCGCAATAGTACCCAGATGCTCACCCAAGAGATCTCCCCACTGTTTTCTGATTTTACCTTTAAATTTTCTGCGGTTCCCGTCGACGCCCCAGCCCATAATCTCCTCCTGTCCAATCTTTAATATATTCATTTAGTTGACGAAAGCTCATCTGGATTACCATTGAATACAGAATAGCTAGATGTATTTTTATAATCAGTACGGTGCCGCACATAAACTTAAAAATATAGCCATTATCCATGGACATCATTTTTTTAAAGAAAATTTCGGCAGGCCTTTATGGGAAACTAGGATTTTCAGGGGATTTTTACTATCTGCTGTCGCGAATATTCCTTGCGCTTCATGGACACATAGGTGTTTTTATCCATCTCGCGCAATTGATCTGGATATTTCTCTGTAGCAGCAAACCAATCAAGCAGGCGTTTTTCAAGTTGGGCGGCAGGCAGTGTAGATAGCGAATCAAGAAACGCTTCAATGGCGAGATAATATCGCATGGTATTGCGTTCTACCACACCCCGCATTCCATCAATATAGACCATTTCCCCAGTGGATTTTTTATCTACGATCGTAAACCCTACTTTATCGCTCCCTATGGTAGCGAGATAAGTCTGCATTGCAAGACGGCCCACGAATCCATATGAATACGAATACTCAAGATGAAGGAAAGTCCCCCCATTCTGTAATGGGATCGCTTCAAGCATAATGCTGTAGTTACGAGTGCTGACGGGGCCTTGCGCGGCCGTCAATTTTACCTGTAGATAGTTTGGAGTTTGAGCGGTGATGTTGAAGTCAAAGGTTACCCCATATGCTTTTTCTAATGGCTGCTCGTTTTTTTTTCCGATTCTGACATTAAGAATGGTTCGGTGATCCGTCGTTAAGGCGTTGCAGTATTTTATATTGGGGGGCAAAATCAGAATATCGCACCAATTAGACGGAAGATTAAGTGCGGCATTGACTTCTGTAAAGGGATGATTGATGAACGCATACATGTCGCCCTCCACCCTATCTGAATGCTCTTTGGAGTCTAGATAAAGGGGTTTCTGAAACTGGTTTTGGCGAAGCTTATCCTGCAAAATGCTATACTTGGCCCGCAATGGTGCGGCCAGCGTTGAATCAGCACCCGCATGGGTAAGATTTGACTGTGTAATGCCGATGATAACCATTGCACCTATCCAATACATTCTTATTGAATGCGAAATTGTTTTCATCCATTTCTACTTCTATAAAACTTTTACGTTAGAGCCAATATTCCCATATGCGTGAGACGATTTCTTTCAGGCGCATGCTAATAGGTCTTTGCCTCCATTGGTCAAGTGTGATGGGCAAGGAAGTGGCAAGATCTTTTTCGAACATTGTTTGCATTTGTGTGCCAAATTCCTGGCCCAGAATTACGGCGTTCACTTCATCATTGTGAAGAAAGCTGCGCCAATCAAAATTGGTTGAACCAATGGTTGACCATACTCCATCAATGAGGGCAGTTTTGGAGTGTAAAAGAGCACCACGCTTTTCATAAATCTTAACGCCCGCACTTAAGAGCGTGTCATAAAATGAACGTCCCGCGTGAAATACTAATCCGGAATCCGTAGTGCTCGGCAGGATGATTTTCACATCCACTCCCCGTTGATTTGCATCTTTGAGTGCAGTAAGTAATTGCGGATCCGGAACGAAATACGCGTTGGTTAGATAGATACTGGTTTCCGCGCTGTTAATAGCTGACATTAATGTGACGTAGATTAGGCTATACGGCTCATCTGAAGAACTACCGATTGCGCGCACCACCTCTTTTCCCTGATTACTCAGTTGCGGAAAATAATTACTAGGCACGAGAGCCGCGCCTTTTTGTTTCTGCCACGTTGCGAGAAATAACTTCTGAAATTCGCTAACCACGGGACCTTTAAGGTGCACGTGCGTATCGCGCCACGGTGGACTTCCATCGGGACGTCGCTTGGAACGCGGACTGAATGACCCACTGGAATAGACGCTACTGATGTTAATACCCCCAAGGAAAACCTCTTGACCATCGACAATTAACAGTTTGCGGTGATCCCGTTGATTCAATTCCCAACCTTTCTTCGCAGTGAGCGGATTAATGGGATTGAACTCTAAGACTTTAATGCCGCTGTCGGTAAGTCGCTTGAAAAATTCCTTGGGTGTATTCATCGCGCCTACGCTATCGTAGATAAAATTAACCTGCACACCTTGAGCTTGTTTCGCAATAAGGGCGTCTGAAAATCGCTTCCCCACCTCATCATCTTCAATGATGTAGGTTTCCATATTAATATGATCTTTAGCATTACTGATGGCGTCAAACATTGCCTGAAAAGTTGCGGGCCCATCCTGCAACAACACCACTTTATTGCCGACAACTAATGGGCTACCGACGATAGCCTCTTCAAGCGCCAAATGTCGATCAAAGATACTGGTTTCTTTGCTTCTGCTTTGGAGCCGCGCCAGTATTGCCTTGCTTTGCTGCACAGACAGAGGACCGCG
>JBKJTS010000062.1:0-4683 GCA_046590885.1 Gammaproteobacteria bacterium
CGGCCAGACGGTCAGCGCCTGCTGCTGGCCGATTTGCAGCGCATGGATGCCTCCTCTGATCCGACGGCGGTCCAGTCGCAGCAAAACCAGGCGCGCTTGCCGCTGTTGCTGCATGCCGCGCCGCGTTCCGTATTATTCCTCGGGTTGGGTACGGGCATTTCTGCGGCTGGCTCATTGCCGTTTTCGCCTCCTTTTTCCCCGCTGGCCCGCACTGGCGTAGAGCTTTCGCAAGGCGCTATCACCGCCGCCAGTGACTGGTTCGCCCCAGTGAATCATAACATCATGCGCCGGGCAGGAAGCCCAAGTGCGGCGGGTGCAGGGATGCATGGGAGCCGCCAACAACTGCGCGTGGTGCGTGACGATGCGCGGCGTTTCCTGCGTAATGATACCGCTTATTATGATGTCATCATCGGTGACCTGTTCCATCCTGATCTGGTCGGGCACAGTGCCTTGTTGTCGGTGCAGCAATTTCATCGGGTGCGGGCGCGCCTGACCGAGCAAGGCGTGTTTGTGCAGTGGCTGGCGCTGAATCAGTTTGACGCTGGTTCGCTCGACATTATCCTGCGGAGTTTTCGCCGCGTTTTCCCCAACGCCGTAGTGTTTATGGATGGTTTTCGTCTCGCCCTGGTGGGGCCGCGTAATGCCCTGCAAGGCGCGCCCGCGATGCTGGCGAATTTGCACCGCCTCCCGCCCGCCGAGCAACTAGAGGCAACTGGCGGTGAAGGTGCTTGGACATGGCTGGGGCGTTACTGGGGCAACATTCCCCCCAGCGCGGGCCCAGTGCAGGATGAGTGGTCACCGCAGATTGAATACCGCCTGCCGCGCGCACGTTATATGACGACTGCACCCCCGGGCAAGGCTGGGGCGCGGGATACGCTTAATCTAGGAAATTTGCTCACTACCCTGTTGGAACGGCGCCCAAGCGTACCGCAAGCCGTCGCCGCCTTGAATGTACCTGCTGGCGCGATGCCTGACTTTGAGCGCAGTTATGTCGCATCTTTTCTGGCGGCGCGGAGCTGGGTAATGGCGTTGAGTGGTGATGATAACGGCCAGGCACAACGGCTCATGCGCCTAGCTTATGAAGCCAACCCGCGTGACCGTTGGATTGGTTTTGATCTCGCCGACAAAATGCTTGCCACCTTACCCCAGGCCCTCGAGCGGGGCATGGATAAACGCACGGCCCTGCATACTATTTTGAAGATTCGTCCCGATCACGCCGAAGTGTTGCGCGCCTTATGGCAGCTAGAGAAAGATGCCGGAAATCAACAGGCCGCGCAAGTGTTTGCAGCACGCTTGAAAGTTGTCAGTCCGTTGGGACGATAAAGCAACCTCAAATAATAAAGGGAAGGACGATTAACGTGCTTCCCTTTATTTACGTATGCTAACAGCAACCTTTAACCGCGCTTCATTGAATCAAAAAACTCAGCGTTGGTCTTGGTAGCTTTTAGTTTATCGAGCAGGAATTCCATGGCAGCCAAATCTTCCATGGGGTGCAATAGCTTGCGTAGGATCCACATCTTTTGCAGTTCATCGGCATCAGTGAGCAGTTCTTCGCGACGTGTGCCAGAACGGTTGATATTGATAGCCGGGTAGATGCGGCGTTCGGCGATCTTGCGTTCCAGATGCACTTCCATATTGCCCGTGCCTTTAAACTCTTCATAGATAACATCATCCATGCGTGAGCCGGTGTCGATCAAGGCGGTGGCGATAATAGTCAGGCTGCCGCCTTCTTCAATGTTACGCGCCGCGCCAAAAAAGCGTTTAGGGCGATGCAGCGCATTGGCGTCAACACCGCCTGTTAATACCTTGCCGGATGACGGAATCACAGTATTGTAAGCGCGCGCCAGACGCGTTACCGAGTCAAGCAGGATCACCACATCACGTTTATGCTCGACGAGACGTTTGGCTTTTTCGATGACCATTTCAGCTACCTGCACATGGCGGCTGGCGGGTTCGTCGAAGGTACTTGAAACCACTTCACCACGCACTGAGCGAGCCATTTCGGTCACTTCTTCAGGGCGCTCGTCAATCAGCAGCACAATCAAATAGCATTCGGGATGATTGGCGGCAATCGACTGCGCGAGATGCTGTAGCATCATGGTCTTACCAGCTTTAGGTGGCGACACGATCATGCCGCGCTGGCCTTTGCCGATGGGAGCTACTAGGTCAATGACGCGTGCCGTCAAATCTTCAGTACTACCGTTGCCAATTTCCATCGTGAGGCGTTGATTGGCGAACAGCGGTGTGAGGTTCTCGAACAACACCTTGTTCTTGGCGTTTTCCGGCAATTCAAAATTGATTTCACTGACCTTGAGCAGGGCAAAGTAACGCTCACCTTCTTTGGGGGGGCGGATCTTGCCAGAAATCGTGTCGCCAGTGCGCAAGTTAAAGCGCCGGATCTGGCTCGGCGAAACATAAATATCGTCCGGACCGGCGAGATACGAACTGTCTGCCGAGCGCAGAAAGCCGAAGCCGTCCTGCAGGATTTCCAGCACGCCGTCGCCCGAAATGTCTTCACCCTTGTGGGCGTGTGCCTTAAGTACAGCGAAGATGACATCTTGTTTGCGGGAGCGGGCCATGCCCTCAATGCCCATGGATTGGGCAAGGTCGATGAGTTCAGAAGGAGGTTTTTGCTTAAGTTCAGTCAGATTCATAATGGATGGTTGTCAACACATTGGATGGGTGGAGCGGATTAAATATAAAGAAACCAGATGAGGCAGGGGCATGCTGTGTTCAATACGGATTTAACCGTGCATACAAGCCCGTATGTCTTTTTCAGGCGATTCTGGGGGAGATTCCGCGACCGTTAAAGCTGGCGTTGTTTAGATCTTATTTAAACTAAGGATAACACTAACACATAATTAAGCGCTGCGTCTAGCCCCTAGCACCGCTTTGTTATATGTTAGATATCGGTCACGTTGCGTTATAACTAAAGGACACCATCTATAAAAGCCGTGAGCTGCGACTTGGAGACGGCGCCTACCTTGGTGGCAGCTACGCTGCCATTCTTAAACAGCATCAGCGTAGGAATGCCCCGTATGCCAAATTGTGGCGGAGTTCCTGGATTTTCATCTATGTTCAGCTTCGCGATTTTAACCTTGCCGTCATATTCTGCGGCGATCTCGTCCAATATCGGGGCGATCATTTTGCAGGGGCCGCACCACTCCGCCCAAAAGTCGACCAGTACTGGCAGGTTTTCTTTAAGTACCTCGCTCTCAAAGCTTGCATCGGTAACATAGGCAATATTCTTACTCACAGTGTCTTTCTCCATTGTCAAAGCTAATAAAAGTGGGGAGATGATACGCTCCCCACTTTGTAGAATTAAGGCGAAATTAATATTTCGCCATCCAAATATAACATTCAAACCCCACCAACGCCATATTTCGCCATAATTTCCAGGGCAATCAGTAATAATTCTGTTATTCTTAAGATACTTATGAACGAGTCCCTGAAAGAAGTCCCTTTTTCGAGCTTTGATCTTCCAGATGTGCTGGGTCGGGGTGTGGCCGAAACCGGTTTTATTGCCTGCACACCCATTCAGGCTGCTACCCTGCCTTTAATGCTGGCGGGTAAAGATGTTGCTGGGCAGGCCCAAACCGGTACAGGCAAAACCGCTGCTTTCCTCCTCGCGGCCATGAACCGTTTGATTATGGCACCGGCAACTGCCAAGCGCCGCCTCAACCAGCCACGCGCCGTAATACTAGCACCGACCCGTGAGCTGGCGATCCAGATTCACAAAGATGCCGTGGGTCTGGGAAAGTATGCTGATCTGAGTGTTGGAGTGGTATATGGGGGTGCCGGTTATGAGTCACAACGTGCATTGTTTGAGACTGGCCTGGATATTTTGATTGGTACACCGGGACGCGTCATTGACTATTTCAAGCAGAACATATTCGACCTGAAAGAGGTGCAGGTAGTGGTGCTGGATGAGGCCGACCGCATGTTTGATCTGGGGTTTATCAAGGATATTCGCTACCTGCTCCGGCAAATGCCCAGTCCTGACAAGCGCCTCGGCTTGCTGTTTTCAGCCACCCTGTCGTTTCGTGTGACAGAGCTGGCTTATGAGCACATGAACAATCCGCAATTAGTGAAAATTGAAAGCGGCAAGGTGACCGCTGACAATGTGTCACAAATTGTTTATCATACCGCCAGTGATGAGAAAGTTGCCGTGCTTATCGGCCTGCTCAAACATATGGACCCAACGCGCACCATTGTGTTTGTAAATACCAAACGTGCAGCGGATCAGGTATGGGGTGCCCTGGAAGCTAATGGCTTCGAAACGGCAGTATTGTCGGGTGACGTACCACAGGCCAAGCGCATGGCGTTACTGGCACGGTTTCAGGCCGGTGAATTACCGGTGCTGGTGGCCACGGATGTTGCCGCACGCGGCCTGCATATTCCAGCGGTCAGCCATGTTTTCAATTTTGATCTGCCCCAGGATGCCGAAGACTACGTGCACCGCATTGGCCGTACCGCACGTGCGGGCGCGAGTGGCGATGCCATCACCTTTGCCTGCGAAGAATATGCTTTTTCATTGCCCGACATTGAAAAATATATTGGTCATAAAATACCAGTAGGTCGTATCGACGACGAGTGGCTGAGTGCGATTTTAGTGCCGGCTATGAAGCACGATTCGCGCCCTGCTAATTCCAGGTCTCAGGGTGACGGGCGGCGCGGCGCGGC
>JBKJTS010000235.1:0-3967 GCA_046590885.1 Gammaproteobacteria bacterium
GCCGGGCACTGCGACCCAAGGCATTATAAAGCGGCTCTATTGCCCCCCCCGGGACACCAAATATATAATCTACACCAATCTGTGCCAAATAATTGACTACCAAATCTCCAGCTTCGGCGACTGTAGTACCGCTAATGGCTATCTCCTTTATCTCTGTCGATGTAATTGATATCATTAATCATTCCCCCGTAAGTGCCAAAATTAGTACAACAATATGCTAAAAAAATAATACATTTAAGCATTGTACACGACAATATTTTGACACATTTACGTTTTAAAAATTTAACCTTGCCTCTCCCAAAGCAATAAATATGCCAAAAATCCCAAAAATCAGGTAGGAGGTACGATTCTGCCCGTTTAACTTAGAAGAGGGTTTACATCTATGGCATTCTGAGAGCATTGAAAAATCTAGAATTTCTCACGGTAACTGCTCCTAGTGGCTCTTGTGGCTGTCATCACTAATGATGCCCTTTGGTCGAAGAGACAGGTGAGAAGGATTGATATTAATACACAAGGGGGCTGTATTGATGAAACAAGATTATTAACTATTTATAATAGGATCAATATATTACCGGCTGTAAATTACTCAACCGATACAGAGGAGATATTACACAAACGGGTAAGTGGGACTATGAAAACTTTGTTGGCGCCTGTTGTGCATCCAAAGTCGGCTGTATAACATCACTTCGAATTATCAGGCGTGCCAGGAATATACAGCTTCAACTATATTGCCCTTGTCAAAGTAAGCCACATCCTCGCATAAAGAACGCACCAGGGGAATCCCACGACCACTGGGCGTCATATTTTCCTTAAATCGAGGCAAGGCCTTGCGATAATCAAAACCCGCACCAGTGTCTTCAATACGTATTGATAACTTGCCCCCATTTTTCTCAGGAATATGTTCAAAGGTAAGCATGATGTATCCTTCCTGCAAATTCGCCAAATTATTCTGACGCTTTTTATAGTATTCCATAAAGCCATGAGGTGTAGATTTAATCGCCGAATCAAGATTTAGCAATCCATGATCCAAAGCATTGAAAAATAGTTCGGCAATCACCGTATAAAGATGATCTCGTGACTTACGTAACCCTTGAATTTCCACTAATAAATGAGTCAACAAAGGCAAGGGATCAAAGCTACGCAAAGCGTCGGCTTGCAAATCCAGCGTCATGCGCCACGTCATGGGTGGCATTAAGCGATCAAGAATTATGGAAGGTGGCGCAATATCGCTTTGCTTTTCTTCATTGCATAAAATCTCTATAAAAGTAATATCATCAGAATGGGACTGATCACCAATAAAATTCTCAAGATCCTGACATATCACATTAAACTGCTCGCCTTGTCTATCCCCTGGCATCAAATGCTCTTCTAATCTTTTTTGTCCAAACATTTCTCCATTAATATTCCATGCCTCTATGACGCCATCGGTGTAAAGATAAATAGCATCGCCCGGGCTAATTGCAATACTGTGCATTTCTTTGTCCAGTTTTTCATTTCCCACTACCCCCAGAGGCAAATGCATGGATTCAAGTCGGTGGGATATTCCCTGATTATTTTTACACACCAGCACATCAGGCAATCCGCCATTCCATACCAGCAGTTTATGCTCAATCGAATCCACTTCTATAATGGCAGCCGCGCAAAATATCCCTGTAGGTAATACTTTCCGCAATTTATTATTTATTTCAGCCACTATCTCGTCAATACCAAAACCTTTTGCTGTCATTCTGTAAAATATATCAGCCACAGGTATAGCACCAATCGCAGCAGACAATCCGTGTCCGGTAAAGTCACCCAGCATGATATACATACCACCGGAAGGTTTACGGGCTGCCAACAGCAAGTCACCATTAAATATTGCCATGGGTGACAGCATGTATTTAATATTTGGGGAGTTCAAACAACCGGCGTGGGCAATATTGGAGAATATGGTTTTAGCAACATTCTGCTCTTTTAAAAGTCGCTCCTGATGATATTCCAATTCGTTATACTGGGTTATAACTGTTGAATGGAGCCGACTTAACCGCGCCATGGCATCTACTTTTGCTTTCAAGATTACATGATTATATGGCTTATTTATAAAGTCATCACCGCCACACTCTATACACCGGGCCAAACCTTTTTCATCATCAACCGCTGTTAAAAAAATAACGGGGACGACTCGGCCGTTGGTAAGTGTTTTAATTATTTTTGTAGCCTCATAGCCGTCCATGACAGGCATCATTACATCCATTAAGACAATATCTGGTACTTCCTTCGCAAAAATAGCCACAGCTTCCGCCCCATTACGGGCTACTACTGTTTCATATCCTGCAGAGGATAATATTGAATTAATAATTATACAGTTACTAACTTCGTCATCGACAATGAGAATTTTTAATGGCATGTTTGATAATGTCCGGGATATGTTCTTTACCGACAAATTATCTGAATTTTTATTATGCGGTATGAAGTGGATATATTAAGCTTTCCTCATTGTATAATATTTAAAAAATAAACCGCATAAATATAACTTTTAGCGATTTATTTTTAAGATATCTTAAAGAGTTTTTCGAATTTTGAAATCGTCAATATTTTTTTCACCTCCTCATTACCCGTAATGATAGTAACATCCGACTTATCTCCTCCAGCCGAATCACGCAATAGAAGCAGCATACCTAATGCAGAACTATCAATATATTGGGTATCAGCCAGACTGATAATATATTTTGAAGCAGTGGCCCTTGCTTTTTCATAGGCTTTCCGGAATTCCTGATGAATATTAAAGTCAAATCTTCCGGATATATATATAGTAGCAACGCTCTCGTCAGCAGACATATCAACTTTTAGAGTCATATTTAACCTCGATAATTAACAATTCCATGAAATATCCATTCTAATCTATTTAAAACTCTATGTTCTCACGGTAAAGGGTACCTGAGATAATAATTATGAGGTCGTAATTCTCTAAAATAACTCAATCCCACCGGCATTCATAGAGCTTTGCGCAACCGGATTGTGAGAGGCGCTATTCCACTCATTTTTTATAGTCTGTATATTATTTCGCATATCACGCACCAGCAAACTGTACTCAATCGCCGTCATTGTTCTGGGTGAAGATACGTGATCTTCCAGGTTTCCAATTAATTTATCCAGATTATCCAGTCTCTTTATGATGTATCCATAGAGCTGACCAACAATATCCTCGAACTGTAAAGCTCTGATAGCTAGACTTATATCACTATTAATATTGCCGGTAATATTATTTACATCCAATAATTTTTCAGCCATCATCAAATTCAATTCACCTATTTCCTTGAGCATGCCATCAACTCGCCCTTTTGCTGTAATGGCAGCCCCCATGTCTTTTGCTGCAACTTCCCCGACTATTTTACGGGCCTCACCAATAGTAATTTTGGTTTTCAGTGCCTGTGAACGTATTTGCTCACTCACACTGGACGAATGTTGGGATAATTTACGCACTTCAGAAGCAACCACGGCAAAACCACGTCCCGCATCGCCGGCACGCGCTGCCTCAATAGCTGCATTAAGAGCCAGAAGATTGGTCTGATCTGCTATCCCTCGCACATCCGCAAGTAAGACGAATATGACTTCCATTTGATCTACCATATCATCAATCTTATAAACCGTTTCTACGCTCCTCTTGCCTATATTAATCAGTAAATCTACCAGGTACTGCAAAATAGCGGCGGTTTCAGACACAAATATTTTTATATTTATAGAGTCTACTTTTGCATTATCTGTGGCGCCAGAAACACTATCTGTCAATACCTTGACTACTTTTTCCTGGCTATTTACATGGTTACTTAAACCATTAAAACTGCTTGAAAGATTAGCCACCGCATCTTTCACCAAGGACTTAGATCTGTCAAGATCACTCCGTATACTTGCCATCTCTGTATAAATTGTATTGTTTATATCAAGCAGTAATCCACAAAAATTCGAGCCTAATTCGTCTTCATTTTTA
>JBKJTS010000284.1:0-4451 GCA_046590885.1 Gammaproteobacteria bacterium
TCCGCAAGGCGGACTCTTGATTCATGGCTGGGCTCATAACCATCTCACCGAGTCGCTTGTGTCGCAGCGGCCAGGGCTGCGCTCACGGCATGCGGGGTGTTACGCAGCTCGTCAGGAATCTGATCCCACGCATCTTTTATGGTACGTAACAGCGTAGAGACTTCACTGAGGATTTCCACATCATTCTTCAAATTAGCCTTTAGTAAACGCTGTTGCATATACTCATACAGCGCATCAAGATTCTTTGCGATTTCACCGCCAGCCTCTTTGTCCAGACTCATGCGCAATCCATCAATAATGGAAATTACCCAGCCAATATGACTACCCTTGAGCGCCACTTCACCACGTTGCATATGTCCGCGTGCCAAGGCAATTTTATCCAGAGCGCCATCGAACAACATCTGGATTAACCTATGAGGTGTGGCGTAGGCCACACCTGACTGCGCGTTGACTTGGGTGTATTCTTGTAAAGCTGAACTTTTTCCCTGATAATTCACTGCTATTCCCCCATCGTAAGATAATCTACACTGCGGCCACTAACCTACACAAACTCATCTACTAGCACCCGGTAACGTGGCCAGCTGCTGGCCCAGGAACTCGCTGGTACTGCGCATTTTCCCAAGCAAGCCATCCAGCGCGGAGAACTGCTCCCGATAACGCTTTTCAAGTGCATCCAAACGCCGCTCAAGCGCTGCGCGTTGGGTATTAATGTCCTTGATACTGCTTGTAAGCCCCCCAGTCCGGCCAGCAATCGGCCCGCCACTTTCAAGCAACTTGCCCGCCAATCTGTCCAGCTGGTAGGCATAGCCCTGGGAATAATTCACTGTGCCGCGACTACCCGTCGCTGTTCCGGTAATTTCAAGCTTCAATCCCTCAACGGCATTGCCAGGCGCCCCGGTCAAAAAGCGGCCCAAACCAGTCGCTGAAGTACCATTAATCGTTCCAGCCACATCTACACCCGCCGTACCCACGCCAACACTGAAACCCAAGGTCGTCGCTGTAGTGGTCCCGACGGCCATCACCTCCACCGCCGATATAGCACCATAACTTCCAGAAGTTAGTCTCAGAGTCGCTGTAGGGCTATCAAATGACACTACTGTGGTCATTTCTGCCGTCTTCAGTGCAGAATCGCCATTGATCTTTGATTGAATTTCCGCGGTTAATGCCGCCGCCGTGGCATAGTTACCCTGCGTCAGGGTAACAGTGCCCGACGCCGCACCATCCACCTTCACGCTAAACGTATTATTATTGGGGCCCACTACAAACGGGGTCGTAAATGTCCCCGCTGTATTCGCTAATGCGGCAGTAGTGGTGCCGCTCTTATATCCTTGGATTGCCAACAGGTTGACGGATACGGCATAACTCCCGGACTGGGTTTTATTGGTGGCACTGCTATAGTTCACCAGACTGTCGGTAGTCTTACCATTGGCTGCAAACAATGAGGCGATATCGTTAAAATTTGTCTCAATGGCCTTTTGTAGTTTGACAGAATCCAGCTTGAGCGTTCCATCAGCCTGGAAGGATACACCTACTTGTGAAAGTGTAGAATAAGCGCCGCCTGAACCCGTCAGCGAAGAAGTCAAGGCTTTACGTATCTGCGCCATCACCGACAAAGCGGATGCATCACCCTGTAAAATAGAGGCCTGCTTAGTCACAGCATTATAGGCTGTTAAATCCTTAACGGTTTTATTGATGTCATTATAGGCTTTCACAAAGCCTTCCAGCGAAGACTGCACGGACGCCGTGTCACGTACCACAGTAAGGGTGGTTGGCGTATTTAAAACGCTAGACTTAAGCAAATTCAATGTCACGCCTTGAATCACATCGGAAACGGTATTGGTAGCCTTACTGATATTATCGACTCCATCTATCTTGAGTAGTGCGTTCTGCGCTATCACACTTTCCGTGATATTTTTTCCGTTACCAAGAATACCCGCCGGGTCATAGGCTAATTGCGACAAGCCAGCGTTGTCAGTGTTACTTGCATCGCTGGTATCTGCCACCGTGATCTTAAGACTATTCGCAGCGCCGGTATCCTTGGATGTAAATACCAGCTTGTTACCCGTGCCATCATTCAATATAGATACACTTACCCCAATGTTGGCGGCATTCACTGCATCGCGTATACCACTGAGGCTATTATTGGCACTCGCTATAGTCACCATCTGTACCGGCTTCGCGCTATTCACCGTGAACACACCCGCACTGAAAGTACCGAACTGGAAGTTCAAGGAACCCGTACCTACTGTGCTAGTCACATCTGTAAATGCCTGCGAAGTAAGCTTCTGGGCCTGAGCTAATTGTTTCACTTCAAGGGAATAATTGCCCGCCACGGCTGTACTGACGGCCGAGGCGGTACTAATACTGGGGTCCGCCACGGCAGCTTTGAGGGTCTGAAATTTTGATAAACTGCTAAGATTAGCCATTGCCGTCTGAAATGAAGACAATGAACTTTTGAAACTTCCATAGGCGCTAAGCTTGGCCTGCAGAGCCGCTTCTTTCCTGTCCAGCACCACCGCCGGCTGGCTCTCAGCAGCCATTAACTGTTTTACCAGTCCATTGACATCCAGTCCAGAACCGATACCTGCTGATGTAATGGTTGCCATATGAAATCCCCTCTGCCCCTATTTTTAAAGAGCG
This sequence comes from Gammaproteobacteria bacterium, assembly GCA_046590885.1. Lineage (GTDB taxonomy): Bacteria > Pseudomonadota > Gammaproteobacteria > Ga007554. The sequence goes on from JBKJTS010000284.1 coordinate 2,641, forward strand.
ATATAATGTAGTGGGGTTAACCGACTATTATTAGCGCACTTCACTAACACACTCTTTCCGTCATTTCGACGGAAAGGAAAAATCATGTATATATTGAGCCAGTATAGATTCATCTTTTCAGTTCAATGTGCAGGTGCGGCGAAATGGCGAAATAGGTAAGTATTTCAGTGAAGCACACTACTAGGCCTCCGCCTGAAAAAGCCTGTTCGCGTAATCTTTTATACCCCGCACCAGTGCCATAACTTCTTCAGAGGGCATTTGGCGGATAACTTCCCTGGTTTCGGTATCAACCACTTTCACGACTACCTGGCCACTATCCTGGTCGACACTGAAATTCAAATCACGGCGAATGCTTTGCATGTGTTCGTTCAAACTATTAATGGCATTATCTAATTCAAGCGGACTTGGCGCGAGATCCTGTGATACAACTGGCATAACCTGTGGCGGCACACTCTCTGTGGCAGCCGCAGACTGCGAAATATTCGGTAACTTCGGTAAAGATAATTGGACTACTGAGACTTGTGTAATAGCTGGCATCATGATGTTTACCTCATGCCTTTAATGAAGAAACCCACCCGGGCGTCCCGGCCCGAGTGGTTTCACTTTCAACTTACCGCAACAGCGCCAAAACGTTGTTAGGCAGCGAGTTTGCCTGTGACAACATCGCCATACCGGCCTGCTGCAAGATCTGGCCTCTGGTTAGAGTGGCTGTCTCGGCGGCGAAGTCGGCATCCAAGATGCGGCTGCGCGCGCCGCTCAGATTCTCAGAAGTTGCTTGCAAACTGGCAATCGTCGATTCGAAACGGTTCTGAATCGAGCCAAATGTGCTGCGCAGTGTGCTCACCGCGGTCAAGGCCGCATCCATAGCAAGTATGGTGTTATTGGCGTTTGCTGCGCTCGTCACGCTGGACGTGCTCAGTGAGCCCGTGGGTGTCAGTAACGAGGTTGCGGCGGCAAAGCCGATGATGGTCTGACCCGCCGTAATGTTAATCGCAGCGGATGATTGCAGCGTCATCTGTCCACGATGCGTTTCGGCGGAAGTCACTGTCGATGCAGTACCACCAGCAGTCTGGGTCAAACCACTGAACACTGATGCCATGCTACCAACTGCCGTGGGCGTAGTAGCGGCACCGATGCTCATCACCTCTTGGGTGACAACGTTGCGACCGTCTGCTGCTTGCAACTGCAGGGTGGTTCCCACTTTAGAGGCTACCACGCCGGTCGTGCCGGAGAATGTGTTGATATTAGCTACTGCAGTATCAAGGCTCATATCGCCGGTGGTAGAAATTACAGCCGTTCCATTGATAGACAGGGAATAGCTGTTGGTGCCGGCTGTTGCACCCGCAGCGTTTACCGACCTCACAAAATCGCTAACGCCTGCAGTACCACCAGCCGCTGCTGAATAAGTCTCAGTAAAAGAGGCGGTAGCTGATACGCCCGCAATGCTCGAAGCATTGATTGCCGCTGCTTTTGCGTAAGCGCTGTCGGCGCTTTGATAGGTAGCCACAGGACCAACGTAATTAGACGAATTTGCAACGCTAATACCGTTAAGTACGATGTTTGAGCCATTGCTCTGCGTAGCATCAACACCGGTATAGGTCGTTTGGTCTGCAGTGATTGTACGTGCACCACCCGTTGCAGCCGTGCCAGCCGTAACGGTATTGCTGAAAGTTCCAGTTTGGTTTACAAAAGCCCCAATCGCGCTTGCCTTCATGCTGGTATTGAGCCCAACGGTAATGGTTTGGCCAGCGTTGGCACCCACCTGAAAGGCGGCAGAACCGAATGTTCCATCCAGAATTTTTGTGCCGTTA
>JBKJTS010000167.1:0-10169 GCA_046590885.1 Gammaproteobacteria bacterium
CCAATGCTCGGGTAGTGCTTGTCATGCAATGCATTATAGGGCACGCTAAAATGACGTATATATGCCCATATATCTGAGTTCGTCCATTCAATCAATGGGTTAAACTTCTGCATCTGATTATCCGCATCCCATTCAGAGGCGGCCAGATCCTTGCGTGTAGCCGCCTGTTCGCGGCGCAGACCGGTGATCCACGCTTGCTTGCCCCGTAAAGCGCGCTTCAACGGTTCCACTTTACGAATCTGGCAGCAACGCTTTCGCAGCTCTACGCTGCCGTAAAAAGCATTAGGGCCATGCGCATGAATATAAGCTTCCACAGCGGCCGCTTCAGGAAAGTAAGCTTGTATAACAATCCCATAATGCATCATGGTCTGCTGCATAAGTTGATAAGTTTCTTCGGGCAAGCGACCAGTATCAAGACTGAACTGGCTGATTGCCGGAGCATGCTTGCAGATTAAATCCGTCAGTACCATGTCTTCTGCGCCAAAACTATTAGCAAAAGCGGCGGACGAATACTGCGGCACAATGCTGCGCAGAAGCGTGGTACTAGCTTCAATTTTCTGTAGTAACGATGCATCCAGACTCATAATTTTCCAACCTTCACAAACTTATGCCGCAACACGCGCGGCTTTTTTTACAGTGATGCGAGTCGTAGTACCGCGCTCTTCCTTAAATAGCACGCGATGGCCATCGCTTTCCAAACTTGACGCCACTTGCTGGGTAGACTCACCCGATTCCAGCAGAAAATCCACCACATCGCCCATCGAAAGACTGTGCAACGCGTTGCGCGCCTTCAGGTAGTGCAGCGGACAACCATAGGTGGACAGATCCACTACCTTCAAAGTCGCCGTGACCCCCGGAGCAATCGAGGGGGCACTTTGGGGCACTTCCGACATTCCTGCCTCACGCGACACTGGCACAGCCTGTGCGGCGCGCGGTGCCGTAATCGATACAGTAAGATTAAGCTGGCGATCCAGCGTCAGGCAGGCGCGCGCGGCATCGGCGATCCATGCGTCCTGCTCGGTCACCAGCGTAGCATAGACGTGCTCATCAAAAGCTTCTTTAAGCTGCGTGATGGTGCTGGCAAAGCCCCCCAATTGTTGGCTCAATGCCGCATCCTCTCGTGACAATGAATCTTTTAACGCGGCTGCGATTTCCGCCAGCCCTGTTACCGCAGGACGACCCGAAGAAAACAGCAGTGACTCGCCCACCAGACGACCAATCGCTTCGGCGCACTCCAATGCCTCCACAGATTTATGCTGCGCCGCAAACGAGTTGCGGCAGTCGCGCTCGTACGATGCTTCGGCAAAATGAGCAGCAACAAATTCCTGCGCTGCGCCTGCACATTCGCCCCCACCCAGCTGCAACACTTTAAAGTCCTGCGTCTCGCCATGGTCGTTCATCACCGACGCCAATTGTTCAGGCGTGACGCGGGTAATATCCTGCAGCAATTCCTTGAAATAAGCGGCGCCCTGACGGCGCGTCCAGTGGAAAAACGTCTCACTGTCCTGACGGCCCTGCGCATAGGTATCCTGCACGCGCGCAATCGCCGCTTCCACGCGCGCGGCCGGTACCGACGGGCCTTTGAGCGCCAATCCACCGCTACTGCGGCCATCACCGCCGAAATACATTTGATAGTGCGGCACCAGTTTGCCGTGCAGGCGATTGCCTTCGCCGTAAATACCAATGTCGCCGGTTTCGGGTTGGGCGCAACCGTTATGGCAACCACTGGCGCGGATCCGCAAATCGTTCACGCCGCCACTGATTTTGGTGCCGATGATCTTGCTCGATGTGATCCCCAAGCGACACGTCGATGTGCCCGGACACGCCACCACATCATCACCTACTTTCGGCTCGCCCAAATTCAGCGCGCCCAAAGCGGCGCGCACCGCCGTCAACTGCGCCTGTGGCACGTTGACCAGTATCAGGTTCTGATCCTGGGTGGTGCGAATATCCGTGATACCCGTATAGTTCATCAACGCGGCAATGCCCCGCAATTGCGCCTGGGTGATATCACCAATCGGGATGCTGATCGGCACCACAAACAACCCCGGCTGCTTCTGCGCCAAGGTCTGGCGCGGTGCACCTGTGCCACACACTGGGCCACAATCGGGTTCAGGCGTACCACCAGTCCACACGCCCACTGGATGCGGTTTATCGGCCAACGCTACTTTAGTACGGGCAAACTCGTCTTTGTATTTATCAATAAAGCCTTGCGCGCCAAACTTTTCCACGAGGAATTTAATACGCGCCTTGGCGCGCCGCTTGCGATCAGAATAACGGTGATGCAGTGAAACCACCGCCTCGATGCTGGCCAGCAAATCTTTTTCTTCAACAAATTCATCTACCGTGATCGCCTCACGCGGCTTATGCCCCAGACCACCGCCCGCCAACACCTTGAAACCGTAACGACCATTCTTCTGCACTGCAACCACGCCCAGATCGTGCATCATGCCCTGCGCGCAATCCGCCTCACACCCGGAAAAACTCATCTTGAATTTGCGCGGCAAATGCTGGGTGAGTGGATGACGCAGAAAGTGCGTCGCCGCGCCTTCCATCAGCGGTGTAATATCCACATGCTCGCGCGGGCACATACCCGCCAGCGGACACGCGGTAATATTGCGCACCGTGTTACCGCACGCCTCACGCGTCGTCAACCCGGCATCCGCCAGGCGACGCATCGCCGCCGGTGTGTGTTCGAGCGGCACGTAATGAATCTGAAAATCCTGACGAGTGGTAATGTGTACCACCGGATGATCCACGTATTTTTCCATAACATCAGCAATCGCAAGCAACTGCTCAGCGTTCATGTTGCCGCCAGGAATCTTGACGCGCATCATGTTCACGCCGTCCTGACGCTGTCCATACACGCCATGTTGCAGGCGAATCGACATGAAGCGATCAGGATCAATCTGCAAATTCAGATAAGACTGCACCGCCTCATCATAGCGGCCAATTTCTTCTTCATTCACCAGACGTTCTGCGTTAATCATGATTTATTCTCCCTACTTCATGGGCAACAAAACCTCCCACTCATAAATTACGCCAAAAGATTACGAAAAGGCAAACTTGGCGCCAAATAACAATAACAATGTACCCAAAATCGGCCGCAATACTTTCTCAGGAATACGGCTGCTCAAATGACTGCCGACATAAATTCCCGGCAACGAACCTATTAACAAGCTTCCCAGCAAAGGGAAATCCACATTTCCCATCTGTAAATGCCCCAACCCTGCCACCGCTGTGAGCGGCACTGCATGGGCGATATCGGTACCCACAATCCGTACTGCAGGCATGTGGGGATACAAAAAAAACAATATCATGGTACCCAGCACACCCGCGCCCACCGAAGACAGGGTGACCAATACACCTAGCCCGGCACCCACCGCCACCGTCATAGCAGGCCGCCAATGCACAAAAGCCCCCAGTTTCAACCTGGTATGGGCAAAATGCGCCAGATAGCCCTTAAATAGCACCACTGGCGCGGTCAGCAGTAAAGCAACGCCCAGCGCCGTGGTCAATATCTTTTTGACATCGCCAGAATAACTATATTGCTGCAACACCAGCACGGTAATCGCAGCAGCCGGAATACTACCCAGCGCCATTAACCTGACGACATTCCACTCGATGTTGCCGTGTCTACCATGCACTACCATGCCACCAGCCTTGGTGATGGAGGCAAACAGCAAATCCGTACCAATGGCGAGCGCGGGCGAAATGTTGAAAAACAGGATCAGTATCGGCGTCATCAACGCCCCCCCGCCCATACCGGTCAGACCCACCACAAAACCCACTACTAAACCCGCTACTGTATACCCCCATTCCATTCCGCCGCACCTCTTGCCGCATCATTCCCCATTGTTGCAGCCAGATTATAACAGCGTATACTTATCATTAGAAGTAATGATATTTTTTCATTATATAATTCAAAATTATATTAATAAGGTTCAGTCCTATGAACATTCAGCAATTACGTTATATTCATGAAGTGGTTCGCTGTAATTTCAGTATTTCCAGCGCAGCAAGGCAATTACACACCGCACAACCCGGCATTAGCACACAAATCCGTCTCCTCGAAGAGGAGCTGAATGTGCAGATCTTTGTTCGCAAAAGCAAGCGCCTCACAGGGCTCACGCCGCCAGGTACCGCTGTGCTGGCAATGATAGAACGTATTTTACGTGATCTGGAGAATATCCGGCAAGCGAGTAAGGAGTTTTCCAATGAAACCGGGGGGGTTCTTTCAATTGCTACCACCCATACACAGGCACGCTACGCGCTGCCACCCGTAGTAAAGACTTTCAGTGAGCAGTACCCAAATGTACGGTTACACATTCACCAGGGTAACCCTGTACAAGTCACTGACTTCGTCCGCAATGGCATGGCTGACCTTGCTATCGCCACCGAAGCACTTGAACCCTTTGATGATCTTGTTACCCTACCTTGCTATCAATGGAATCGCTGTGTCGTCACGCCGCCAAACCACCCCTTGCTTGATGAATCCCCTTTGACATTAGAAGCTATTGCACGTTATCCAATAGTCACTTATGACTTTTCTTTCACGGGACGCTCAAAAATCAACAAGGCTTTTGAAGAACGTGGCTTAACTCCCAACTTTGTCATCACAGCCCTTGATTCTGATGTAATCAAAACCTACGTTGAACTGGGGCTAGGCGTGGGACTGGTGGCGAAAATGGCGTTTGATGCGGCGCGTGACGTGAATGTGCGAGCCCTGGACGCCGGGCATTTATTTGAGCCCAGCACCACACGTATCGGCATTCGGCGCGGAAATTATTTACGCGGATATATTTACGCGTTTATTGAGCTTTTTGCGCCGCACTTAACCCGCAAAGTAGTAGACACCACTCTGAACCGGCCAAGCTAAATTGAGCGACTGAAAAACAGGCCATCCACCATCTCGATGGATGGCCTGAGAACTACCAGCAGAGCCAAAAGGAAGCACTAAACATCAGTGCTTCATGCGCTATTAAGCGGGCTCAACTTTGGTGGTTTGCTGTCCCTTGGGGCCTTTTTGAGCCTCAAAACGAACAGCTTGTCCTTGGGCAAGGGTTTTAAAGCCTGTGCCGCTGATGGTAGAATGATGAACAAAAACGTCATCGCCACCATCCTGGGGGGAGATAAAACCAAAGCCTTTGCTCTCATCAAACCACTTTACTGTACCATTACGCATAACTAACTACCTACTATTTTATCAACAAGATTATTAAGTTGAAATAAACGTCGGGGATTTTTACATACCACTACGCTTATCTTTAACCATACCCAAGGACATTACTGTCCACATATCGTCAATTAGCCAAGGCCAAAATCCAATAATCATCAACCTTATACCATTCCTACCTTTTTGACAAGAATTTTATACGCTGTTTATTCATGTTGGAAATATTGACAAGTGTTACAGAGTATTTTGAATTACTTTTGTACAAATTTTATTTTCATAATTATTGAGCAGAAAACATGCCAGCACAGGACAAGGTAGCTCAAGTTTTCATCACATAGGCCGCTACCCTATGTAGACGCTGCAGAAAGCCGCCTGATAGGGCAGCTCACGATCCATTATAAAAATCCTTACATGGAGCAGGACAACAAATTTTATCAAATTATCTGCGGCAGATTTATCTGGTTACGGCAGGTGGCAATGAAGCTTTTGATAAATAGTCTATTGTTAGTACTATCTGCCCTGCTCACAGGCTGCGGGGGCGGAGCCGGGGAAACAGTGCCGCCTGACCCCATTCTTGCTGTGCCTCCAAATACTCTAGTCGGCTGCCCGGTATCTCATCCACCACTTTTGCAAATCCCAAAAGACATCGTCATCGAATCGGGGGGGTTAACGGGGTTAATTACAGAGCATGGTGCGGGTGAGGCCGGTCGCCTGACCCGGGTTAATCTTCAAACTGGCGCGCTGCAGACTCTTGTGTGTGGGTTTCTAGCCCCAGAGGCCTTTGCCGTAACCCCTGATGGCGCGACGGCGTGGGTATTAGAATCGTTTACTGGCCTTGATATACAGCAGAACAATCGTCTATTCAAGGTTGATCTGCCAACGGTCACTGCGGTTATGTTTGCCGACAAATTCTTCCATACCGAGGGCATGGCTTTGGAGGCGGGGGCGCTGTCTGCTGTGATAGTAACATATGCCCACGCGGGGGAAATTTCACGCATTAATCTGGCTACTGCTCAAACGGGGCCATCCACTACCCCAACTACAACTACAACTACAACTACAACTACAAATGGGAACATCGGCATTACACAACAGGGCATCACCCCTCTGATCAATGGCCTGTCTTATCCCGAAGGCATTGCGGTGTCAGCATTGAATGGACGATACGCATGGGTTGCACAAGGAACTACCAATCTGGTGAGCAAGATCGATCTGCTAGATGGCAGAATTATGGTGTCCTTTTTAGGGATAGTTAATCCGCAACGGATCGTTCTGGAGACGGGTGAAGGGTCAGCCCTCGTAACTGGCGGGGACACGGGAACTTTGTTTCGATTGAATCTCAGTGATGGCACCGTGACTACATTGTTATTAGGGCTGAGGCGCCCCCAAGGATTGGCGCTGGAGGCTAATGGCAACATAGCCTGGGTCGTTGAGGAATGCGCAGGATTGGCCAGGGTAGACCTGAGTGCCAATCCTCCTTCTCGAACCATACTCGTGGCAACCGACGGATGCGTGCCAGAGTAAGCGGTAAGTTATAAATGGGGTGTACTTTCGTAAATTTTTTTTGCGGGAAATCTGTCCATGGCATCTCCCCGCCTTAGTCTCTGTCTCTTGATCTCAATGTAGCACGCGTGAGCTTGATCATTTGATAGCCGTCAAGCAGCTCCCTTCAAGCAAAACAGCCTACCACATCGTGTCCCTCCCAAGACGCCCAATGCACTTGGTGTCAGCAATCTGCTCAGCTTCGCGACTAAGGTAGCCCTCAGATGAAATGTAATCAAGAGACAGGCCTCAGCCTGGGGGCTTGGTAAAAAGTTTTAGCCATAGAAAACCGATTGTTCCTGCTGTTAATGAAGCCAGCAAAATAGCCACTTTCGATGCATTGATCATCTCAGAATTTCCGGCAAAAGCCAGATTCGTAATAAAAATTGACATCGTAAAACCGATCCCTCCCAAGAGTCCCGCACCAAAAATGTGCCGCCACCTCAAATCGGACGGAAGTCGCGAAAGACCGAAGGCAACGGCGACGAAGCTCAAGAGCATAATACCCAGCGGTTTGCCTAAGACTAAACCGCCGATGATACCCAGGCTATTTGCACTCGTTAAATCCTGCCCCCAATCCGCACCGATGACAACGCCCGTATTCGCCAGCGCGAAAATAGGCAAAATAATAAAAGCGACAGGCTTATGCAAAAAATGTTCGAGTCGGTGCGAAGGGGACTCTTCGTCGTCTTCCTTAGCGGAAAATGGAATCGCAAACGCCAGCAAAACTCCGGCAATTGTGGCGTGAACCCCGGATTTCAGCATCAAAAACCACATCAAAGCGCCCCCGAGCAAATAGGGAATAAGTGACATTACGCGAAAAACCCGGTTCAACGCGATGAGGAAACCAAAAACTGCCATCGCTCCTATTAAATAGATGATTGAGAGCTGTACCGTGTAAAAGACGGCGATTACGATAATCGCGCCCAAGTCGTCCATCACAGCGAGCGCGGTCAGAAAAATTTTCAGGGAAATCGGCACGCGACTGCCTAACAGTGCGAGAACACCCAACGCAAAAGCAATGTCGGTTGCCATCGGAATCCCCATTCCGGCTTGTGTTGGTGTTCCTGAGTTCAACACAAAATGAATCAATGCAGGTAAACAAATACCGCCCAATGCCGCGAAAACAGGGAGGAGTGCATTTTTGAAATTCGAGAGTTCGCCGTTATATAGCTCGCGCTCGAGCTCCAGACCGATAAGCAAAAAGAAAACTGCCATCAGTGCATCGTTAATCCAATGCTCAATACTTAAACCACCAACATGTACTTGCCAAATAGCCAAGTAATCTGCGCCGATGATAGAATTGGCCAGCGAAAGCGAAACAACCGTACAGATGATGAGTAAAATGCCGCTCGACTTTTCCGACGCGAAAAAGTTTCCGAATGTGTTTGATAAGGGTTTCTGACCATCGTCCATAATCTCTCTCGACCAGATCTCCAAAAAACGTCAGCGCTACGAAATATGTTATATCACCAACGCACGCTACTTGGCGTCCACCGATGCAACGCTGGTATCTTCCACGGCATATGGCTCAGCGTGGCCGCATTCTTTTTGCGGGCAGACTTTTTCAGTGCCACGGCGTTTGGTGGTTTTGATGGTAAGCAGCGGCCATTGGCATTTCGGGCAGGGTTCGTTAACAGGTTCGTTCCATACCGCATAGGTGCAGTCGGGATAGGTAGCGCAGGAATAGAATATTTTTCCGTAACGTGATTTGCGCTTGAGGAGTGTGCCTTTATGGCACACCGGGCAATCCACGCCGGTGTCGGCGGGTTTTTCCAGCGGCTCGATGTGTTTGCATTCGGGGTAGGTGCTGCAGCCAATGAATTTGCCGTAGCGCCCCATGCGCATGATTAAGGGTGAATCGCACTTGGGACAAGTGCGCCCTTCCACGACTTCGGGCACGGTTTCGGCGCCGGCTTCTTCGCTGAGATTGCGCGTGTAATCGCATTCAGGATAGGTGGTGCAGCCAATAAAGCGGCCACGCCTGCCGAGGCGTATCGACAAAGGCTTGCCACATTTGGGGCAGGCTTCATCCATGGCTTCCTGGGTAACGTCCTTGCGCTCGACATTTTCCTGTGTGTTATCGACCAGCGCCTTGAAGGGCGTCCAGAAGTCGCGTAGCAGCGGCACCCACTCTTTTTCACCACGCGACACTGCGTCCAGCTCATCTTCGAGTTGCGCGGTAAAGTCATAGTCGACATACTGCGTAAAATATTCAGTGAGGAATTTATTGACGATGCGCCCTACATCAGTAGGCTTGAAGCGCCGTTTGTCCAGTTCCACATATTCACGCTGCTGCAAAGTTGAAATAATGCTGGCGTATGTTGATGGGCGGCCAATGCCACGTTCTTCGAGCGACTTGATCAAGCTGGCTTCGCCATAACGCGGCGGTGGCTCGGTGAAATGCTGTTCCGGCTCTATACCCAGGACGTCAACTTTCTCACCCACCAGCAAGGCGGGCAAACGTCGCTCATCGTCGCCGCTGCCTTTGCCTGATGCATCTGCGGCACTGTCTTTGGCGTCATCCACGCTTTCCTGATACACCGCCATGAAACCGGGGTCAACAATCACGGAGCCATTGGCACGGAAGATGTTGCCCTCACCCGCCGCCATGTCAACAGCTACGGTATCAAGCGTGGCAGGGATCATCTGGCAGGCGATGGTGCGTTTCCAGATCAGATCATACAATTTATATTGTTCGGCGCTCAGGCTGTCTTTGATGAATTCGGGAACGCGCTCTGCGGCAGTAGGGCGAATTGCTTCATGCGCTTCCTGTGCGTTTTTTGATTTTGTTTTATAGACGTGTGGTTGCGCGGGCACGTTATCTTTGCCATAACGCACGGCAATCAGTTCACGGATTTCATTCAGTGCTTCCTGCGCAAGATTCACCGAGTCGGTACGCATATAGGTAATCAACCCGACGGCGCCGCTGCCGGTGTCAATACCTTCATACAACTGTTGCGCGAGACGCATGGTGCGCTGCGCGGTAAAGCCCAGCTTGTGTGACGCTTCCTGTTGCAGGGTGGAGGTGGTAAACGGCGGTGAAGGGTTGCGTTTGCGCTGCTTTTTATCAACTTTGGTGATTACCAGTTTTCCGGCAGCGGCCCTCAACAAGGCTTCTTGAGCCTGGGTAGCCTGATCACCGTCGGTGATGCTGAATTGTTCAAGCTTTTTGTCCTGATAATGCGTGAGTTTCGCCGAGAAGCGTTCGGCTTTTTTGGTGAGACTGGCGGCGATACTCCAGTATTCACGGACAATGAATTTTTCGATTTCTTCTTCGCGCTCGACAATCATGCGCAATGCCGGGCTTTGCACTCGTCCGGCGGACAAGCCCCGCCGGATTTTCTTCCACAACAATGGTGACAGGTTGAACCCCACCAGATAATCCAGCGCGCGCCGTGCCTGCTGGGCATTCACCAGTTCCATGGACAATTCGCGCGGGTTTTCTACG
>JBKJTS010000230.1:0-9634 GCA_046590885.1 Gammaproteobacteria bacterium
GCCTGTTGTGGCCATTTTGTTTTCTGCCCACCAGATTTTTCCTGCTGATCTCGAACCGATTTATTAATCAACATATCCGGTCTTTTTAATATATTCGGATTAGTCCTTGGTTCAAGATCTGTTTCATGGGGGGACTTTGCGGGTATTCCAATCTGGATAGGCTCCATCGACTTCGGGGCAGATTTGAAAGCTGACACCAGTGAATCAGATAGCACCCGATATTTACCTTCATTAACCGATGAAACAGCATACATAACGACAAAAAAAGCAAACAATAAAGTGATAAAATCGGCATAAGATACTAGCCAACGTTCATGATTTTCATGTTCCTCATGTTTTTTCTTACGCGCCATACATCCATGGTGTTAATCTAAATATATTTACTGATTAATCAATGCAAGTAACCATGTAACTTGGTTTCTATATTGCGAGGATTCTCACCTTCAGCTATGGATATAATCCCTTCAACTACCATTTGGCGGAACTGGGTTTGATTATGTATTAATGCCTTCAGCTTGTTAGCCATAGGCAATAAAAACAAATTAGCCAAACCTATACCATAAATGGTTGCTACAAACGCAGTAGCAATTCCGGATCCAAGTTTGCTTGGATCTGACAGATTCGACATAACATGGATTAACCCCATTACTGCGCCAATAATACCAATCGTGGGTGAATAGCCACCCATACCTTCATATACTTTGGCAGCTTGAGTGTCCTGATGCTCCTTAGTCTCTATTTCAACCTCAAGAATATTTCTGATTACTTCTGGTTCGCTACCATCCACCAGAAGTTGCAATCCTTTTTTGGCGAACGGATCCGCTTCGGCCTCAATTAAGGGCTCGAGACCCAATAATCCTTCCTTTCTTGCCACATTACTCCAGTTAACGATTTTGGGAATAATATCGGCTTCACCTAACACCGGTGGTTTTATCATCCATGACGCAATTTTAAGTGCGCGCATAAAAGTAACTTTTGACGTTTGAATTAAAATTGCGCCGACGGTACCACCAAAAACAATCAAGAATGCAGCGCCTAATAACAACGACGAAACATGCCCACCGTCTAAAGCGTTCCCTCCAAGAATGGCACCGAACGCAACAATCAAACCAAGTATTGTTAAAATATCCACGCATCAAATCCGTTGCGCAAGCTGAGTACCAATATCCGTTAATGACATTATTTGATCCACTAATCCGGCTTCGGCCACCGCCATAGGCATTCCATAAACAACACAACTCTGCTCATCCTGAGCCCAGATAGGCGAACCGCCGGCTTTAAGAAGTCGCGTACCTTCCCTTCCATCAGCGCCCATACCTGTCAAAATAACCCCCAACACATGGCCAGGATATATCTTAGCAATGGAAGAGAATGTTATATCAACACTAGGCTTATAGGTTTGTTCAGGCACTCCATCCTGAATACGTATCTGCACTTTTCCATTACGCTGCTCAACCAGCATCTGTTTACCACCAGGGGCCAGAAACGCAACACCAGGTGCAAGCACATCACCATCCACCGCTTCCTTAACACTAATAGCACACAGTTTATCAAGCCGTTGTGCAAATGCACCTGTAAAACTTGCTGGCATATGCTGTACAAGCAAGAGAGGAAACGGGAATGCTTTGGGGAGTTTTGTCAATACCTGCTGCAATGCAACAGGACCACCGGTTGATGTACCAATGGCTACAATTTTTATCTCATTAAGTTTTTTTTGTGTTAGCGGTGAAGATTGATTCGCGGCTAAGCCTGGATTAATTTTTCTGCCAGGAGAGGTTGTCGGATTTTTTCCAGCTAATCCTTTTGCACCAAGAATGCGCACACGTGCACATAATATTCTTTTTATTTCACTTTTTTCCTGGGATAAGTCGTCAAATTTCTTTGGTAGAAAATCAAGAGCACCAGCATCCAAAGCGTCAAGCGTTGCCTGGGCACCACTGGTTGTTAATGATGAGAACATAAGAATCGGCGTCGGATGGGAGGCCATAATGCGTCGAACTGCAGTTATGCCATCCATTACTGGCATTTCAATATCCATTGTAATTACATCAGGCCGAAGTTTTTCTACTTTTTCAATCGCATCCGCACCATCTACTGCAGTTCCAATAACTTCAATATGCCCGTCTCCTTTGAGAATCTCAGAAACCACCTTCCTGAAAAAACTGGAGTCATCAACCACTAAAACTCTCACGGCCATACAAGATTTCTCCTGAAAAATTGTTACGTTATTAATATAATTATTATATATAAGAGAAAATATTCATTTAGTGCTGCGTGTAAGATTTTATTAATCCTGACAAATCCAGGATAAGTGCTATACGGCCATTCCCAGTGATTGTGGCTCCAGCAAATCCACGTGTACCATGTAATAAGGCTCCTAATGGTTTTATAACGACTTCTTCCTGCCCAATAAGTTGCTCAACTACACATGCAATTCTATATTCAGATATATTTACAACCACTACATATCCAGTTGTTGAGCGATTTTCTGGAGACGCCCCTTTAACAAGCCACTCCCTCAAGTAATACAATGGAACAGCTTTATTCCTGACAATGACTACCAGCTTTCCATCCACAGTATTGGTGCGAGCAGCATCAAGATTGAATATTTCACTTACATTCACGAGAGGCATAGCAAAAGTTTGCTTATCAAGCAGCACCATTAAGGTGGGCATAATCGCCAACGTTAATGGTAATTTAATAATGATTTTGCTGCCCTTTCCTAAAACAGAATCTATCTCTACAACACCGTTCAATTGAGAAATACGGGTTTTAACCACGTCCATGCCAACGCCTCGACCGGAAACGTCTGAGATCTGGGTTTTTGTAGAAAATCCTGGAAGGAATATCAAGTGAAAACAACCACGATCATCAAGCCGTGCAGCACTTTCCATATCCATCAATCCTTTTTCAACCACTTTCCGCCGCAAAACTTCGGGATCAATTCCGGCACCGTCATCTTGAATAATAAGCAGGATATGGTCCCCTTCCTGTTGGGCCGATAATATAACTTTTCCTTCCTTTGGCTTTCCTGATGCTAAACGCACCTCTGGGGTTTCAATACCATGATCTACTGCGTTACGCACTAAATGTACAAGTGGGTCTGCTAAGGCTTCTACTAGATTTTTATCTAAGTCAGTATCTTCTCCATAAAGTTCCAGAGAAATTTCTTTATTCAAAGTACGGGCAAGATCACGAACGACGCGAGGAAATCGTCCAAAAACTTTTTTTATTGGTTGCATTCTTGTTTTCATAACTGCATTTTGCAAATCAGCAGTCACTATATCCAGATTACTAATAACCTGAACAGCTTCTTCTTGTACCATTGACGATTTAAGTGTTGACAGTCGATTTCGTACTAACACCAACTCACCAACTAGATTCATAATATCATCCAGGCGCTTTGTATCTACGCGCACTGTTGTTTCTACTTGTGGCGCATCTTTTTGTGGAGAAGGTATCGGGGCAACAGACACAGGTTTTTCAAAAGCCTTTATTTCCTCTGCCAACGGAGGTTTTGCAGTAACAGCATTGGTGTCGGATATTACAGATTTGTTACTATCAAGGGTATCTAAAAGTGCCTCGAACTCATCATCTGTAATAGTGTCTGAACTAACATTTACTTGTGAAGATACAGGAGGAGCCTCGATATTAATTTTTATATTTTCTTGGCCATCTTTTCCCTGTAATTGATCGAGAAGTGCCTCGAACTCATCATCGGTTATTTCGCCTTCCTTAGCCAAGAATATTTCATTTGGCGATACATTTTTTTTATCCTCAACAGGATTAGATATTGATGGTATGGATACAGGACTTTTACTTATGACCACTGCTGGCTGGGGTAATGAGCTCTCCTGTGGTTTTGATAATTCGTCTAATTTATCCAATAACGCAGGATCAGCTGGAGAAGGATCTCCACCTGAGCGAACTACATCCATCATATCCTTTACAATATCAAGAACAACCAGCACGACATCCATCAGTCCTGCATCGACATATCGCTTTCCTTGGCGCAGAGTATTAAACACATCCTCTGCTCGGTGACACACCGCTACTAATGCGGTAAGACCAAGAAATCCTGCGCCACCTTTAACAGTATGAAACCCCCGAAATACTGCATTTAACAAATCAGCATCACGAGGTGATTGTTCAAGAGAAACTAATTGTTCACTTAATTTTTCGACAATCTCGCCTGCTTCAACAAGAAAGTCTTGAAGTATATCGTCATCCAAATTTATGCTCATTCAATGAATCTCAAAAACCTAGGCTTGAAAGTAGCTCATCCACATCATCTTGACTGGAAAGGCGGTCTTTATGGCTATCACAGCCAGGAATACGGGGTCCATCAGCTTCTGAAGAAGAATCCATATTCTCTGGCGATGACTCTTTCTTCATTCGCTGACCAGAAATTCTAACTAGATCGATCAGGTTACCTTCCATTTCCTGTACAAGATTAATAACACGTCGTATAACTTGACCTGTAAGATCCTGATAATCCTGGGCCATAAGAATATGAGAGAAATTTTCACGAACCTTTTCAGATTGGATTACTGACCATCCTAAATAACTATCAATCTCATTGCTTAATTCACGAAATTCTTCAACAGGCATTTCTCTTTGACGAAACCGTTGCCATTTTTTATTAAGAACAGTTGACTTTTCTTTTAACTCTTCCGCAATAGGCAATCCTGCTTCTACTGCATTAAGCGTTTTATTTGCAGAATCCTCCGTCATTTTAATCACATAATTAAGCCGTTCCTTAGCGTCAGGAATTTCATTCTTTGACATGGCTTCAATACGTGAATCAACATTAAAATTATTTAATGTTTCATGTAATTGTCGCGTTAACTTTCCAACTTCCTGAAAAAGGGTAGACTCATGAAGCTTTGAAATACTTTCAATTAGCGAATTTACTTCGCTATCATTCCCTTGCTCAATGTTTTTAACAAGAGAACGTGCCTGAATAAGGCAATAATTTTGTTCTTCGCTCATCTCACTCATTTAGCTTCCCTGTATTTTATCCATTTATTTTGTTTCAAGACGTTCAAAAATTTTATCAATCTTTTCTTTTAATGTTGCCGCAGTGAATGGCTTTACTACGTATCCATTTACACCCGCTTGAGCGGCTTCTACAATTTGTTCACGTTTTGCCTCGGCCGTCACCATAAGTATGGGTAATTTTGCCAACCTGGGATCAGCTCTTACGGCTTTTAAAAGATCTATCCCAGTCATGCCTGGCATATTCCAGTCAGTAATCAGAAAATCAAAATCACCCGCCAGAAGTATAGGCAAAGCCGTTTTACCATCATCTGCTTCGCTGGTATTGTTAAATCCCAGATCACGCATTAAGTTCTTGATAATGCGTCTCATGGTAGAGAAATCATCCACTATGAGTATTTTCATATCCTTATTCAAAGCAACCTCCAAAATATAAACCAAATAATTTCACAGTCTACTAACTATGTACTATCTGTTAATACACAAATATTATTCCGATCGCCATTGACATAAACGTGCTTGTAGACGAATTAACGCTTGGCTATGAATTTGACTGACACGTGACTCACTTACACCCAGTACTGCGCCAATTTCTCTTAAATTAAGTTCTTCATCGTAATACAGCGCCATCACTAACCTTTCTCGCTCCGGAAGCCCGGCGACCGCTTCTCTTAAATTCTTTTTAAAATCTTCCCTTTGCAGTCCTTCCAAAACGCCTGGAGACCTATCGGCAAACTGTGCGGCCACCGCTTCATCATCCATACCCATATCTTCAAAACTCAGAACCAGATATCCGCTGGCATCCTGCAACATTTGGTGATAGTCATCTAATGATATTTCCAGCGCCTGAGCTACCTCACTATCGCGTGCATCTCGGCCTTTTAGATTTTCTATCTTCCGCACAGCTTCAGCTACTTTACGGGCTTTTCTATGGACAGAACGGGGTGCCCAATCATTTTTTCTAATCTCATCCAGCATGGCGCCACGAATACGAATTCCAGCATATGTCTCAAAACTTGCACCTTGTGTAGCGTCATAATTACGTGCTGCTTCAAGTAATCCCATCATGCCTGCTTGAATCAAATCATCAGCCTGAACACAAGGGGGTAAGCGACTCATCAGATGGTAAGCAATACGCTTAACCAAAGGAGCATGTTGATTAACTATCTCCTCCCGTTTATCGGGCTTTGCGGTGTTATACATGGCAAGTGCGCTCATAATTGTGCCGCTCCAAAAAGTTGATTAGATTGAATCAACCGTTCAACAAAAAACTCCAGATGACCGCCTGCTGCCGTGGTTACTGGCCAATTATCGGTTTTATGTGCCAATTTCTTGAATGACATGGCGGCTTTACTACGTGGATAGGCATCCACCACCGACCGCTGCTTTTGTACTGCCTTTTTAAGATACTCGTCATAAGGAATAGCTCCCATAAAATCCAGGGTGGCATCAAGATAACGGTCTACCACCTTGAGAATCTTGTTATATAGTTCACGCCCTTCCTGCGCACCTTGAACCATATTGGCGAGAATTCTGAATCGATGTACGCCATAATCGCGATTTAATAGCTTTATTAATGCGTATGCATCTGTAATAGAGGCAGGCTCATCACATAAAACAATAATTACTTCTTGGGCCGCCCGGCTGAAACTAATCACACTTTCAGAGATGCCTGCCGCAGTATCTATTAAAAGCACATCCAGATTTTGACTTAACTCACTAAAGGCACGAATTATTCCCGCATGTTGGGCTGCACTTAATTCCGCCATACTTTTTAAACCTGAAGATGCCGGAATAATCGACAACCGCCGAGCTGCAGGCAAGATAATTTCTTCAAGGGACC
This sequence comes from Gammaproteobacteria bacterium, assembly GCA_046590885.1. GTDB lineage: Bacteria > Pseudomonadota > Gammaproteobacteria > Ga007554. The sequence continues at coordinate 6,842 of JBKJTS010000230.1, forward strand.
GTTCACCATTAATTACATGAGAAAGATTAAAGGAAGGTCGCAAGCCCAGTAACACATCAACATTGGCCAATCCCATATCTGCATCCATGATCAACACGGATTTCCCTTCATTGGCCAGTGCTGCTCCCAAGTTTACAGAAACATTGGTTTTACCCACTCCACCTTTACCGCTTGTCACTGCTATGACACGTATGGGCCGTACAGTGTTTACTCGACGTAATCCAGCAGCCTGATCGCCCGTAAATTCTCGACGTGTGTCAGATATGAGCATGAGCTGCCACCTTCTCTACAGTTAATGTCAATGCTTCCTCGTCCAGCATTTTGGCGCTCTGCTGCATTATTGCTATACTTTTACTGATTAACGTATGGGCCCGGGCATTATGTAAATCTTCAGGAACCCGCTGTCCATCACTTACGTAAGCAATGGGTAACTGATGTTTAATAATAACGCTGAGGGCACTGCCTAAACTTGTTGTTTCATCAATTTTAGTAAGAATGACGCCATCGGGTGCCGCACCTTTGAAGGCTTCCGTTGCTTCATTTAAGCCTGATAAACGTGTGGCTGTAGATAACACCAGATAAGTTTTTATTTTACGCATTATGCTATGGCGATCACTATTCGATTCTCCATGGGTTAGCATTTTCAATTGGTTTGCCAATCGCAAGTCACGTTGACCCATCCCTGCCGTATCAATCAGTATCAAACGCTTCTCTCCCAGTTCCATAAGTACTGCCTGCAACTCCTTGTGATCCGCCGCCACACGTACTGGAATATTGAGGATACGCCCATACGAACGCAGTTGTTCATGCGCACCAATCCGGTAATTATCAATTGTAACCAGTGCAACATGCCGCGACCCATGACGCAAAGCATAACGAGCAGCTAATTTTGCTACCGTAGTAGTTTTTCCTACGCCGGTCGGCCCTATCAAGGCTACAATTCCACCGTGGGTAAGAATGTCATCATCTAATACTGGAACTTCATGAGCCAATATCCCTAAGGCACGCCTCCATAGGGCTTCAATATCAGGTGCCTGAGCAATTGCAGCAGGAATTTTGGCGACGATTTGACGACATAAAGTTGAGCTCAAGCCCAGCTTCATTAAGCGTTGAAATAAGTCTGCCTGCTGTGGATGTTTCCGTGTCAGCTCGCCCCATGCAAGTGTGGATAATTGGTTTTCAAGCAATCCCCGCAATGCTTTTATTTCCAGGCGTACATCCTGGATGGCTTCTGTATGCTGCTGTTTGGAATAGGTTATATGATTTTCGTGATTTTCCCGGTATTTTTGTGAATCATGCTCGCGCTCATGAAAATCCGTATTTACATGCGCTGCAGAGGAAAAATTTTCAGGTTGGATATCATCTTCATCATCCCATGCCGATTTTTCCATTGGCACAGTGTAGGCTGGAGCATCATAGAGTGATTTAAAAGGGGGTATTTTAGATGTTTCTGGCACTATGTGCGATGAAGCAACTGGAGCAGTTGCAGATAAAAAAGGAGCGGACTGCATATGATCATTATGTGCATGCTCTGCATTGCTCACCAATGCTTCGTCATAATCAATAGCAGAAACTATTTCAACACCTCCGTCTACCCGGCGATTAGACAGTATTACCGCATCCGGACCAAACTCATCACGCACCTTGCGCATTGCTTGACGTATGTCGGCAGCGAAAAAACGTTTCATCTTCATCCCGCATACCTTTTCTTTATACTGGAGACGTATGGACTGAGAGATAATTTCTCATTAAATTAAAGAGAATCACTGCCTCAATATTTAGAAGAAATTATTTTCCTACAGTCGCTATGATTCTAATCTGTTTGGTATCAGGTATCTCGTTGTATGCAAGCACATGCAACCCTGAGATTGAATGCCTCACCAACTTTGCCATGGGTAAGCGCAGCGGCATAGGGACTAACAGGATTGCAGGCTGCCCCGCCAACTCCTGGCGCTGTACACTCTGCACTAACGCACCATGCATCCTTTCTGCCAATCCCGGTTCTAAACCTATGCCAGTTGAACCCGATGCCTGTATAGAGTTCTGCAATATCTGTTCCAGGCCAGGATCCAAGGTGATAACGGGAAGTTCTTGAGCCATCCCATTGATTTGTTGGACGATTAAGCGACCCAATGCAATCCGCGCAGCAGCCGTTAACACGGCGGGATCCTGACTCTTGGGGGCATGCCCTGCCAATGTTTCGGCAATCGTTCGTATATCACGGATAGAAACTCGTTCCTCAAGTAAATTCTGCAAAACCTTCAGTATCACGCCAAGAGACAGCGTATTAGGCACCAAATCTTCTATCAATTTTGGTGCTGTTTTTGCCAGGCTATTCAGTAATTGCTGAACTTCTTCACGGCCAAGTAATTCATGGGCATGGCTTTGCAGGATTTGGCTGAGATGGGTAGCGACAACCGTGCCAGCATCTACCACGGTATAGCCTAGCGTCTGGGCATGCTCACGCTGTCCCGGCTCGATCCAGATGGCCGGCAAACCAAACGCGGGATCCTTACCGGGCAGCCCTTGCAGCGTACCGAATACCTGTCCGGGATTAATTGCCAGATCACGTTCAGGAAAAATTTCCGCTTCGCCCACCGTTGCGCCCAACAGACTGATGCGATACGCATTGGGCGCCAGATCCAGATTGTCACGAATATGCACTGACGGCACCAGAAAACCCAACTCCTGGGTTAGCTTTTTGCGCACACCCTTGATGCGTCCCATCAACTGTCCGCCCTGATTCTTATCCACCATTGGAATTAACCGATAACCTACTTCGAGGCCAATGGT
>JBKJTS010000007.1:0-4922 GCA_046590885.1 Gammaproteobacteria bacterium
TTAATGAAGATTTTTTTACGGGTGCGGAGGTGATCTCTATTTATTCCCGCGCCCAGGCCATTGCGGATGGGGTGCTGGTGGATGTTTCGGTGACTGCCCGTGAGGCGGGCTTCGGGATTCCGGTGGCGCTAACCGCAGGCGTGTTTCGTGATTGTGTTGAGTGGCATGTCTCGGATAACGAGACATCCGGGGCAGGTCAGGATCAGGAAGGTCGATTGTGGGATGTGGTGTATATGGCCTATTGCATGGCTTACTGCGCGGCCAAAGCTGAAAAGTCAGGCCAGCAAAGGGTACGGTATTCTCTTTACCGTGTACCGCGTGATGGAAAAAGTCATCAGGCAAAGCGGGTGGATCTTGATCTTCATATCGGAGGCGGGGATCAGGGTGAACCGGTTATTACCATTATGTTACCGGGTGAGGATTGAGTTAATCCACACCCTAATGAATATTCCCCCTGCGCGTTTGGCAGGGGGTTTTCTCAAGATATTTATGTTGCAAAATGCCTTGAGAAAACCCGTTATGTATGTGACATTAGTTCTTATTGTTTTATCCGTGGCGACTGCGTAATCAGTCGCGCCCAGAATGCCTCGTGAACCGTGAAATAGGCACAATGTCCTTTCGGACATCGGTTCAGGCTTCAATGTGAGGCTCTCCGAAATAGGGGAGCATTTTTTCTACTTCAATACTGCTGCATCATGCGATGCAGTTTATCTACAACCCGTCGGGACAGTCTATCCCCCGCACGGGCGCATGGTCTGTCCTTTTTGTTTTTATACCTCAAAGGAACACACCATGGATAAAGCATTGATCAGAGCGTTTCTGTTGTGGCTTGAAGACAGTCAAACAACCGAAAACGAAATATTAAAGCGGAAGGCCGATTTTACCGATGCAATTCCAAAGGTCTCAAGTCATGAGGCTAAAGCGGATATCCGGCTGGGGCTGCGGCTCATTGATGAGGAGTTGATGTCTCGTCTGGTTTTGCAGCGGGTATCAGGCAAACCAAGGTGAGTTGACCCTGGGGCTTCAGTGGGTCAAAAAGATGTGTTACATCTGGATGAGCAACTGGCTGGAATAATTTTTCAACCAGCTTTCGCTCTAGCTCACTGCGGTTACCGTCAATAACTTTCATACGCATGACCCTTCATCTTGTGCCCCTGTAGATAGCGGTCACTTTTACACATTCTTGATGAACCCGCAAGGGGTGCCATTGCACCCTGGGTTTTCAATTTCATCCCGCCGCAAGGCATTTCAACAGCCACCCACCAGGGGCGTAACCGTCCCCTCACGGGCGTGGTGCGTCTTACTGGTGGGTTTTTTCAACCAAAGGAGACAAACACCATGGCTTTAATGTTCCAGCACCTAGCTAATAATTTCGCCAAGGCCGGGTATAACCCGACCGACGCAGACACTACACAACGCCTGCTCAACGCCCTGGCACCCGCCACGGCAGGACGCATGCACATCATTGATCCGCGTGGCGGAGGAGCGATGGCGCTTGCGGAATGCAAGCATGAACTCGGTGCAGGTCACACGGACACGTTAGGCGCGGAGTATGACGCCGAACACGCCGGGCATGCCAAACAGGTTTTGGATCACTGCATTCACGGCGATTATCAGGACTGCATTATCAGCAAACGCCATTACGGGTTGCTGTTTCTTAACCCGCCCTATGGCGACCTAGTCACCGACAAGGGGGCTACGGGCGATCAAGGCGGCAAGGGGCGTCAACGGCTGGAGAAGTTGTTTTGCCAGCTCACGGTGCCCCTGGTGCTATTTGGCGGGGTAATGATGTTGATCGTGCCGGGATATGCGCTCGATGCCGATTATTCGGGCGCTGGATTTTACCCTGCATAGCCCGACGTATGGGCAGGTGTTGGTGATCCGGTAAACATTTTTTCATAGTTTTTATCAACCCCATCGGGGAGGAAACTCCCTTGGGGGATCCTCGTCGATGCCGTGCGCGACGCTGAAACGGCGCAATAACCTGGAGAAATGAGCCTGGGTTTTACATAGGTATCATCACGTTTTTTTTCAAAACCCTTCCGGGGCTGCATCCAGCCCGCAGGGGTCTGCTGCACCCCGGTTTTTTCATCAATTATTAACTGGAGGTGCATCATGGGATGGACATATACACATCGCCCGGCGTGGCAGTCTGTAAAGGATTTTCTTAAAAAGCGTCAGAATTGTGATAACGAAACAGCCAGATGGGAGGTGCTTGATATCGCCATTGTCCGCTTCCGAACGGCCTATGCCGCCATTCGGATCACGAGCAAACAAACGGGTAAAAGTTACGTCTTTGGGGCAGTTATCTTATTGAACTTCTGCAAGGACCACTACAACACCGGCTATAAGGATATGGATGAGTCGATGGGTCCGTATCAATGCGAGTGCCCAGAGCGCATCTTGAATCTACTCACACCATTGGAAGCGGCGGAGTATCCGGGGAGCGAGTACGGCAATGCGAACGCGCAAGTCTGGCGTGATGCTTGTTGGGCAAACATCCGGGCACGGCAATCGCGCATCAAGCTTAAAGTTGGAATGCGGTTGCTTTATCCGGACGGGTTCAGGTTCAAAAACGGTGAAGTCCTGCGGGAGTTCGTGGTTATTGAACCCCGTTCTTCGGTGTTCAGCCATGCTGATGGATGCGGTCGCTATCGCCTGACACGTTCGATTATCGAGCGTTGCAGCGTAGTGACGTCAGAGGAGGTTAATCATGTTGATGCTGCTTGAGTGACTGGGATGTGCCAGTGGTTTGTTGGGCGCCGCGCTATTAGCGCTCAACAACCGATACTCGGGTTACGGGTTCGTGGCCTTTCTGTTCTCGAATGCCTGTTGGATCGGACCCCAAGGGCAGGCTTCGCGCGCTACGTGACACTGACGGGATCCTGGGGACTGGTGACCATGCAGATGGGGTTTTCGGTGACCAGTCTGGTGGGCATCTACCCCTTGTTTTCGGCACTTCGGGAGTGGAGTGTTTACTAAAGACGTGTACGTTTAGCTTCACCCGGACCCCCTGCGCTTTGGCAGGGGACGTGTAATTCGTAATTGATTGTTGTTTATTAACCCACCCTTGCCGGGGAGAAATCTCCCTGCAAGGGTGGCTATCTCCGGCTTTTTTGTCAGGAGAAAGCCATGAAGAAGATTAAATTGCCGGAAGGCAAAGAGATTACCGTTTATATGAAGGCCAGATCTTTGAATGAATACGGAGATGGCCCACGCTACGCCTGGTTCTGTCTTGATCAGGTGTGGGTGGATAGAGTGAAAACGTTGGCCAGGCTAGTGAAAAAGCATGACTTGGCTTATATCAAAGTGTGGCAAAGTCCGTGCTGGCGTAACGCTGACGAGTATCGCATTAGCGGCGAAACACTGGCCATTTCGAACAATTGTTTTTGGTACAGCGGTTATCCAAAAAATTCGCCGCAGGGTGTCGAAACAAATACTGTGTATTTTGATAGCCTAGCCGAGGCAGTGGCAGATGCTGTTGACCAAGGTATGAATGAAGTTTTCATCGCTATGGATGAAAGCGACATTGCATGCCTTCGGGAAAGCATTCGCACGGATGATAAGAATCAGGAGTGCGCGGCATGAAATACGTGGCTACCCTTGCAATCACACTCCCTGCCTTTGCCCATGCTGACATCGAAGCCGACTCGGATGAAGCGGCCATCGAAAAAGCCAAGGCATTGGCCGCCGAAGATCATGAAGACTCAGATCTTCATTATCAGCCTTCTTTCGAGTGGACTGAGGAAAACAGAATCGTCGAGCTGATTCGTTCGGGAGAAGACGGCGTAGATGTTTATGTGGCGGGCGATATCGTTGTTTGTCAGAGCTACTATCTGAGACGCATTGCCGAGCTTGAGAAGGAGCGCGACATGCTTCTTGATGCCATCAGGGAATTATCGGACACGCAGGCCGCATGAATAGCGCAGATCTAATGTGATCCGGCGCTATTAACGATCGACCTTTTTCATTATCAATACGGAAGGACATATCATCCCGCAGGGATGATATGTCCTTCTATTTTAATCAAGGAGAGCCATCATGCAAAAGTAATATTGTAAAGTTTAAGAAAGTTGTCGATGCGAGTGATTAAGCTCGTTGTATGGTTTTGCTTGAAAACCTAGATTGGGGAAGTGTTCTGGTGGAAGGCATTGTTGATACGAACATCAAGCCTATGTAGCGACGGTCGGGGTTGTCGGGGTAGAATTTGACCGCATCGCCGACGGGGGCGGAATTGATGATGCGGTAGGGGCCCTGATGAGTGTTAGCGGCATAGGTACCTCCTTGTTGGGCGGGTTCTTGTCTTGTGGGTATTAAAAATAGATTTTAGGAAATAAACGATACTAAAGAGAAGGATTCTCTCTAAGTAACTTTAGCAGAGTCAGACGGTTTCACTAACTGCCTCAGCCATCCAGCTAACATACGATCAAGAGTGTCTAATTTCACGGGCTTGGCGAGGAAATCATCCATCCCCGCCATTTGGCAACGCTGTTGATCTTCGAGCAGCGCGCTGGCGGTCATGGCGATGATGGGGGTGTTTCTTTGTGGTGTCGTTAGCGCGCGGATACGGCGGGTGGCTTCGAATCCGTCCATCTCGGGCATGTCGCAGTCCATGAGCACGATGTCATAGTGCCTCTGCATGAGGGCCTCGATCACCAATGCGCCGACCATATCGTAGCGTTTTGATGGGTCGATTATTTACTTGTAAAGATCAAGTGAAAGTACATCGCGTAGTTTGACTGCTGGCCATTTATTTATTCCGCACCCTCCGCATCGCCTGCACTGCTCAAGCCCCGCGCCTCGATCTCTCGCCGAGTCTTATCCAACTCGTCGGCCAGCAGTTTTTCATCCGGCAATACGGTCTGGTATTCGGCAGCGAGCACCTTGTTGGGCAGGTTATCCAGCGCGTAATGCGCTTCGGC
>JBKJTS010000219.1:0-14316 GCA_046590885.1 Gammaproteobacteria bacterium
CATTCCAGCACGTCATTGCAGGCACGTTTATCCTGGAACAGTGCCGGATTCAAACCCAGCGTATTCGCCAATGTAGACCAATGCTCCGCATTAAGCACCACCAATGCAGCCAGATAAGGCCGGCCCTCACCAATCACCATGACTTGCTCAACAAGAGGGTCCAGCGCGATCGCCATTTCCATATCGGCAGGCGGTACTTTTTCGCCATTAGCCATGACGATAATATCTTTAAGCCGACCAGTGATATAAATATGATTATTTTCGATGCGCGCCTTGTCGCCGGTGTGCAACCATCCTTCGGCATCAATTATTTTGGTGGTGGCTTCAGGGTTATCCCAGTAGCCTAACATGACACTAGCACTCTTGGTTAACAACTCGTCGTTGTCACCAATACGCACTTGTATACCCTGCAGTGGCGACCCAACACCCACCGGGTCATTATCATCGAGTCGATTGCCACTGATTACGGGGCTAGTCTCAGTAAGGCCATAACCCAGAGTCAGCGGCAATCCAAACCCGAGAAATACTTTGGCAATCGGCATTGACAGCGGCGCGCCACCACACACCGCCAGGCGTACACGCCCACCTAATTTTGCCATGACTTTGCTGGCCACCAATTTATTCAACACTGGCCATAACCAATGGCTAAGGCGATTGGGCCCGCGCCCCTGCAGGTATTGAAAACGTGACCAGCCGACTTCAACCGCCAGATTAAACAGTTTTTGCGCCATCGGTGATTTTGCATCAATCTGCGCCTTGATCTTGCCATAGACCCTTTCGAAAATACGTGGCACGGACACTAGAGCCGTGGGGCGCAGCGTCAACAGATCTTCAGCAAGCACCGGAATGCCACGCGCATACGCTACGGTGGCGCCGCCCATCATGGGCGCATAATAACCCACAGTACGCTCAAAGGTGTGGCATAGCGGCAAGAATGATAAAAATAAATCATCGGTATAGGCAGGAAATCCTGCTGCACATGCAGCAACATTTGCCAGAATATTGTTATGGCTGAGCATTACGCCTTTAGGGCGACCGGTGGTTCCCGACGTATAGACAATGGTAGCAAGCGCATCGGGAGCAGCGTCACGCGCAAGCAATTCTCCACCCATCTCAGGCAACCAGTCTACGAGTGTTTTCAGACGGGGCTCATGTACATCTGCGATCGGCTGCAAGCTGACAATGCGCAATAAACCATGTATCTGTTTTTTTATTTCTGGGGAAACTTCTGACAGGTTACGCCAATGTTCTGCGCCCTCAATAACCAGCAAACGCACGCCAGCATTTTGCACAATATAGGCAATATTTTCGGCGCGATCGTTGGGGTAAAGCGGCACCACCACCAGTCCCAAACCTAACGCAGCCTGCTCCAGCATCACCCATTCACGGCAATTGCGCAGCAACATCGCCACCCGCTCACCGGGCTGCAGTCCTTCACGTAGTAATGCATATTGCCAGCGCGCAACCGAGGCGGCCATTTCTATCCATGAGGTGTCTTTCCACGACTTGCTGGACTCCTCAAAATAACGATATGCAATCGCATTGGGGCTGCGTCTGACACGTTCGCGAAAGAGCCCGGCCAAGGTGCGGGCTGTTTCAAAGGGGATTATATCAATAGTATGATTAGTCACTCACTTACAATTCCGCCCATTCTGCATCGGCCATAAAACGCTTGCCGTAATGTTGTTCCAGCTCCTGCAGTTTTCTTCGCTGGATTTCGACACCGGATTCCTGCACATAATTGATTGGCCCACCCCGGAACGGCGCAAAGCCAGTGCCAAAAATAACACCCGCATCCAGCAGAGCTGCATCAGTCACTACACCTTCACGCAAACACGCAGCGGCCTCATTTAATAAACGCAGCATCAGTCGCTCGGCAATATCCGCCGGCGGTATATAACCGGGTTTGCTACGCGGAATCTGCGGTTTGTCGCCATGATAAGTATAAAATCCTTGTCCACTCTTTACCCCTAATCGGCCGGCACTTACCAGTTCACGCAAGCGCGGCGGCACGTCTACATTCAAACTCTGTGATAATATTTCTGCCACAGATAAACAAATATCCAGACCCACCGTATCGGCGAGGCGGATCGGCCCCATCGGCATACCAAAATCCAGCGCCGCTTTATCTATTATGGCCGCCGGGATACCTTCCCATTCCATGATGACAGCTTCCAGCAGATAGGGCATGAGAACGCGATTCACCAGAAAGCCCGGCGAACTCTTGACCGGCAAGGGCAAACGATCAATATGCCGTACAAATGCAGCCGCCTGCCGCGCTACTACAGGATCGGTAATGGAACTGCTGACCACTTCCACCAGTTGCATTTGCGCAACCGGATTAAAAAAGTGTATGCCCACCAGGTGACTAGGCTTTGCCAAGGCTTCACTCAAAATCTCCAACGGAATACTGGAGGTATTGGTGGCCAGTAAAGCGCCTGCTTTCATTTTTGGTTCAATCTCACGATACAGTGCCTGCTTCGCTAGAATATCTTCAAAAATTGCTTCAATCACCACATCGGCATGACTAACGCCCACACCTTTGTCATCTGGAATCAGGCGATCCATAGCCGCCTGCACCAGGCGTGACTGCTTAAAACGTTTTTTAAACAGCGCATGCGCACGCTTGATAACTTTTGCCAAGGCATCATGGCGTGTATCCTGCACCGTAACACGCATACCTTGCAAGGCACACCAGATAGCAATATCACCACCCATCACACCGCCGCCAATGACATGCACATGGCGTGGCGCGATCAGTTCTTTCTTGCCGAGTGATTTAAGGCGTTCCTGCAAGAAAAACACACGCACCAGATTATGTGCAGTTTGACCCAAAACAAAACGCGCTACTGATAACGCCTCTTCTTCCATCATTTTTACTGGATCATCAGCGTGCTTCACCCACAGATCTATGAGCGCATAAGGTGCAGGGTAATGCGCCTCGCTGACTTTTTCTGCAACGCGATGACGCATTGCGCCTGCCAATATATTTCTTATCACACCTTTGTTGGTCAATGATTGAATAAAACCAAGATGATGGGGTGCCGGCATATTCATGATCACAGAGATTGCAGCACGCTTGAGGTGGCGCGCTGGCACTGCATAATCTATTAAACCTATTTTTTTTGCCGTACGCGCATCTATGGTTTTTCCGGTCAACATCAAATCCATCGCTGCCGGAGCGCCAATCAGCGGCGGTAAGCGTACCGTACCACCGAATCCTGGATGAATACCCAATTTAACTTCAGGCAGGCCTAAGCGTGTACGCGGATCTTCATCGGCGACGCGATAACGACACGCCAGTGCCAACTCCATGCCACCACCCAGGCAAAAACCTTGGATTAGGGCTACTGTGGGGCATTTCAATTCTGCCAAACGCTGCATGGCCCGCTGCCCGCGCCGTAGCAACACCAAGGCCTCAGAGATTTCTTTCAGATCCAAAAATTCTTTGACATCGGCACCCGCAACAAAACCATTAGGCTTGTCTGAAAGGACAATCACACCACGTGGCAGTGCATAAGCCAATCTTTCCAGAATCTCATTCAGTTCATCTAACACCTCAGATGAAAGTACGTTGGTATTACTTCCGGCGACGTCAATATGGAGCCACACAATAGCGTCATTATCACGCTCGACATGCCAGTGCTTGTAAGTAGCGGGTGAGTCTGCTGGTTGGCTCATCGAAATCACTCCCTTCCACTTTCGACTAACATGGCACCACCCTGACCACCGCCAATACATAAACTGGCTATACCCCGCCGGGTATTGGTTCGTTTCAGGACATTTAGCAAGTGCAATACAATGCGTGCGCCACTGGCGCCAACTGGGTGTCCGAGACTTACACCGCCGCCGTCAACATTCAATCTGGCGAGGTCGATCTCACCCAATGCATGATCGAGTCCTAACTCTGTGCGGCAATAATCAACATCTTTCCACGCCTCCAGACATGCCAATACCTGGGCAGCAAAAGCTTCATTGATTTCCCAGTAGTCTATATCCTGAATTGCAAGACCATGACGCTGCATGATTGGCGCCATGGAATGTGCGGGGCCTAAGCCCATTTGCGCGGGTTCCAGGCCTGCCCACTGAATATCAATAATCCGCCCCAATATTGGCAGTTTATATTTTTCAACAGCCTCCGCACTGGCTAGAATCAGTAACGCGGCGCCATCCGTAATCTGTGCGCTGTTACCCGCCGTAACATTACCAAATTGACGATCGAATACCGGTTTGAGTTTGGCCATTTTTGCCATATCCGCATCATGATCTTGACCACGCCTTAGTCCATCATCATGCTCATATGCATGGCCCTGGGTATCGTAAAGGGTTTCTATTTCATCCAGCAATTTGTCATCTTGCGCTTGAGCAAGCCGGCGATGGCTTTCCAGCGCAAAGGCATCCATGCGTTCACGGCTGATATTAAAGCGATGCGCGAGATTTTCAGCAGTCTGGCCCATGGACAAGCCGACGACAGGATCGGTAAGGCCGCGCAACAAACCAATGATGGGCTTGAAATTCCCAGCGCGCAATTTACTTAATGCCGCCAGTCGCGAACCAAAATTACGTGCGGCACTCCACTCACCCAGCCACGCTACCATGTCATTATTGAGCAATACGGGGGCATGGCTCATTGCCTCTACACCACCCGCAAGAATCAAATGAGCGCGCCCTGACGCAATACTGCGCGCTGCACAATCCAGTGCCTGCAATCCAGAGGCACAATTACGCTGCACCGTCCACGCCGGGACATGTTTGCCACACCCCAGCCGCAGCGCAACCACGCGAGCGATATTTACTTCATCGGGCCCGGGCATGACGCAGCCGAGAATGACTTCATCGAAATCACTGGACGGAAAGTTTTGGCGCGCTAATAAAGGACGGCCCACACCGATGGCAAGATCAGCCGCTGGAAAAGGTCCCGGCTTGCCTTTTGCCTTTATCTGTGGCGCGCGGCTACCGTCAATTACATATACCGTTTTGCCGGTTTGGCCGGTTTGACTGGCCTGATCGGATCGACCGGCCTGACCAGTTCGGCCGGAGCCGTTTGTTGGGCTATTTTTTCCGTTGGCCATTCAACTTTCTCCCTTCGCCAGTAGTCTTGCGTGAAATCATCTACTTTAATCACTTCTCTGCGCGCGGCAATGGCATCATACATCAATTGCGCTTCTTCTTCCGTAATAACCCCCAGCTTGAGTCCCGCCTGTACACGCGGTGTTTCATCATTACCAATGTATCCACCTGGCCCAAGGCCGATGCGTAATTTCTTTTCTGTGACCTCTGCGGCAATCGCTTTGCTTAACGCATCTTCCAGACGGCCCAATGGTTCATCAAGCGCGGTGGGGACATACAAACCTGCGGTTAAACGATCACGCGATTCTGAAGGTTGCAGCAGTACACCTGCCACTGTATGACCCAATGCATCCGCTGGTACAGCATATGGTTTACCCAGGGGGAATATCAGCCAGCGCAATATCCACGCTACCGGTCGACTTGGTAAATTATGCAATATTCCATCCAGTGCATTCTGAATGTTACATAAGGCATCCTGACACGCCCAATGCACCATCGGCAGATCACTGCTGGGTCGACCCTGACTGACAAAGCGCTTCAGCACGGTGGATGCAAGATACAAATGACTCAATGCATCAGCCAGCCGCCCTGAGATTTTTTCTCGGCGCTTCAAGGAACCACCCGCCACCAGCATGGCCGCATCGGCCGCCAAGGCAAACGCCGCGCTCATACGGGTTAACTGTTTATAGTAACGTTCTTCCGGGCCGGACACTGGCACAAACACAAAGCGCGCACCACTGATGCCCTGCAAGAATGCGCCGGCGGCATTGCTCATGGTAAAACCTATGTGGCTGAATAATGCCGCATCAAACTTCAGGGAAGCCTGATACGCATCAGGTTCTGTTGCCGCCTGCATTTCCTTGATAATATATGGATGACAGCGTATTGCACCCTGGCCAAAAATAATTAAACTGCGGGTAAGAATATTGGCGCCTTCAACGGTGATGCCAATCGGAATGGATTGATAGATACGTCCCAGCAAATTGCGCGGCCCCATGCAGATGCCGCTTCCCCCCTGTATATCCATCGCATCATTAACTACCTTTCTCATGCATTCTGTCAGATGATATTTGACGATTGCCGATACTACAGAAGGTTTCTCGCCCAGATCTATCGCGCCTGCAGTCATGGTGCGCGCCGCATCCATCATATAAGTGTAACCAGCCATGCGAGCCAGCACTTCTTCTACACCTTCAAAGCGGCCGATGGAGGTCTTAAATTGTTTCCGGACACGCGCATACGCGCCGGTGGCACGGCATCCCATCTTACCCGCCCCCGTTGCCAATGCCGGCAATGAAATTGAGCGCCCTGCCGCCAGACATTCCATCAACATGCGCCACCCTTGGCCCGCACGCTTCGGCCCACCAATAATCCAACCCACCGGGATGAACACATCCTTGCCGCTGTTAGGCCCATTCTGAAAGGGAATGTTGAGGGGGAAATGCCGATTGCCAATAACAACACCTGCGGTCTTGACAGGAATTAAAGCGCAGGTAATACCCACATCACTTCTGTCTCCCAACAAGCGGTCAGGATCATAGAGCTTAAAGGCCAGGCCCAACACCGTCGCTACTGGTCCCAAGGTAATATACCGTTTGTCCCAGTTAAGACGTATGCCAATAATTTCTTTACCCTCAAATTCACCGCGACACACGACTCCTGTGTCAGGCATTGAGCTGGCATCACTACCTGCCTCTGGTCCCGTCAACGCAAAACAGGGGACTTCTTCACCGCAGGCTAATCGTGGCAAATAATAATTTTTTTGCTCGTCAGTACCATAATGCAGCAATAACTCGGCGGGGCCCAATGAATTAGGCACCATTACAGTCACGGCGGCAGTGACACTGCGGCTGGAAATTTTCATGACTACTTCTGAATGGGCCAGTGCAGAAAATTCCAGACCACCGTATTGTTTCGGAATAATCATGCCAAAAAAACGATTATCCTTAATGAATTGCCAAACGTGTGGCGGCAGGTCGTGCAGCGCTTCGGTAATTTCCCAATCATTCAGCATATGGCACAATTCTTCAACTGGCCCATCAAGAAAAGCTTGCTCCTCTACGCTGATCTGTGGCGTGGGAATAGTCAGTAACTTGATCCAGTCCGGATTGCCACTGAACAATTCACCATCCCACCACACGGTACCTGCTTCCAGTGCGTCGCGTTCGGTTTTGGACATGGGCGGTAACGCAGTGCGAAATAACGGCAGCACCCGATTGCTAATCCATGCACGACGCAGCTTGGGTACGTTGAGAAAAATGCTGGTGACAATAAAGGTAGACCAGAGTAACGCTATAACGGCAGGTGAAGGCGTATCAAGTACCGTCCATAAAATGGGCACTCCGGAAACAATTACCGTTGCAATAATTAACGGCACCCGCATATACGCCAGTAAACCAATCATGACTACCAGCAATCCTAACCAAAAAAATGACATCATGTCCTGATCACTCCACACTCATTCCTGGCGTACACCTAAAACAACTTTATGCTTCTTGAGGCGACGGGTTGCACCACGATGCCGGGCATGCATATGACGCCAGCTCAATGCATGCCGTGAAATATCGTCATCTTTCACATCATCTTTCATATGATAAGGCAAAATGGAATCTCGGGTAGCATTAGGAATGAAACATTCATGCTCATTATTACAGATCGTGCCGCGCTTCTCCCAGGGCAGATGGCGATAAGCACCGATCTCATCCAGAGCTACTGCAGAAAATTTTACGCTATCAAAATAAGGTGAATAATCAAAATCTCGCGGCGTACATAACCGTGGATTGCGCGGATAAAATAGCAATGCGCCATCATCACTGCAATGTACCACCGGCATGATTGGAAAATGCACCGAACCAAATGCCGCTGCAATCAGTGTGGAGCATATTGTGCGCTCAGACAAGCTTGTATTAATCTCAAACAATGTAGAACCTAAACGTCGTGGTAACCAGGAGTGTGGTGACATCCACCGCGCCAGATCAAACAATTGACGTATGTCGTACCGCATTCCCAGGTGACAAGCTGCAAACCGCAGCACCCGTGAAGCATCATCCGCTGATAAACCACGCGGCTGGCACACACGCATATTTACCCCCCGGTATTTACTGAGCGGCTCGATAATAATTCCTTGTCCAATTAATCCCTCGATGATTAGTGGCTCATCCAGACTTATCGACTTACCTTGGCTTTCCTGATAATGCCGCTGAATATTCTGCCGCAACACTGCATCGCCAATTTCACAGAGGCGCCCAACATATAACGCCGAATGTGTCCACTGACTGTGCGTAATATTTTTTATAAACTGGCTAAGGCGGGTATTCCCCTCCACTAAAATCACATCGGCCGGACGCAATGCTCTGCTCAATCGATCAAAGTCACACAGCGGCACCGCTGAAACATATTCCTCTTCGCGCAACCAGCCGATAAATTTCTCTGTCAGCCAGCCTAACATGCTTACCTCGTCGCCTTAAAATATATACACTGAGTGAACTACACCAGATAAGCAGCGTGTGCCTACCCTTACTTATTATCGGCAAAATGCACCTTTTCCTGAACCCAAAACCATACTTGAGAACCATTTTTCATGTAGAAGAAGAAAATCATGAGATGCATTGTGTTAAATAAAAAATTGTTTTATGATTCATAAGGTTAAATTTAATAAATCTTTACGGCTAACTCCTACATAGAAATGGTGAGCCACTACCTTATCTATTTCACGTTTTATTCCGACACATATCATGCAATCCAATTCCCATAACGCCATTGGCGTGTTTGACTCCGGCGTCGGCGGACTCACGGTCGTGCGCGCCCTGATGGAGCGTCTGCCGTTTGAGAACATCATTTATTTTGGTGATACGGCGCGCGTCCCTTATGGCGTAAAATCAGTCGAAACCATTCGCCATTTCACCGCACAAATCACGCAATTTCTGCTGCAAAAAGAAGTTAAGTTACTGATTATTGCATGCAATACCATGGCTGCCGTGGCCGCCCAGGTAGTGCGCGACATCTCCTCTGTACCAGTGCTTGATGTCATTGAAGCTGGTGCTTTGGGCGCCATTGATGTTACCCGCCGTAAACAGGTGGGTGTGATCGGCACTCCTACCACGATTAACAGCAATGCCTATGCACGTGCCATACACCAGCACGCGGCGGATATCCGCGTTTTCTCCCAGGCGTGCCCCTTGTTCGTGCCGTTGGTGGAAGAAGGTTGGCTTGACCATGAAGTGACGCGCTTGACCGCGCAGGAATATCTGAGACCCGTCATTGCACACAACGTTGATACCCTGGTGTTAGGTTGTACGCACTACCCGCTGTTAATGCCACTTTTGCAAGACACCATGGGCCCTGATGTCTGTCTTGTCGATTCTGCCGAAACCATGGCACAACACACTGCAGCCTTGCTGGAAAAAATGAACCTGGCAAACCCGCAACGAATTGCTCCGGAATATCATTTCTACGTCACCGACGTACCACTGCGCTTTCAGACTATCGGTGAACGTTTCATGGGCCGAGCTTTGCCGAATGTGCATGTGGTGAAGTGGTAAGCGTATACTTGCCCCTACCTTACCGCGGTTATGGAAATGCTGATTAAATCCGGATATGTCATTTCGAGCAATAGGAGAAATCTTTTAACCCCCATGATCATCATTGGCTCTAGCTGATAAAAGTTTTCTCGAGCCACTCTCAATGATACAAAATCACGTTTCCTGAATATGTCCACAACCCTTCGCTTCGCTCTCCCCATCGAAGAAATCCTGCCGCAACTGCGTGACGCCCTGGCGTCACATGCAGCGGTAGTATTGCAGGCGCCACCCGGTGCTGGAAAAACTACCCTTGTGCCGCTGGCCTTGCTGGATGAACCGTGGCTGCGGGGCCAGTCGATTGTGATGCTGGAACCCCGCCGTCTGGCGACACGCGCTGCTGCCACGCGCATGGCGGAGTTACGCGGTGAGAAAGTCGGACACACCGTAGGTTACCGCGTGCGCTTTGACAGCCAGGTGTCGCGCCATACGCGCATTGAGGTGGTGACCGAAGGCATACTCACGCGCCGCTTGCAGGGCGATCAGGCACTGGAAGGCGTGGGGCTGGTAATTTTCGATGAATTTCACGAGCGCAATCTCAACACGGATCTGGCGCTGGCGCTGTGCATCGACAGCCTGCGTACACTGCGCGAAGATCTCAAAATATTGGTGATGTCAGCCACGCTGGATACGGAAGGCGTGGCAAAACTACTCGGTAATGTGCTCGCCGTGCAGGCAACCGCCAGGACGGCGGAAGGTAGAGCTATGCATGAGCAATTGGCGGGAAGCACAGGTGCGGCTATCATCACCAGCTTGGGCCGCAGCTTTCCTGTCACTGTAAGTTATTTGCCGCGTGAGCCTGACGGGCGTCTGCCAGATATCATGGCCGTTGCCCTGCGCCGTGCATTGATTGAACATACCGGAGACATCCTCGCCTTTCTCCCCGGCGGTGGAGAAATACGCCGGGTACAGCAACTACTGCAAGCCGAAGGCGGTGCTGGCGCAGACATCAGCATCGCTCCGCTTTATGGCGATCTGCCACGTGAAGCACAGGATAAAGCTATACAGCCAGATACATACGGACGGCGCAAAATTGTGCTGGCCACACCGATTGCCGAAACCAGCCTGACGATCGAAGGCATCACCACAGTGGTGGACAGTGGCTGGGTGCGCGTACCGCGCTTTGATCCGAACAGCGGGCTGACCCGGCTCGACACCGTGCGCATCTCACGCGCCTCCACCGAACAGCGCGCCGGACGTGCCGGACGTCTGGCGCCAGGCCACTGCTATCGCCTCTGGACTGAGTCCACCCAGCGCGGCCTGCAAGCGCAAACCGCGCCGGAAATTCTGGCGGCTGACCTGGCGCCCCTGGCGCTGGAACTCGCGCAATGGGGCATACGTGATGCCGCTGATCTTACGTGGCTTGACCCACCCCCCGCCGGTGCGCTGGCACAGGCACGGCAACTGCTCACCGAACTGGACGCACTTGACGATAAGGGCATGATAACCGCCACCGGCAAGGCGATGGCGGCACTGCCCGCGCATCCGCGACTGGCGCATCTGCTGCTGCAAGGTGAAGACTTGGGCTTAGGCGCTCTGGCCTGCGATATTGCCGCCCTGCTTGGCGAGCGTGACATTATCAACATCAATCCAGCGCAAACCCGCTCCTGCGATTTACGGGAACGTATTGAAGCGATCATGGCCTTTCGCAAACGCGGCCGGGCTGGCGCGCAAGCACATAACGCCGATCCATATGCCTGTGAATGCATTGAACAGGCGTCGCAACAATGGCGGCGTCTACTCAAGATTAAACACCCCGCCAATGAACTCGCCGATGCGCAGGAAAATACCGGACTGTTACTGGCGCTGACCTATCCGGATCGCATTGCCGCACAGCGCGAAACCAATACCGGCAGCTACCGCCTCGCCAATGGCCGGGGCGCACGCCTGGCTACCCACGACCATCTTGCCAAATCACCTTATCTGGTCGCCGCGCATCTGAACGCCAACCCTACCGGCCCCGATAAAAATCATGGTGAAAGCACCATTTATCTCGCTGCACCCGTCACCGTGCAGGCGTTGCGCGAACATTTGACACAACACATACACAATCACGATAGCGTGCGCTGGGATGCTCAACAACAAGCCGTCATCGCCCGCCGTGAAGAACGGCTTGGTGAATTGATTCTTTCAACCCGGCCATGGGACACTGCGCCACTCGAAAAAACCAGCAAAGCCATGCTCGAAGGGATACGACGCATGGGGCCTGATATATTAGGCGCGCTGCCATGGACACGTGAAGCACGCGACTGGCAGGCGCGTGTGTTGTCGCTGCGCTATTGGTGCCCGGCTGAGCCTGGTGTCGATGGAGATAACTGGCCGGACGTGAGCGATGCGTATCTGGAAGCAACGCTGGAAACCTGGCTGGAACCGCACCTGGGCGGCATCACCCGCCGCGATCATTTGGCGCGTCTGGACATGCTCACTTTACTGCAAAATCATCTGGACTGGCAGCAGCGCACCCGTCTCGACGCCGGCGCGCCCTCTCATCTCACCGTGCCCAGCGGCTCGCATGTACGCCTCACCTATACACCCGGTGAAGCGCCAGTGTTGGCCGTCAAGTTACAGGAAATGTTCGGCCTCGCCGACACGCCACGCATTGCCTGGGGACGCATTGCGGTCACCCTGCATCTGCTCTCGCCCGGGCAGCGCCCCATCCAGATCACGCAAGACCTGCGCGGGTTCTGGGATCGCACCTATGCCGAAGTGAAAAAAGAGCTCAAGGGACGCTACCCCAAACACCCCTGGCCCGATGACCCGTGGAAAGCTATGCCGACCGCGCGGCGTAAGCCGCGTGCTCGCAAATAATCCTGGGGTTTGCACGCAGCGCGCCAGCGGGATGGTGGCAGATAAATCTACTTGCCACTGTGAAATGAGCTGACTCCGATCCCATCCCGGAAAACTTGCACCGTATCCCCAATGGGGTTATCCTGCTCCCCATGAAACAACAAGACCTGCTCCGCCAAGCCTTGCAACAGACGCAGCAAACCCGCGCCCAGTTGGCAGCGGAACTGGGGATTGCCAAGCGAACCTTGGATAAATGGTTGCTGCCGGAAACCTCAGGGGATTTTCGCCGTATGCCGGAAACAGCCCTGCGCCTTCTCGCCAACCGCTTTGGGGTGCGTAAATCCGCTGATCTTTCCCTGCCTTACGACTGGGCCAACCCGGCCATGACAGACGCTGCGCTGATGGTGGCGATATTACGCCGCGCCCGCTATGTTGATCTGGTGCGGGCATGCATGGATTACAGCCTGCCGGTGGTTCAAGCCCACCTACCGCATGCGCTGGCGGCCACACCGGAAGCTGAACGACCCATTCTCGCACGCATCCTCTCGCGCATGTTACGGAGCATTGACATTGCTTTCTCCGAACGATCTGCGGCTTGATCTGATTCCGCACGCCACGCGTGCTGTCATCGACAGACTGGCACAGGAAACTGCGTTTGCTAGCTTTTGCCTGATTGGTGGCACTGCGCTTGCCTTGCAGGTGGGACATCGCCGTAGCCTGGACGTGGATCTGGTGTGTTTTTGCGAAACTTTGGACAAAAATGGCCTATTCCACACATTGCGCAATCTCGGTGCTGAGCTGATTACCCCCCAATCCGCGATTTCCACAGCCAGGATCAACGGTTTTGACTTGCTCGCCCGCGCCCAGGATTATGTGCTTGATGGCGTCAAAGTGACATGTTTCACCCATCCCGCCGGGCAGCGCTATACCTCGGGCGTCCAGCCAGTGACAGGCTGGACGTTTGGTTTGATGGATACCGCAACACTCTTTGCCATGAAAAGCGCCCTGCTACTGAAGCGTTCAAAGTCACGCGACTATTACGACCTGATGTGGTTCTGCCAGCACGGCAAAACCCTGCAGGATATTATCACGGCCGCCCAGGCCGCAGATGATGCGCCGGACACGCCGACCTTGGTAGAACACAAATTGTTGGGCCTGATCCCTATCGATGCCAACGACGAAGGGCTGGATCCAGTAGGCGTCAATGTGACTGTAACTGATATCCACCGCTTCTTCGAAACACACGTACAGGCGCGAGAAGTGCAGGAAGCACGGAAAATGCTGGGATTGAAGGGTTAATAAATTCAGGCTCAGCAGCAAGGCAAACGATAATCTTCCCACAACCATTGGCCACCCTGGCCGAAGTGAAAAAAGAATTTAAGGGGCGCTACCCCAAACACACCTGGCCAATGGTTCGTGGAACGCCACACCAACAGCGCGCCGTAGCTGTATGTATAGCAACCACCCTAAAAATCTATCTGACCGCGCATCTGGAAAAGATCGGCATTGCCTTGCGCTGTACCGTTTTCGTAGTCGGCAACTACGTAATTCGCCATCAACCGGGCATGGCGATTTATATACCAGTTTAACCCCAGCGTAATGTCATTAAGTGTTTCGCTGCGATTATCCCGGCCATTATCATTTATGGCACTGTAGCGCACCGCCACTTCCCAGGCGCCCCAGGAATTGTCCGGCTTAATGGTAGCGAATCTGCCATTTCGATAAGGGCGTGATTCCCCGCTCAGGAACCAACTGGCATAGACATAATAACCATCCATATCCCGCTGCTGTCTGCCATCACTACGATTGACAGCGGAACGCACGTATTCCGCCTGCAGGGAAGCGGGGCCACTTACGGTAGCCGCTTCCAAACCCGTCAGCG
>JBKJTS010000001.1:0-9088 GCA_046590885.1 Gammaproteobacteria bacterium
TCATAGCCTGTTCCCGCGCTTATACGAACGGCGCCATCAGAAAGCTGGGACGCTATCGGGCGGCGAACAACAAATGCTCGCGTTGGGTCGTGCAATTCTGGCCAAACCCCAATTACTATTGCTCGATGAACCCAGCATGGGTTTGGCGCCAATCATGGTCAGCAAGATTTTTGCTACCATTCGACACATTGCTGCACAGGGCATGACTATTTTGTTGGTGGAACAAAACGCCAAACTGGCGCTGGAAATCAGCCACCGCGGCTACGTCATGGAAAACGGCCTGATTACCTTGCACGACACCGCCAGTAACTTGTCAACCAACCCGCAAGTGCGCCACGCCTATCTTGGCGAGTGAAAGTTTAGCAGAGATACGATATCCCAAGCGCTCGCCCTGCTAGGAGGATTCTGAGCCGTGTAGATACAAGGTGGGCACGTTTGTGCACACCCTTGACGAAAGGGGGTCGAAGTCCATAGCCACAAATCTGAGATAAGCAACAATATGAGGATAAGTAGTTGACGACTATATTGGCGACGCATTATAGTTAAACGCGACAAAAGTAACAATAATGTGCCTCTCGTGAATTAGCAACAGGCGTATTGGGGATTTTTACAGGGGGATATGATGAATAAAATGAAAGTAAGTTTAGCGGCAGCAGTGCTGGTGAGTTTTTCTGGCACAGCACTGGCGGAAACCAGTTTTTACGGCGCGGTTGATGTCGGGCAATCGACCTTTGAAGATGGGTGTGAAGGCATGCCGCCCGGTATAACATGCAAAGATACTGATACCGCACTGCGTGGCAGCTTAGGCTATCAATTAAATCGCCATCTGGCAGTGGAAGCCAGTTATGCGGACTATGGTGCTTCGGAGATCAACCATAACGCCGGACTCACAGGATCGGCATCCGCGACTGGCTTTCAGTTTTCTGGTGTCGGGTCTTGGGCAATTACCGATGCCTTCTCATTAACTGGCAAACTCGGACTGGCACAGACCAAGGGTGAGATCAAGGTAGCAGTGACAACTCCGGGGTTAGAATTTTCCTACTCAAACGATGATGATAATACGACATTTGCTTGGGGAATTGGCGTACGCTATGATTTTAACCAATCTTTCGCAGTACGTGCACAATACGAGAGCCTTGGTGAAATAAGTGTTGATAAAACTGATTCCACAGCAGAAGGCACCTTAAATTTGCTAACAGCAGGCTTAATTTTCCGCTTCTAATTCCAAACCGGATAGGGATGGGCATGCTTTCTGTGCCCATCCAACTTGACTTCAAAGGCCTGATCACCGCAGGTACGTCATAGAAAACGTCCTGATTATCTTATACGTCACCGCAATCAACACGCAAGTACGCCCCGCCTATCTTGGCGAGTGAAAACCAGCCATCCTCGTGTTATCCTAGTAGTGTGTTTCAGCAAAATACTTACCTATTCTGTCATTGCGACCGAAGGGAGAAATCTATACAGGTTCGATGTAAGCAAGATTTCTCCCTTCGGTTGAAATGACAACTTTTTAGTGAAGCGTACTATGAGCCAAACCGCACAAAATATTGATCCCCGCGAGGTTGCCAAGTTCGAAGAGCTGGCGTCACGCTGGTGGGATCCACACAGCGAATTCAAACCGTTGCACGATATTAATCCGCTGCGTTTACATTATATAGACAGCCGTGCAACCCTGGCGGGTAAGCGCGTGGTTGATGTGGGCTGTGGCGGCGGCATTCTCACCGAAAGCATGGCATTGCGTGGCGCCGCAGTCATGGGCATTGATGCCGGGGCCGCGCCGCTGACAGTAGCACGTTTGCACTTGCTGGAATCGGGCACCGAAGTAGATTACCGGCAAATCACCACCGAACAATTGGCAGATCAGCAGCCCGCTGCGTTTGATGTTGTCACCTGCATGGAAATGCTGGAGCATGTGCCCGATCCCGCATCCGTAGTGGCAGCGTGCGCGCGTCTCGTCAAACCTGGCGGGCAGGTGTTTTTCTCCACGTTGAACCGCACTCCTAAAGCCTATTTATTGGCTATAGTCGGCGCAGAATACCTGCTCAACATGTTACCCAAAGGCACCCATGATTATGGCAAATTCATACGCCCTTCCGAACTTGCCAGCTGGATGCGTGAAGCGGGATTGACACTGCATGACTTAACCGGCATGACCTATAACCCGCTGACCCGCACCTATTCCCTGGGGAATGACATCGACGTAAATTATCTGGCGCATTGCTCACGCGAGCTTACCGGCGCATGACACCTCCATGAAAAATCCGATACATACCGTGCTGTTTGATCTTGATGGCACGCTCGCAGACACCGCGCCCGACATGGCCTTTGCGCTGAACGCTGTGCGTGAAGAAATTGGCTTGACTGCATTACCTTTTTCACAAATTCGCCCGCGCGTGTCACACGGTGCTACCGCATTAGTGCAATTGGCGCTGAATGAACCGCTCAGCGAACGCTTTGCCACATTACGCACCCGCTTTCTGGAAATTTACCGCAACCATTTAACCCGTGAAACACGCTTATTTCCCGGCATGGACGAGGTATTAAATAAACTTGAACAGCGCGACATAAAATGGGGAGTGGTCACTAACAAACCAGCCTGGCTAACTGAACCATTGCTTGACCAACTCGGCCTCACGCAACGCGCCGCGTGTATTGTCAGCGGTGATACCACCCCGCAACGAAAACCCCATCCCGCGCCAATGTTTTATGCCTGCGAAAAATCTGGCAGCACCAATAGTCACTGCCTCTATATTGGCGATGCTCAACGTGATATTGAGGCAGGCAAAAACGCTGGCATGCACACACTGGTCGCGTTATTTGGTTACATCGATGTAACTGATCAACCGCATTTGTGGAATGCTGATGCCATGATCCAACATCCCCGGGAAATTTTAGAGTGGATTGCGGCGCACTCCGTGTAACATCCGCCTAAAGCCATGGAATAATGATGTCAGATCTCCTGTTATTTCTCACGTTGGTGATTGTCGCCGCAGTTGCCGCTATCTTAGGCTGGTTTGTTGCGCACCAACGTGCACAACGCCAGTTTGTGGAAATCATCCGGCAGAATACTGAATTAAATACCACCCTCCAATTAGAGCGGCGCGTCGCCCAAGAAAAGCTCGCCACGCTTGAATTCACCAGTGCACAAGCGCTTGAACATGCACGCATGCACATGGCGCAAAGTTTTTCGGTGGCTTCCAGCGAAGCACTCAAAAATAATTCGGAAGAATTCCTGAAGCTCGCCCAGGAGAATCTCAAACAGTTCCAGATCAAGGCACAAGGCGATCTTGAGCAAAAAGAAAAATCCATTGAAAGCCTGCTACGCCCCATCAAGGAAACCTTGCAAAAAACCGAGCAACAATTTCGCCAGATCGAAAATGAGCGCAAAGAGGCGTATGGCTCCATCACCAAACATCTGGAGACTATGGCCCAAACACAGCAAATTTTGCACAGCGAAACACGCAACCTGGTACAGGCGTTACGCCGCCCGGAAGTGCGCGGCCAGTGGGGTGAGATGACGCTGAAACGGCTGGCAGAATTGGCCGGCATGGTGGAATATTGCGATTTTTACGAGCAGGAACACACCAACACTACCGATGGCGCGATGCGCCCCGACATGATTATACGCATGCCCGGTGGGCGCGAGATTATTGTCGACGCAAAAACCCCGCTGGATGCTTACCTGAGCGCCGTAGAAGCGCCCGACGATGCAACGCGCGACGTGCATCTGACACGCCACGCGCGCAAAGTACGTGAACGCGTGCGCGAGCTTGCAGCGCGCAGCTATTGGAGCCAATTCAACAATAGCCCGGATTTTGTGGTGATGTTCATTCCCGGCGACCAGTTTCTCAGCGCCGCGCTGGATGTCGATCGCGCCTTGCTGGAAGATGCGCTACGCCAGAAAGTGATCTTGGCCACACCCACCAGCTTTGTCGCATTATTACGTGCCGTTGCCTTCGGCTGGCAGCAACAGGCCCTTGCCAAAAATGCGGAACAGATACGCGACCTGGGGGTAGACTTGCATAAACGCCTGTGCGTGTTCTCGGAACATTTGGCTAAACTGGGTAGAAGCCTGGGCAGCAGCCTCGAACACTACAACAAAGCCGTCGGTTCTTTTGAGCACCAGATTATTCCCGGCGCACGCAAATTTACTGAACTCGGTATTAGCGCGCCGAAAACACTGGAAATACCAGAGCAAATTGAAAAAGGCGTACGTAGCGTCGAAGTCATAACTCCCGATGTCCAATAATAATCCGCGCCCCATGTCATTGCGTCATTCCTATGCCCATTGTATGCAGATGGCACGCTCGCATTATGAAAACTTTCCGGTCGCTTCGGTTTTTTTACCCAAACAACTGCGCGAACCCATCAGCGTCATCTATGCTTTTGCCCGTAGCGCCGATGATTTTGCCGATGAAGGTGATGCCCTTCCCGCTGAGCGGCTGGCACAACTCAACACTTATGTTAATCACCTTGACACGCTTAAACGTGGTGGGGAAGTTGATAATCCGATTTTTATAGCGCTGGACGATGTCATAAAAAAACATACCCTGCCGCTGGAACTTTTTTATGATCTGCTGACCGCATTCAGTATGGATGTCACCAAGCTTCGATACGCCAATCAGGCTGAAGTATTAAACTATTGCCGTTACTCCGCCAACCCGGTGGGCCGCTTGCTGCTGTATCTTTATAGTCTTGCGACACCCGTCAACCTGGCGCAATCCGATGCTGTATGCAGCGCACTGCAAATTATTAATTTCCTGCAAGATATAACGCAGGATTACCACGAACAAGGTCGTATTTATTTCCCGCAAGATGATATGGCCCACTTCGGTGTCACCGAAGAACATATTCACACTGCACACACCGATGCCGCCATGTGCGCACTAATGAACCACGTCATTGAGCGCACTCGCCATATGATGCTGGTTGGCGCACCGTTAGGTAACGTCTTGCCTGGCCGTATTGGCTTTGAATTGCGCATGACCATCCAGGGTGGTTTACGTGTATTGGACGCCCTGCAGACACAGTCGGCCGATGTCTTTACCCGTCCGCGGCTTGGCATGAGCGATTGGCTGAAAATGGCAACCTTGGCCGCCCTCAGAAAATAAAATAACTATATAATTATATTGTATATAATTATATTATCCCTCACATTAAAGAGGAGGCCATTCCTCACTATGCTATAATTTTAAATTACTCTTTCCAGCCAGTTTATCCTCATGACTCCCGACCAGTATTGCCAGGATAAAGCTGCCAAAAGCGGTTCAAGTTTTTATTACAGTTTCCTGTTTTTGCCACCCCAGCAACGACAAGCTATTACTGCGCTCTACGCTTTTTGCCGGGAAGTGGATGATGTTGTTGATGAGTGCACAGATACCAATGTGGCACGCATTAAACTGCAATGGTGGCGCGAAGAAGTCGGTAGAGTATTCACGGGCACGTCGCGACACCCTGTCAGCCAGGCATTAGCTGGCGCCATAGCTAACTATAATTTACCCCAAGAACATTTTCTGGAAATCATAGCTGGCATGGAGATGGATCTAGACCATCAAGGTTATGCATCTTTTACCGACCTTATGCTGTATTGTCATCGCGTCGCCAGCATTGTAGGATTGATGTCGGTAGAGATTTTTGGTTATCAGGATCGTAATACGCTTAAATATGCGCACGAACTGGGCATGGCATTTCAGCTCACCAATATTTTGCGTGATGTACGTGAAGATGCAATGCTCGGCCGGATTTATTTGCCCCTGGACGAACTGGAACGCTTTGGAGTAACGCCCGAAGATATTACAAGATTCCGTACTACGGACAAAATGCGTGGGTTATTTAAATTTCAGGCGGAACGCGCGCATCAATACTACACACAGGCGCACGCCCACTTGCCCGACATTGATCGTTATCCGCAACGTAGCGGCCTGATCATGTCGGCAATTTATTTATCAACCCTGGAGGAAATAGAGAAAGATAGTTTTAATGTTCTCGAACGCCGCGTTTCGCTGACGCCATTGCGAAAATTATGGATTGCATGGCGCACTGCACGTCATGAAAAAAATCGCTTTAAAAAATTAGTAAAAAATAGTACGAAAATCCAGAGAACCTAAATGCATGTCATCGTCATAGGTGGCGGTTGGGCAGGTTTGGCTGCTGCCGTCGAACTGTGTAGTCACGGTGTTCGTGTCACTTTGCTGGAGGCTGCACCACAGCTGGGTGGTCGCGCACGCAGTGTTGCACACGGCAACCAGCTTATTGATAATGGCCAGCACTTATTGCTTGGCGCCTATCGCGATACATTACGTTTGTTAAATGTTGTAGGTGTAACAGAAACCACTGTACTGCAGCGCCACCCACTGCATTTACTATTTAAATCACCACACCGGTCTGACGTGCGCATTCGGTGTCCTGCCCTGCCCGCTCCACTGCATTTGATTACGGGTTTGTTGCACTCGGAAGGCCTGACAATAGCCGACCGCCTGGCAGCACTTTCTCTGTGCCGCCGTGTGCTGACAGACAAAACTCAGAAAGATCGAGAATATAAGGCCGAACAGGATATTAGCGTAGCGGCGTGGCTTGCGCAATACAAACAACCCTTTACATTAATTCGTATTCTTTGGCAACCTCTATGCCTGGCAATTCTTAATACCCCAATGGAAATTGCATCATCACAGGTTTTTAAACACGTACTACAAGACGCATTTTCACGGCAACGCGAGGACTCTGATCTCCTCTTCTGTCACACCGATTTAAGTGATATTTTCCCGGCACCGGCGCAGCGTTTTATCGAAGCCCAAGGCGGCACTGTGATCCTCAATCAGCGGGTGCAGAAATTACGCCTGGATAATGGCGCGTTACAGGGTGTAACAACAGCCACTCACGAAATCCACGCGGATCATGTAATACTTGCTGTCTCACCTGTCTCTTGTCAACGCTTGCTTGAGCCCCATGCAGTATTACATGATATTGCTCAGCAGCTGGCCCACATTAGCCATGAACCCATTTGCACAGTGTATGTGCGGTATCCACCCCATATAAAACTTGAAATACCCATGATTGGGTTGCTGGATACGACGTCACAGTGGGTATTTGATCGGCGACTGTATGGGCCGGAATCCGCGGGTTTGATGGCAGTAGTGATTAGTGGCCCCGGTGAACACATGGCGCTGAACAATCAGGCGCTTAGCGCCTGTGTGGTAAAAGAGCTTAGCCAGGTTTTCACGGATTGGCCTGCGCCCCTTCATAACGCTGCAGATGCGTTAATTATTCGGGAAAAACGTGCCACCTTTTCGTGTCGCACCGGTATTAATAGCGTACGCCCCGCAGCAAAGCTACCGGTACATGGCGCTTGGTTAGCGGGAGACTTTACAGATACGGGCTACCCAGCCACCCTGGAAGGCGCCGTGCGCAGCGGCATACAATGCGCCCGTACTCTGATTAACAACTCTCAATAATCAAGGGGATTATTAACGTGACGCCATACCCTTCATTAACGCGGCACAACCGTTAAGCAACGCCCCACCGATTGCGGCGCACACTTACTTTTATCAATCCAGATCGCGTTATCCAGAAGTGCACCCTCAAGCTGCGCAGAGGAAAGATCGGCTCCGGAAAAATCTGCATACGAAAGATTTGCGGCGCGCAGGTTGGTATTGGTCAGGTTAGCCCCTCGTAGACTGGTTCCTAGTAGCAGTGCACCACTCAGATCAGCCATGCTCAAGTTAGAAAAATTTAATTCTGCATATGATAAATCGGCACCTTTTAAGTTGGCTTGTTGCAACGAAGCTCCATTTAAAATGGCTTCACGCAACTGTGCGCCCTGCAAATTCGCTCTGTCTAATTGAGCGCCTTCCATCTTACAGCCACTCCACTCTACTTTCGGTTGCGCCGCAGTCAGACAATCACGCAAGGTATCCTGCCTTTCATCGCGTGGGATAAAAAAAAACGTGAGTGCTAATAAGCCTATGCTGCCTACCGTTATAAACATACCGTAACGCCGTGGGGGTTGCAGATCTTTTTCATCAGTTGAGCGCTTAGTCTTGGCGACTCGATGCTGTACAATTACCGCTGGCTCTGATTGACGACGCTCACCTGCACGTCGTCTTAAAAACTCAGGATTAGGCGGTTGATCTGCACGGCGATCATGCGCAAGGCGCTCATCCGACCAACGCTTGGCTGCATTTAAGCGCTCCAGAACGGCAGGATCATTATCATCACCCAACATGATTTCGGGGATTAATTCCACGACTTCATTCACAGGTCGCCATATTTCGCGGTCAACACTCACTTCATCCGTCAACTGCACTCGGCCCAGCAAAACATAACGGGACACTAGCCCACTGGGGAAAGGGCCTTTAATTTCAGCCGACTTAACTATACCGGGAGATCCCCCCTGAATAGCACCACCATTACCAACACGGCGGATATACCATAATAACTGGTTTTGCATTGTAAATGCCTGTTGCTGAACGGGTTGAAGTGCGGTTCTCAACTTAAACCTAACTTTACTTAGTTTAGTAATTTTTCGTCAACTATTCTCAATACTCGGAAGTCTATCTATTTACCCGTATAAATTTGCTCTATACTGATTAACTTGTAAAGCATTCTAATTGAGCATCGTGTATGCGAATAGACGTAATTGGACAAGCTGCGCCGATAGTCACACCTGCGCCTGTCAGTGTCACGGACTCCTGGCAGGTAGGTCAAATCCTCAATGCCCTCGTCGTCTCCACCGATGCACGCGGCACGGTGACTTTAAAAGTTAATGAGGCATTAATTCAGGCACATATTCAAACCCAACCAAATAATCCACTGCCAACCCAGCCGGGCCAGACACTGCAATTACAAGTTACATCCACCGGGGCTCAAACGGTGTTGAAGGCTATCAATCAGCCAATTAAAAATGATCCGATTGCCCAGGCCTTCCGCACCGCACTGCCGCGACAGACTGAGATTACTCCTCTCTTGACGAACATTGCGCTGATAGCTGATCCTGCGGTGAATAAAGTATCTGCGCCTCTCCCACAACCTATTGTCCTGCTTGCACAACAAATTTTCAATAATCTCATCAGCACCGCGCAGGCAACAA
>JBKJTS010000135.1:0-3745 GCA_046590885.1 Gammaproteobacteria bacterium
AGCATGCCCAGTTTGCGCGGCAGCGATATGCGGCGCAATCGCGGGGGCATAGGCATAAGGATTGACATGTTCGTAAGGCAAAGCCAGTGTGGCGTGGTGTTGCAAAATCAAGGCGTCATCATTGCGCAGATTGCGCATGTTGTCATGGCTCAGACCGTGCGTGGTGTCATGGCGCGAATCATTTGCGATGTCATGACACCCGGCTGACACAGGCTTCATTGCGGCGGTGGTGTGGCCACGTGCTGCGAGTACATGCAACAGCCCGGCGGCGATACGGGTTTTACCTATGTCGGTGTCAGTGCCGGCAATAAAAAATCCTTTCATGAGCCGGGAAATTCCTGTCGGCGCGGCGAAAAATCCACTTTGAATACGCCGGGCTCGCGTGTTGGTTGTGCGGCGGTATTTTGTTCTGGCGCCCAGGCATGGCCATAGACAATTTCATAAGTGGCAGGAAGCACCCCATCACGCCGATAGTTTTCATAGGCGGCGTGCAGCGTCTGCATACGCCCTTTGCCGGTCAGGCCGTGGGCGCGCCCCGCCGTGACGTTATGCGCGCCAATGGTTTTAAGATCGCGCATCAGGTGCTGAACGGTGGCGTAGGTGAGCGTGAAATTTTCCGTGTCCATCACCACTGGAATAGCAAGGCGCGCACGCATCATGGCATCGCCAATGTCGTGCATATCAATAAACACATTGACGTGATTAAATCCGTCGACGCTGCTCCAGCTCTGACGCAGCTCTTTAAGCGTATCCGGACCAAAGGTAGTAAACATCAGCAAGCCGCCCGGTTTCAATACGCGGCGAAATTCCTTAAAGGTGCGATCCAGATCATTGCACCACTGCAGAGTGAGGTTGGAAAAAATCATGTCAGCGCAGGCATCGGCAAACGGAAGATTTTCTGCATCACCACACGCCAGGGCAGGGGTTTTTTGCCATGGCCGCCACGAAGAATTTTTGTGGCGCGTCTGTAATAACATACCATGCGCCACATCCACGGCAATCACTTCGGCTTTTTTATAGCGCTGTATTAACGCAGCGGTGCCATGGCCGGTGCCCGCGCCAATATCGAGGATGATCTGCGGCTGGATTTTTATTAGATCCAGCCGCTCCAGCAGGCGCACGCGTACTTCACTTTGCAGCACGGCGGCGTCATCGTAACGTAGCGCGGCGCGATCAAAGGCGGCGCGTACCCGTTTTTTATCGAGATAGAAATGATCGTTATCGTTGCTCATCAAGAAACCCGTTAATACAATTAATAAAGTCTACAGGGTGCGATAAAAACGGTGCGTGACCCGCCCCCGCAATTATGTGCAGACGCGCGTCAGTGATTTGTGTCTGCAACACAGCGCCCACCTCGTATGGCACCAGCGTGTCACGCTCACCGAGAATAATTTGCACGGGGCAAGCGATCCGCTGTAAGCATGGCCGCAAACGTGCATCACGCAAAATAGCCAGCCCACCGGCCAACGCATCAGGTTGCGGCGGATATTGAATAACAGTGTTGCGTAAATACCGCAGTGTATCCTGCCCTTGCGCAGCACCTCTGGTTTGCAGGGTCAGAAAACGTTGCACTGTTTGCGCGTGATTTTCCTGCAATGCCTGGGCGAACGATTCCAGCACCGATCTATCCAGCGCGTGCGGCCAATTATCATCACGCACAAATTGCGGCGTGCTGGCCACCAGTATTAGCGCCGTAACTCGCGATGGTACGGTAGCGGCGATATGCATGGCGACCATGCCGCCCAGCGACCAGCCCAGCCATGTCGCATGCGGTGGTGCGACTTCGGCGATGTTGGCAGCCATGCGTGACAATGCATAATCTGCCATGGGCGCACTGCGCCCATGGCCCGGCAGATCTATCAATGTAACGCGACTGTGCTTTGCAAGTTGCTCCGCTGTCTCATGCCATACACCTGCATGCAGCCCCCAACCATGCAGCAGGACAATATCCGGGCCCTCACCAAAACTTTGCACATGCAAGCTCATAACACTTCAGACAACGCATCCAGCAAAGTGTCGATGTGCGCATCGCTATGATTTGCACTAAAAGTGATGCGTAACCGCGCGCTGCCTTGCGGTACGGTGGGCGGGCGAATCGCGCTGATCATAATCCCGTGCGCCAGCAACGCCTGGCTTAACGCCAGCGCACGCGCTGCATCACCTACCCGCAGTGGTTGAATCGGTGTGGGTGAGGGCATCAATAGGGACAGCAACCCACGCTGTTCCATGCCGGCACGAAACCGTGCCACTAACTGCAGCAGATGTGCGCGCCGCCAACTTTCCGTTTGTACCAGCCGTAAGCTCACGCGCGTGGCCTGCGCAATGGCGGGTGGCAGAGCGGTGGTGTAAATGTAGCTACGCGCATGTTGAATCAATGTTTCAATTAGATCTTCACTGCCTGCAACAAAGGCACCGAAGGTACCAAATGCTTTTCCTAAAGTGCCAATCAATACCGGCACCTGCGCCGCGTTCAGCGCAAAATGCTCCGCAATGCCAGCACCGTGCTGGCCCAGCACACCAAAGCCATGGGCATCATCAATGATCAACCCGGCATTATGCTGGCGAGCCAGCGCTGCAAGCTGCGGTAATGGCGCAAGATCACCGTCCATACTGAACACGCCATCGCTGATGATCCACTTATGTTCGGTGGTATCTCCTGATGCTTCACCTAACCATTTTTCCAGGATTGCCAGATCCGCATGCGGATAACGACGTAGACGCGCCTGTGACAGCAATGCGGCGTCAACTAGCGACGCATGGTTGAGCCGGTCTGCATACAGCGTATCGCTACGTTGCGCGAGCGCGCTCATTACACCCAGGTTCGCCATATAGCCCGTGGAAAATAACAGGGCGCGGGGACGTTGCGTAAATGCCGCCAACTCTTCTTCAAGCGCATGATGCGGGCGGCTGTGGCCGCTCACCAGATGCGCCCCGCCGCTGCCGACACCGTAGTCGGCAGCGCCTTGCTGCATGGCCTGAATCACCTCGGGATGATTTGCCAATCCCAGATAATCATTGCTGCAAAAAGATAAATAGCGCTGCCCGTCAATCACTGCTGTTACACCCGCCGGGCTTTCCAGCACACGGCGTGTGCGGTAGAGATTCAGCGCTTTTTGCCGATCAAGTTGCCGCGCAAGATTCGCGGCAAGGTCTCTCACGTCCAGACGACCTTGTGTTCGGTGGCTGCGTCACTGCGACCCTGATCACCCAGCGGCGCGGCGCGGCGCTGTTGCGTATCACCGCGCGGCTTTAAATTAAGGGTATCCAGCATTTTCAGATCATCCTCAACCTGACGACCTTTAGTGGTGAGGTAATCGCCGATCATGACGCCCGATGCGCCAGCCATGAAGATCATCACTTGCAGTTCACCGAGAAATTGACGGCCACCGGCAATGCGGATTTCTGCCTTGGGCAATAAATAACGAAACACGGCGATGGCCTTGAGGATCTCCATCGGCTTCATTGGCTCCACATGCGCCATCGGGGTGCCGGGTTGCGGATTGAGAAAATTCAGTGGTACCGATTCTACGCCCAGGTTACGCAGCGTGATGGCCAGTTCGATACGTTGGTCCAGACTTTCCCCCATGCCCAGAATGCCCCCGGCACACACTCGCAGACCCGCTGCGCGCGCATGGGCAATGGTGTCGATATTTTCCTGATAGGTATGCGTGGTACACACATTTGCAAAAAAACTCTCGGCAGACTCAAGATTATGATGATAATTTTCCATGCCCATCTCTTTGAG